>NZ_JBVJJA010000069.1:0-1240 GCF_055586005.1 Micromonospora sp. NPDC051924
CCGGTAACATTCCGAACCCGGAAGCTAAGCCCTCCAGCGCCGATGGTACTGCACTCGGGAGGGTGTGGGAGAGTAGGACACCGCCGGACAATCTTCCAGTCGAGGGCCGCCCCAGCAGGGTCGGCCCTTGACTGCGTTAGCGTCCTGACGGACGCACTCAGGAAGGATGTACCTGTGAGTTCAGGACCGCAGGGCGGAGATCGCCCCCGTCGTTACGAGGACCGCGCCGACCGCTCGGGGCGCGGCGACGCCCGCCGCGACGACCGGCCGTCGTACCGGGGCGACCGCGACGACCGCTCGGGCGGCCAGCGGGGCGGCTCCGGTGACCGCCGCGACGGCGGCTTCCGCTCGGGCTCCCGGGAGGGTGGCTTCCGCGGCGGTGACCGCGAGGGCGGCTTCCGCGGCGGCGACCGTCGTGAGGGCGGTTTCCGCTCCGGCCCCCGGGAGGGTGGCTTCCGCCGTGACGACCGTGAGGGCGGCTTCCGCGGCGGTGACCGCCGTGACGGCGGCTTCCGCGGCGGTGAGCGGCGCGACGACCGCGACGCCGGCAACCGTGGTGGCGACCGCCGTGAGGGCGGCTTCCGCCGCGACGACAACCGGGACGGCGGCTTCCGCTCCGGTCCCCGCGAAGGCGGCTTCCGGGGCGGCGAGCGTCGCGAGGGCTTCCGCCGTGACGACCGCCAGGGCGGCTTCGCCGGCGACCGCCGTGAGGGTTCCCGTGGCGGCCCCCGTGAGGGCGGGTTCCGCGGCGGTGACCGTGAGGGCGGCTTCCGCGGCGGTGACCGTCGTGAGGGCGGCTTCCGCTCCGGTCCCCGCGAGAGCGGTCCCCGTGCGGGTGGCTTCGGCGGTGAGCGCCGTGAGGGCGGCTTCCGTCGCGACGACCGTCAGGGCGACGTCCGGGGTGAGCGCCGTGAGGGTGGCTTCCGCCGCGACGGAGGCGTAGACGGCGAACGCCGTGAGGGCGGCTTCCGCGGTGGCGACCGTCAGGGAGGGTTCCGTGGCGGTGAGCGCCGCGAGGGCGGTTTCCGCGGCGGGGACCGTGAGGGTGGCTTCCGTGGCGGTGAGCGCCGTGAGGGTGGCTTCCGTGGCGGTGAGCGCCGTGAGGGCGGTTTCCGCGGCGGGGACCGTGAGGGTGGCTTCCGTGGCGGTGAGCGCCGTGAGGGCGGTTTCCGCGGCGGGGACCGTGAGGGTGGCTTCCGTGGCGGTGAGCGTCGCGAGGGCGGTTTCCGCGGCGGGGACC
>NZ_JBVJJA010000069.1:1335-25434 GCF_055586005.1 Micromonospora sp. NPDC051924
TACCCGTGAGGGTGGCTTCCGTGGCGGTGAGCGCCGCGAGGGCGGTTTCCGCGGCGGGGACCGTGAGGGTGGCTTCCGTGGCGGTGAGCGCCGCGAGGGCGGTTTCCGCGGCGGGGACCGTGAGGGTGGCTTCCGTGGCGGTGAGCGCCGCGAGGGTGGCTTCCGCGGCGGTGAGCGCCGTGAGGGCGGTTTCCGTGGCGGTGAGCGCCGTGAGGGCGGCTTCGGTGGTGAGCGGCGTGAGGGCTTCCGCCGCGACGATCGCGAGGGCGGCTTCCGTGGCGGTGAGCGTCGCGAGGGTGGCTTCCGGCGCGAGGACCGCGAGGGTGGCTTCCGGGGTGGCCGGGAGCGGACCGGACGGGACGGCGAGCGCCGTGGTTACGGCGACCGCCCGCGGGAGGACCGCCAGGCGGGCGGTTTCGGGCCGGACCGCGAGCGGCGGGACGACCGGCGCGAGCGCGCCGAGGGCCGGGAGGGTGAGCGGGCCGCCGCGCCGGCGCTGCCGGACGACGTGGTGGCGAGCGACCTCGACTCCAGTGTCCGGGCCGAGCTGCTGTCGCTGGCCAAGCCGGTGGCGGAGACCGTCGCCCGGCACCTGGTGGCGACCGGCCTGCTGATCGACGACGATCCGGCGGAGGCGCTGGCGCACGCCATGGCGGCGCGTCGGCTCGCCTCGCGGATCGCCGCCGTGCGGGAGGCCGTCGGGCTGGCCGCGTACCACGCCAGGGAGTGGCAGACGGCCATCGCCGAGCTGCGGACGTACCACCGGATGACCGGGTTGCAGAGCCATCTGGCGGTGCTGGCCGACTGCGAGCGGGCGCTGGGCCGGCCGGAGCGGGCGATCGACCTGTTCCGGGGCGCGGACCGGGAAAAGCTCGACCAGTCCGTGGCGATCGAGCTGCTCATCGTGGCGGCCGGTGCGCGCGGCGACCTCGGGCAGAAGGACGCGGCCGTGGCGATGCTCCAGGTCCGCGAGCTGACCGCCGACTCGGCCGAGCCGTGGGCGGCGCGGCTGCGTTACGCGTACGCGGACGCGCTGCTCGCCGTGGGACGGCGCGAGGAGGCGCGGGAGTGGTTTTCGCGGGCCGCCGACGTGGACTCCGAAGGTGAGACGGACGCCGCCGAGCGGCTGCTGGAGCTCGACGGCGTGGTCATCGAGGGCGACGACGAGGAGGACGAGGAGTTGGCGGCCGGGCCCGGCGCGCCGGGGGCCGTGCCGGCCCACCCGGACGCCGAGCTGACCGGCGGCGCCGACTCCGCCGTGGACGAGGACCTCGACGGCGACGCGGACGAGGCGGACGACCCGGACGCCGACGAGCTCGACGCCCGGTACGCCGATGACGAGGACGACGACCTCGACACCGACGACGAGTTCGCGGACGACGACGAGGCCGACGAGTTCGACGACGACGAGGACGACGACCTGGACGGCGACGCGCGGCTGCGCGACGACGACCCGGCCGCCGACGACGTCGAGAGCCCGGACCGGGGTGGCGCGGCGGCCGGCTATCGGGACCGCGACGGCGCGGACCTCGGCGACGACGAGCTCACCGACGCCGCGGCCCGGTCCCTCGCCGATGACACCCGCGCCGCCGGGACCACCGGTGACGCGGTGACCGACGGCGGGGACCGCACGGCGGAGGCGGACCGGCAGTGACCGGGAGCGCCGGGGACGCGCGGGCCGACGCGGCGGGCACGCCGGCCGGAACGCGGCTGGTCGACGGGTACGCCCTGGTCGTCTTCGACCTGGACGGGGTGATCTACCTGATCGACCGGCCGATCCCCGGCGCCGTCGAGGCGGTCGGCCGGCTGCACGCCGAGGGCCGGTCCGTGGCGTACGCGACGAACAACGCCTCCCGGCGCTCCAGCGATGTGGCCGAGCTGCTCACCGGCATGGGCGTGCCGGCCCGGCCGGAAGAGGTGCTGACCTCCGCGGCGGCCACCGCCGAGCTGCTGCGGGACCGGCTGCCCGCCGGCGCGCCGGTGCTGGTGGTCGGGGCGGAGGCGCTCCGCGCCGAGCTGCGCGCGGTCGGCCTGCGTCCGGTGGCGACGGCCGACGAGAACCCGGCGGCCGTCGCCCAGGGGTACGGCCCGGACGTCGGCTGGGCCGACCTGGCCGAGGCGTCCCTGGCGGTCCGCGCGGGCGCCCCCTGGTATGCGACGAACACCGACCGCACCCTGCCCAGCCCGCGCGGTCCGTTGCCGGGCAACGGCGCCCTGGTGGCGGTGCTGCGTACCGCGCTCGGCCGGGACCCGGACGTGGTGGTGGGCAAGCCGGAGCCGGCGCTGTTCGCCACGGCGGCCCGCCGGGCCGGCGCGGGGCGGACCCTGGTGGTCGGCGACCGGCTGGACACCGACATCGAAGGCGCCCGTCGGGCCGGGCTGGACTGCCTGCTGGTGCTCACCGGGGTCAGCGACGTGCCCGAGCTGCTGGCGGCGCCCGAGGAGCGCCGGCCGACGTACGTCGCGGCGGATCTGGCGGGGCTCTTCGACCCGGCGGCGGTGGTGCGGGTGCCCGGCGCGCCCGACACCGGCGGCTGGTCGGCGACGGCGGGCGACGACGGGCTGCTCCTCGACGGCGCGGGACGCCCGCTCGACGCCCTCGCCGCGCTCTGCGCGGTCGCCTGGTCGACCGGCGCCGGCCCGCGGCTGCGGGCGGCGTCCCCGGCTGCGGAACGGGCCCGCACCGCGCTGGGCCTGGCGGACTGAGCGGTCAGAGCAGCTTGCGGAGCTTCATCAGGTCGAACGGGTTGGCCTTGATGGACACCCGGCGGGAGCCGACCGCCTTGGTGATGTCGAGCTGACCGTGCACCAGCGCGACCAGGTCGTCGCTGTTGGTGCTGAGCGCGATCTTCGCCTTCGGGTCGTCGCCGTCGGTCAGGTCGACCAGCCGCCCGCCCTCGATGCGGCCGTGGAACGCGGTGTCCAGGTCAGTGATCCGGCAGGCCAGGGTGCGGTCCAGGTCGATCCGGCCCTGCGTCTCGGTGTGGTGGTCCAGCCGGGCGGCCAGGTCCTGCAACGCCTGCCGGCACTCGTCCACGCTGGCCACATCGTCTCCTCACCACACCACGCCATTTCCCGGCACCGTACCGCAATGGGCCGTCCCAGGCGCCCGGTAGCGTGACACCTGCACACCCCGCCCCGTGGAAGGACTCAGGCATGCAGGACGCGTGGCGCGCCTACCTCGAGCTGGCCATGGGCCTGACCGAGGCGCCCCGGAAGAAGGCCCAGGACGCGGTGCGGCGGGTGGTCGGGCAGGGCGGTGCGACCGCCGCCCAGCTCCAGTCGCTCGCCGAGGAACTCGTCTCCACCGGGACAGCCAACCGGGAGGCGCTGACCAAGCTGGTCCGCTTCGAGGTGGACCGGGCGCTGGGTGCGGTCGGGCTGGCCACCGCCGACGAGGTGGCCGAGCTGACCCGCCGGGTGCGCGAGCTGGAACGGCAGCTGCGCGAGGCGAAGGCCACCCCGACGTCCCCGGCCGAGCCGAGCGGGGCCGAGCGGGCCACGCCGGAACCGGCCCCGGCCGCGGTCGCTCCGACCAAGGCGGTGGCGAAGAAGACCGTGGCGAAGAAGGCGATCGCGAAGAAGCCGGCGGCGACGGTGGCGCGCACCCCGGCGGAGGAGTCGCCCGCCGCGCCGGTCCGGCCGGCGAGGAAGGCCACCGGCCGCACCCAGACCGGAGGTGCCACGTCGTGACCGCCCCCTACCGCCCCGGCCCGCCGCCGGGTCCGCGCCCCGGGCCGCCCGGCGGTCCCCGTCCCGGGCCGCCGCCCGGGGTACGCCCCGTGCCGGTGGAGGAGGTCGGCGAGGCCCGGCACCCGGCGGTGGACGCCGCCGTGCAGGCCATGATCAACGCCGAGGCGCTCTCCCCGGCCGACCAGGTCGCCCAGTACGAGGCGGCGTACGAGACGCTGCGCGAGACCCTGGCCAGCATCGACCAGGCCTGACCCAACTGGAGACGAACCACCCATGGCACGTCGTACCCGGCTGGATGCCGAACTCGTCCGCCGCGGCCTGGCCCGCTCCCGCGAGCAGGCCGCCGCGCTGGTGGAGGCCGGCCGCGTCCAGCTGCGCGGGGTGCCGGCCCGCAAGGCCGCCGCGATGGTCGACCCCGCCGACCCGCTGCTGGTCACCGGCGAGGACCCCACCACCGGGTACGTCTCCCGGGGCGGCCACAAGCTGGCCGGCGCCCTGGCCGCGTTCGCCCGCGGCGGGCTGACCGTCGCCGGCCGGCGCTGCCTGGACGCGGGCGCCTCCACCGGCGGGTTCACCGACGTACTGCTGCGCGCCGACGCCGCCGAGGTGGTGGCCGTCGACGTCGGGTACGGGCAGCTCGCCTGGTCGCTGCGGAACGACCCGCGGGTACGGGTCTTCGAGCGCACCAACGTCCGTACCCTCACGCCGGAGGTCATCGGCGGCGAGGTGGGCCTCACGGTCGCCGACCTGTCGTTCATCTCGCTGCGCCTGGTGCTGCCGGCCCTCGCGGGCTGCACCGGTCCCGACGGCGATCTGGCGCTGATGGTGAAGCCGCAGTTCGAGGTCGGCAAGGAGCGGGTCGGCGCGGGCGGCGTGGTCCGCGACCCGCAGCTGCGCGCGGAGGCCGTGCTCGACGTGGCCGCCGCGGCCGCGCAGCTCGGCCTGGGCCTGGCGGACGTGGCGGCCAGCCCGCTGCCGGGGCCGAGCGGCAACGTCGAGTTCTTCGTATGGTTACGCCGGGACGCGCCCGCCGCGGACCCCGAGCGGGTACGCGCGGTGGTGGCGGCCGGCCCGCAGGGATTCCCGACGGAGCCCACGACCGAGGAGGTGTCCGGGTGAGCCGGACCGCGCTGCTGGTGACGCACACCGGCCGTCGACGCAGCACCGAGCACGCGCGGGCGGTGGCGGCGGACCTCATCGCGGCCGGCTTCGAGGTGCGGGTGGTGGCCGAGGAGGCCGACGACCTGGACCTGCCCGGCGTGGTGCCGGTGACCGGGCCGGAGGCCGCCGAGGGCGCCGAGATCGTCTTCGCGCTGGGCGGCGACGGCACCTTCCTGCGCGCGGCCGAGCTGGCCCGCCCGGCGAAGGCCCCGCTGCTCGGCATCAACCTCGGCAAGGTCGGCTTCCTCGCCGAGGCCGAGATCGACGACCTGGACAGCGCGGTGCGCGACGTGGTCGAGCGCAACTACACCGTCGACGAACGGCTCACCCTCGACGTGACCGCCGAGTTCGACGGCGGCCCGACCATCGAGTCGTGGGCGCTCAACGAGATCAGCGTGGAGAAGGGCGAGCGGGCCCAGATGCTGGAGCTGCTCGTCGACGTTGACGGCCGGCCGCTGTCCCGGTACGGCTGCGACGGGGTGGTCTGCGCGACCCCGACCGGCTCCACCGCGTACGCGTTCTCCGGTGGCGGTCCGGTGGTGTGGCCGGAGGTGGAGGCGCTGTTGCTGGTGCCGATCAGCGCGCACGCGCTGTTCAGCCGCCCGCTGGTGACCGCGCCGACGTCCACCTTCGCGATCACCGTCGACCCGTTCACCACCCTCGCCGTGCTCTGCTGCGACGGGCGCCGGGTCTACGACCTGCCGCCGGGCGCGCGGGTCACCGTCCGTCGTGGCGCGCTGCCGGTGCGCATCGTCCGGCTCAAGGACCGCCCGTTCACCGACCGGCTGGTCGCCAAGTTCGACCTGCCCGTGCAGGGCTGGCGGGGCAACCGTCGCTGACCTGCCGCCCGGGCGTCCGGCGGCGCGACCGGCGCGCGGTGGCCGCCGCACGGCCGACCCGGCGTCACCGGATCGGCGTACCCGGTCGACGGTTCGGCCGGGTTACGGTAGGAGCCTCCCTCGACGACGGCGCGCGGGCGCCGGGTCCCGGCGACCACCGGGGACCGGTACGGGGTGAGCGGTGCCGCCGCTGGCGGGCGCGGCTCCCCACGGCAGCGGGCCGTCGCCGGGGCCGGCGGTACCGTCCAGCGGACGGTCACGGAGCGTGCGGGCTGCGTTGAGGTGGAGTCCGGGCGGGGCGGTGAGGCCCGTGTCCGCCCGGGCGCGCGGTCCGACGGTCGTGGCTCCGACCAGGGGGTGGTCGGGACCACGACGGTCGGGGTGCCGGAGGAGTCGTGGCCGGCCGCGGCGGGCGGACCGGCCAGCCGGATCCGGGTCGGGTTTCGACCCCGGCCCGGAGGCCAGGTCGGCGGGCCGCCGTCGGAGGAAGCGGCGGCTCGCGAGCTGAGCGGCGCGACTCGTTCCGGCACCCCGACCAGCAACCACCCGACTCCGCACGCCGTCGTCCGGCGGCGGCAAAACCGGACATCCGATGGTGCGGACGCTGTCGTCCCGTGTCCACCTGGCGACATGTCGCCGGTAGGGCGGGCCCCAACCGGTGACCGAGCGATGATCTTCGGCGCAGACTCCGGTCGGCCGACCTCCACAGAGGGCGGCCCTGGAGTAGAGGAGCGCATCGCATGCACCGGTCCCCACGCTGGCTCGCCGCCGGCGCGGTCGGCGCGTTGCTGGTCGGGCTCGCCGCACCGGCGTCCGCCGACCCGCCCGCCCCGCCCGCCGGCCCGAGCCCGGCTACCGCCGTTTCGGACCCCGCACCCATCCGCATCACCCTGATCACCGGCGACCGGGTCGAGTTGGTCCAGGCCGCGCCCGGCCGGGTCGCCGCCAGTGTCCGCCCCGGCCCCGGCCGCGAGCGGATCATCTTCCACACCGTGGAGGCCGACGGCGGGCTGCGGGTGCTGCCCAGCGACGTCGTGCCGTACGTCTCCGCCGGTGTGCTCGACGCCGACCTGTTCGACGTGGAGGAGCTGGCCGCCGAGGGCTACGGCGACGCCGCGCAGCGCGCGCTGCCGCTGATCGTGCGTTACCAGGAAGCGGCGGCCGGCCGGGTGCGGCCGCTCGCCGGGGCCACCGCAGCCCGCCCGCTGGAGAGCATCAACGGCGCCGCGCTGCGGGTCGACAAGGACGACCTCGCCGGGTTGTGGACGACGCTGCGTGGCACCTCCACGGCGCGTACCGCGGCCGGTGCGCCGGCCCGGTTCGGCGCGGGCGTGGCCCGGGTCTGGCTGGACGGGCGGGTCCACGTCACGTTGGAGCACAGCGTGCCGCAGATCGGCGCGCCGGCGGCGTGGGCGGCCGGCCGGGACGGCACCGGCGTCGAGGTGGCGGTGCTCGACACGGGCGTCGACGCGGACCACCCCGACCTGGCCGGCCGGATCGCCGAGGCGCGGGACTTCACCGGCGGCGACAGCGCCCGGGACGGGCACGGTCACGGGACGCACGTGGCCGCCACCATCGCCGGCAGCGGCGCGGCCAGTGACGGGCTGCGCAAGGGGGTCGCGCCGGGCGCGCGGCTGCTGGTCGGCAAGGTGCTCGACGACTCGGGCGCCGGCTACGACTCGTCGATCATCGCCGGCATGGAATGGGCCGCCCATGCCGGCGCGAAGGTGGTCAGCATGAGCCTCGGCGGCCCGCCGACCGACGGCACCGACCCGATGAGCCAGGCTGTGAACGACCTGACCACCGAGACCGGCGCGCTCTTCGTGGTCGCCGCCGGCAACGCGGGCGCGGCGAGCACCGTCGGCACCCCGGGCGCGGCCACCACGGCGCTCACCGTCGGTGCCGTCGACCGCGACGACAACCTGGCGCCGTTCTCCAGCCGGGGCCCGCGCGTCGGCGACAACGGCCTGAAGCCGGAGATCACCGCGCCGGGCGTCGGCATCGTCGCCGCCCGCGCCGCCGGCACGACCATGGGCACGCCGGTGGACGACGCGTACACGCGGGCGTCCGGCACGTCGATGGCGACGCCGCACGTCGCCGGCGCGGCGGCGATCCTCGCCCAGGAACACCCCGACTGGACCGCCGGGAAGCTCAAGGACGCGCTGGTCAGCACGGCGAAGGCGAACCCCGCGCTGACCGTCTTCGAGCAGGGCGGCGGCCGGGTCGACGTCGCCCGGGCGCTGAGCCAGCGGGTGTACGGCTCGGCCACCGCCGACTTCGGTCGGGTGGCCACCGGCGGCGTTCCGGTGGAGCGGACCGTCACGTACACCAACGGCACCGCGACCGCGCAGACCCTGCGGCTCGCCCTCGAGCTGCGCAACCTGGACAGCGGCGTGGCCGAGTCGGACGGCGTCTCCGTCGGCTCCGGTGAGGTGACCGTGCCGGCCGGCGGCAGCGTGGCGGTCCCGCTGCGGGCCGACCCCGCGAAGCTGGACCGCGGTCCGCACGGCGGCTGGCTGGTGGCCAGCGGCGCGGACGGCGTGGCGGTACGCACCGCGGTCGGTCTCACCCTCAGCGGCCCGCTGCACACCGTCACGCTGCGCGCGCTGGACATGGCCGGGCAGCCTGGCCCGGCGCCGGTCGTCACGCTCTTCGGCGAGCACCCCGAGTCCGACGCGCTCGGCTGGCTCGGCGGCGGCGACTGGCAGGTGCGGGTGGAGGAGGGCCCGTACCTGCTGGAGGCGCTCATCGAGCACGGCGCCCCGCTGGACGAGCAGCTCACCCTGGTCACCGATCCCGAGCTGACCGTCGACCGGGACCTGACCGTGGTGCTCGACCCGCGCAAGGGCACCCCGGTGCGGATCGAGACGCCGAAGCCGACCGAGCAGCGGGACACGATCAGCTTCTACGAGCACCGGGTCTTCGGCAACGGCCGGCAGGTCGACCACGGCGTGATGGCGTTCAGCACGGTCCAGCAGGTGAACGTCACGCCGACCCGCCCGGTGCGCCAGGGCGAGTTCGAGTTCGCCTCCCGCTGGCAACTGGTCGCGCCCATGGTGGACGCCCAGGTCAGCGACGTCTCCGGTCCGCTGGACATCAACCTGTTGGGCCAGTCGCCGGCTCCCGCCGGCCGGCGGAAGCTGCCGCTGGTCTGGGCGGGCGACGGCACGGCCGCCGAGCTGGCCCGGGCCGGGGTCCGCGGCGCCGCCGTGCTGGTCGCCGGCAGCTACGACCGCGCCGAGGAGGACCAGATCGCCGACGCCACGGCGGCCGGCGCCGCCATGGTGCTCGTCGTCCGCCCGGCGGACCGGAGCGCGTGGACGGTCTGGCGTCCGGACGGGGACCGGTTGCCGATCCCGTCGCTGGTGGTCGCGTACGACGACGGGCAGCCGATGATCGTGGCGGCGAAGAGCGGTCACGCCACCCTGGACCTGACGCTGACCGTGGACAGCCCCTACCTGTACGACGTGTGGCAGGTGTCGAAGGGACAGGTCCCCGATCGGGTCCTGCACCGGGTCACCGCGGACAACACCGCCGAGGTGACCGCCCGCTACGCCGACACGGGAGGGTTCGACTGGGCCGCCGAGCAGCGGTTCGGGTGGCGTCCCTGGCAGGAGTACTCCTGGAACGACGACCAGCGGATGGTGCGTACCGGCACGGTGCGGCAGGAGTTCGTCAGCGCCGGGGACTCCTGGTGGCAGCAGCGGGTGCTGCACCGGCTGTCCTGGTCCGACTGGGGTCCGCTGCTCGGCGGGCTGACCGAGCGGCCCCGGCGGTACGCGGCCGACGACAAGGTCACCGAGACCTGGCACGCGCCGGTGGTCCGGCCGGCCGTGCCGGCGAGCGGTGGGGCGCCGCTGCCCACGCGCACCGGCGACACCCTGGATCTGCGGGTGGCCGAGTTCGTCGACGCCGACGGCCACTACGCCCCGGCCGGGTTCAGTGAGGAACAGGACACGGTGCAGGCGCGGCTCAGCCGGGACGGGCAGCAGATCGCCGATCTGTCCGACGGCTGGGCGCCCGTGCCGACGGTCCCCGGGTCGGCCCGCTACCGGCTGGACCTGACCACCCGGCGCTCGTCGGACGAGTGGCGCTGGGCCACCCGTACCGAGACGGCCTGGCAGTTCACCTCGGCCCGCCCGGCCGGGGATGCCGCCCAGCCGCTGCCGCTGCTCCAGGTGGACTATCGGGTTGCGGCCGACCTGCGCGGTGAGGTGGCCGACGGCCACCCGCACCAGCTCGACCTGACGCTGCGCCAGCCGGCCGGCGTACCGGCGCCCACCGGCACCGGTGTCCGGCTCGAGGTGTCGTTCGACGGTGGGTCCAGCTGGCGGGCCGTGCCGGTGCGCGGCACGGGCAACGAGTTCACCGCCGTGATCCCGGCCGGGCAGGGCACGGTGTCGCTGCGGGTGCACGCCCGCGACGGGGCCGGCAACACCGTCGACCAGACCGTGCTCGACGCGTACGGCCTGCGCTGAGCCGACGTCCGCGCGGGACGAATCCCCCCTCGCCCGCGCGGACGCCACCCTCGGCCGTCCGGGGCGCCGCCCGCCAGGGGGTGGCGGGCCCCCCGGACGGCCGCGGCTCGGCCGGGCGGGTCAGAGCCAGCCCCGCCGGGCCACCTGGAAGGCCAGCCCGGGCCGGGTGTCCACGCCGGCGATCGCCATCAGGTCGGCCAGCCGGCGTTGCACGGTACGCCGGCTCACCCCGAGCTGGGAGGCGATGGACTTGTCCGGCACGCCGGCCACGAAGAGCGACAGCAGCCGGGTCTCGTCGGCGTCCGGCTGGTAACCGTCGGTGGTCCGGTCCACCGGCGCGGCGGACGGGCGCAGCGGGGTCGCCATCAGCCAGTAGCTCTCGAAGAGGGCGAGCAGGGCGTCCAGCAGTTGACTGCGGCCGATCACCGCCGCGGTCGGTTCGCCGCTGCCGCGGTCCCGCACGAGCGGGCAGATTGCGGTCCGGCCGTCGACGATGGCCAGCCGGACCGGCAGCCGGTCGAGCACGCGGGCCTGCTCACCGGCGCGTACGCCCTGTTCGACGTCCTCCAGCGCGCCGGGTTCGAGGAGCATCTCCCGTTCGTAGATGGCCCGGTAGCGGACCCCGCGGGCCAGCGCGTCGAACTCCTCGACGTTCTCCTGGCCCGGCATGGTCAGCGGGTTGGCCCGGCAAAACCAGAGCACCTCGACCCGGGCGCCGTTCTGCAGGTCCCGCAGACGCTCGCGGAGCGCCCGCGCGCCGGTGACCACCTCGACCAGGTGGTCGGCGTCGTGCCGGCGCATCCCGGCCCGGTACTCCTCGGTGAGCTGGGTGACCGCCGCGCGCGCGGCTTCGAGGGCCTCCTGCCGGCGCAGCAGCGCCTCGCCGAGCGGGACGTCGGGCGCCAGCGGCCGGAGCGGTGCGTCCGGCTCCGGTCCGGCCGCCAGCACCAGTCCCTTCTCCCGCAGGGCGTCGAGCTGCGCGAGGACGACCGCCCTCGGGCGGCCCAGCCGGTCGGCCAGTTCCGCCACCCGGGCGGTGGTGAGCCGTACCAGGCAGCGGTAGAGCTGCTCCTCGTCCGGGGTCAGGCCGATCATGTCCAGCACGGGGCAGAACTGTACGACGCGGCCGGACGGCGTCCACAGCCCCGCCCGCGCCGGCTGGCCAACTGTCGCAGGGCGCGTCTACTGTCGGGTGCTGTGCTGGAAGAGCTGCGCATCACCGGACTGGGCGTCATCGAGGACACCACGCTCCCGCTGACCGGCGGGATGAACGTCATCACCGGCGAGACCGGCGCCGGCAAGACCATGGTGGTGACCGGCCTCGGCCTGCTCTTCGGCGGCCGGGCCGACGCCGGCCGGGTCCGGGCGCAACCGGGCCGCGCGGTGGTGGAGGGGCGGCTGCGCCTGCTCGGCCGGGTGGCCGAGACGGTGCACGCCCGGATCACCGACGCCGGTGGCGAGCCCGACGAGGACGGGTCGCTGCTGCTGAGCCGCACGGTCACGGTGGAGGGCCGGTCCCGGGCGCACCTGGGCGGCCGCAGCATGCCGGTGTCGATGCTGGGCGAGGTCGGTGAGCAGGTGGTGACCGTGCACGGCCAGTCCGACCAGCTCCGGCTGCTGCGCCCGGCCGAGCAGCGGGCGTCGCTGGACCGGTTCGCCGGGCCGGAGCACGAGAAGCTGCTGGACGCGCTGCGTGAGGCGTACACCCGGTGGCGGGCCGTGGTCGACGACCTGGCCGACCGGCGGCGCAACGCCCGCGCGCGCAACCAGGAGGCGGACCTGCTGCGGCTCGGCCTCGACGAGATCACCCGGGTCGACCCGCAGCCCGGCGAGGACGACGAGCTGAAGGCGGAGGCGCAGCGCCTGGAGCACGCCGAGGGGCTGCGCACCGCGGCCCAGCTCGCCCAGCAGTGCGTGGCCGGCGGCGTGGAGGCCGCGGACGACACCCCCGACGCCAGCGCGCTGCTCGGCACCGCCCGGCGCACCCTGGAGGCGCAGGCCGGCACCGACCCGGCGCTGGGCGAGCTGGCCCTGCGGCTGGAGGAGGCGGCCACCCTGGTCACCGACGTCTCCGCGGAGCTCTCCGCCTACCTGGCCGGGCTGGACGCCGACCCGGCCCGCCTGCAGACGGTCTACGAGCGGCGCGCCGCGCTGCGCGCGTTGACCCGCAAGTACGCCGACGACGTGGACGGCGTGATCGCCTGGGCCGAGCGGGCCCGCACCCGACTGTCCGACCTGGACACCTCGGACGAGCTCCTGGACGAGCTGGACAAGGAGGCGGCCCGGCTCGCGGGCGAGGTGGCCGAGCTGGCCGGCCGGGTCTCCACCAGCCGGCAGGAGGCGGCGGTCCGCTTCGCCGAGCAGGTCACCGTCGAGCTGGCCGGGCTGGCCATGCCGCACGCCCGGATCGAGGTGGCGGTGCTGCCGCGGCCTGCTGGCAAGGCCGAGCCCAGCCTCACCGTCAACGGCGTCGAGGCCGGCGTCGGCCCGGACGGCGCCGACGAGGTGGAGCTGCGGCTGTTGGCCCACCCGGGTGCGCCGGCGCTGCCGTTGCAGCGGGGCGCCTCCGGCGGCGAGCTGTCCCGGGTGATGCTCGCCATCGAGGTCGTCTTCGCCGGCTCCGGCGGCCCGCCCACCCTGGTCTTCGACGAGGTCGACGCGGGCGTCGGCGGGCAGGCCGCGGTGGAGATCGGCCGGCGGCTGGCCCGGCTGGCCCGCAGCCACCAGGTGCTGGTCGTCACCCACCTGCCGCAGGTGGCCGCGTTCGCCGACCGGCACCTGGTGGTGGCGAAGGACACCGGGGGAGCGGTGACCACCAGCGGGGTGCGGGTGGTGGAGGACACGGAACGGGCCCGGGAGCTGGCCCGGATGCTGGCGGGTTTGCCGGATTCGGATCTGGGTATCGCGCATGCCGAGGAACTCCTGGCCGTGGCGGCCAAGGAAAGGCGTCCGTGACGCCGGGATTGTGAGCGCAAGCACACCGGCATGCGCTCTGGTGTGCTTCCCTGGGTAGGCGGCCCTGCTCAGGCATGTCGCGACAGCAAAACCTGCCTCACATGCCAGGATGGTCACGATGCGTCTACCCACGTTGCGCCGGAACCGGAGCGCGGAACCGGGCTCGATCCTCGGTGCCGCGCGCCTCGACCGTCGGACGAAGCGGCTGGTCGGCCGGCTCCGGCCCGGGGACATCGCGGTCATCGACCACGTCGACCTGGACCGGGTGGCTGCCGACTCGCTGGTCGCCGTCGGTGTCGCCGCCGTGCTCAACGCCAAGCCCTCGGTCTCCGGGCGGTACCCGAACCTCGGCCCCGAGGTGCTGATCTCCGCCGGCATCCCGCTCCTGGACGACCTGGGCGAGAGCGTCTTCGAGCAGATCCGCGAGGGCGACGTGGTGCGGATCGAGGGCAACACCGTCTTCGTCGGCGAGGAGCCGGTCGCGCACGGCGCGCTGCAGGACGCCGAGACGGTGGCCAAGTCGATGGCGGACGCCCGTGAGGGGCTGTCGGTCCAGCTGGAGGCGTTCGCCGCCAACACCATGGACTACCTCAAGCAGGAGCGCGACCTGCTGCTCGACGGGGTCGGCGTGCCGGAGATCCAGACCCAGATCCAGGGCCGGCACTGCCTGATCGTGGTCCGGGGCTACGACTACAAGGCCGACCTGGACGTGCTGCGCCCGTACATCCGGGAGTTCAAGCCGGTGCTGATCGGGGTGGACGGCGGCGCGGACGCCCTCGTCGAGGCGGGATACACGCCCGACATGATCATCGGTGACATGGACTCGGTCACCGACGACGTGCTGCGCTGCGGCGCCGAGGTGGTCGTGCACGCGTACCCGGACGGCCGCGCGCCCGGCCTGGCCCGGGTGAACGGGTTGGGTGTGCCGGCGGTCACCTTCCCGGCCGCGGCGACGAGCGAGGACCTGGCCATGCTGCTGGCCGACGAGAAGGGTGCCTCGCTGCTGGTCGCCGTCGGCACCCACGCGACCCTGGTGGAGTTCCTGGACAAGGGCCGGGGCGGGATGGCCTCGACCTTCCTGACCCGGTTGAAGGTGGGCGGCAAGCTGGTCGACGCCAAGGGGGTCAGCCGGCTCTACCGGCAGAGCATCTCCGGGTCGTCGCTGCTGCTGCTGGTCCTCGCGGCGGTGGCCGCGATGGCCTCCGCCGTGGCGGTCTCCACCGTCGGGAAGGCGTATTTGGGCGTGGTCTCCGAATGGTGGGACAATTTCGTGTTCCAGCTCGGCCAGCTCTTCTAGCTCCCCGACGATCAAGAGGCTGCAAGCGTGATCAACTTCCGCTACCACGTGGTGTCCCTGACCGCGGTCTTCCTGGCGTTGGCGATCGGCCTGGTGGTCGGCACGGCCGCCCTCAACGGGCCGGTCGCCGACTCGCTGAAGGAGAACGTCAACGCGCTGCGCAAGGACAACTCGCAGATGCGCCAGTCGGTCAACAGCCTGCAGAAGGAACTGGACATGGAGGAGGACTTCGCCGCCGAGATGGCGCAGGTCGTCCTCCCCGGCAAGCTGACCGGCCGTCGGGTGCTGGTGCTCAGCCTGCCCAGCGGGCGCGACCACACCGAGGGCGTGGTGAAGATGCTCCAGCTCGCCGGGGCCAGCATCACCGGCCGGGTCGACATCCAGGACAAGTTCATCAACCCGGACAGCAACAACAACCTGCTGGAGCTGGCCAGCGCCGTGCAGATGCCCGGCCTGCCCGGCAACGGGCACGGGGTGGAGACCTCCAGCGCCCTGCTCGCCAGCGTCCTGCTGGACCGGCCGCCGGGCAGCGCGGCGGTCACCGACGCCGAGCGCCGGGCGGTGCTCCAGTCGTACGCGACCGCCGGGTACCTCACCCCCGAGGACAAGGTCTCCGGGGCCGCCGAGGCCGTGGTGCTGGTCAGCGGCCAGCCGTACGTCGACAAGGACTCGGGGAAGAAGGACGACTCGGTGGTGAACATCGCCGAGCAGTTCGACCGGAGCGGGGCGATCGTGGTCGGCGGCATGGGCTCGGCCGGCGGCAACGTGGTCGCCGTGGTCCGCGGCGACCCGGTGCTCTCGCAGACCATCTCGACCGTCGACAACGCCAACACGGTGCAGGGCCAACTGGTCACCACGCTCGCCCTGGTGCAGCAGGTCACGGAGAAGAAGGCCGGTCAGTACGGCGTCGGTGACAACGCCGCGTCGCTGCTGCCTAAACTGCCCCAGTGACCCGCGGGGCCGATGTCCGGTCCGTACCGCGTCGCGCTGGGATTCCGGATCGGAGGGGTCGCGTGAGACTGGGTCGGCTGCTGGCCGTCGGAGCCGGGGCGGTCGCCGCCCGCTACGTGCTGCGGGAGGTGCGGATGTCCCCGGCCGCGCCGGCCCTGGAGCGAACCAACTTCCGGGGCCGCACCGTCACCCTGGCCGCCGGGCCGGCCCTGGCCGTCGGGGCCGCGACCGCCGGCGCGCTCGGTGCGGGCAGCGCCCCGGCCGGCGCCGCCGCGCTGCTCGCCGGGGTGGGCGCCGGCACGGTCGGGCTGTACGACGACATCGTCGGGGCGCGTCCCGAGCAGAAGGCCGCCAAGGGCTTCGCCGGGCACCTCGCCGCGCTGCGCGAGGGGCGGGTCACCGCCGGCCTCGTCAAGATCGCCGGGGTCGGCGTGGCCGGTCTCGGCGCGGCCGCGCTGCTCGCCGCCGACCGGCGGGTCGCCGCCCATCCCCGCCGGCAGGGGGCCGGTGCCCTCGGCCGTGGCCTCGACGTGCTGCTCGGCGCGGGCGTGGTGGCCGGCACCGCCAACCTGCTCAACCTGCTCGACCTGCGTCCCGGCCGGGCGCTCAAGTCCGGCGTGCTGCTCGGCGCGCCGCTGACCCGCGGCCCGTACGGGGGCATCGCGGCCGGCGCGGTCGGGGCGGCCGCCGGGCTGGTCCGCGAGGACCTCGACGAGCGGGTGATGCTCGGCGACAGCGGCGCCAACGCGCTCGGCGCGCTGCTCGGCGTCAGCCTGGCCGCGCGGACCGGCCCGCTCGGCCGGGCCGGCGTCCTGGCCGTGGTCGCCGCGCTCACCGCCGCCAGCGAGAAGGTCAGCTTCACCCAGGTGATCCAGCGGACCCCGGGGCTGCGGGAACTCGACGCGCTGGGCCGGCTCCCGGACTGACGTGACGAAACCGGCCCCCCTCGCCGGCACCGGCCGCGTGGCCGGAGCGGCCGCCCTCATCGCCGTCCTCACCGTGGTCAGCCGGCTCGCCGGCTTCGGCCGGACCGCCGTGTTCACCTGGACGCTCGCCCAGACCGACCTGGGTGGCACCTACCTGGTGGCGAACAACGTCCCGAACTTCATCTTCGAGCTCGTGGCCGGCGGCGCGCTGGCCAGCCTCGTCGTCCCGCTGCTCGCGGCGGCGGCCGAGCGGGGCGACCGGCCGGCCGTGGCCGCCACCACCGGGGCCCTGCTCACCTGGGTGCTCGCCCTGCTGGTGCCGCTCGCCCTGCTGGTCGCGCTGTTCGCCGAACCGCTGGTGGCGCTGCAGGGGTCCGGCCTCAGCGAGGTGCAGCAGCAGGCCGGGGCGCGGATGCTGCGGGTGTTCGCCCCCCAGCTGCCGCTCTACGGCGTCGGCATCGTGCTCACCGGGGTGCTCCAGGCGCACCGCCGGTTCGCCTGGCCGGTGCTCGCCCCGCTGCTGTCCAGCGTCACCGTCATCGCCGTCTACCTCGGCTTCACCGCCATGGAGGGGCGGCTGGCCACCGTGGGCGAGGTCAGCCGGGGCGGCGAGCTGCTGCTCTCCGGCGGCACCACGCTCGGTGTGGTGGTGCTCACGCTCTCCCTGCTGATCCCGCTGCGCCGGCTGCGGCTGCCGCTGCGGCCGGGTTTCCGGTTCCCCGCCGAGGCCCGGGCCCGGGTCGGTGCACTTGCCGTCGCCGGGCTGGTGACCGTCGCCGCCCAGCAGGTCGCCCTGATCGTGTCCCTCAATCAGGTCTCCTACGGGTCCAAGGCCAATCTGGGCAGCTACAACCTCGCGCAGACGATCTACTTCCTGCCCTGGTCGGTGCTGGCGGTGCCGCTCGCGGTGGCCGCGTACCCGACCCTGGCGGCGGCGCGCGCGGCCGGCGACGAGCGGACCTACCGGGACACCCTCGCCCCGGCGGTGCGCGGGGTGGTGCTGTTCAGCCTGCTCGGCGCCGCCGCGCTGGTGGGCACCGCGGTCCCGGTCGGGCACTTCTTCTTCACCGGCGAGGCGGCCGGCACGGCGGCGGCCGGCATCGCCGGCTTCGCCCCCGGCCTGCTCGGCTACGGCCTGTTCGCCGTCCTCACCCGGGCCCTCTACGCCCGGGGCGAAACCCGGGCGGCCACCGTCGCCACCGCCGTGGGCTGGCTGACCGTGCCGGCTCTGGCGGTCCTGCTCGGGCGCCTCCTGCCGCTGGCCGACCGGGTGCTCGCGGTGACCCTCGCCACCTCCGCCGGCATGCTGGTGCTCGGCGCCCTGCTGATCGCCGCCGTGCTGCGCTCCGCCGGGCGGGCGGCGCTGGCCGGCGTCGGCCGGGCCGGGGCCGCCGGGCTGCTCGCCGCCGGCGTCGCCGGGCTGGGCGGCGTGGCCACCTCGCGCTGGCTCGCCGGCCTCGCCGGCGGGACCCCGACGACATCGGAGGCGCTCGTTCAGGGCATGCTGTCCGGGGTCGTGGTCGGGGCCCTGTTCCTCGCCGTCGCCTGGCTGGCCGACGAACGGGACATCCGACCGCTGCTCGCCGCCGTGGCCCGCCGGCTTCGGCGGCGCCGCCCGACGGGCGGGTCCGACGACACGCCGACCGACCGGCGTCCCGCGGCGCGGGGCGACGGAAAGGAGAGCATTTCCTCATGACGGACGCCTCGTCGGTGCCGCGCTGGCCCGGCTCGGTGGCTCTGGTGCTCGCCTCCAGCACCGGTGGCGTGGGGCAGCACGTCCGCTCGGTGGTCCGGGGGCTGACCGCCGCCGGCGCGTCGGTGCTGGTCTGCGGCCCGGCCGCCACCCAGGACCAGTTCGACTTCACCGGGGTCGGCGCGCGGTTCGCGCCGGTGGAGATCCCGGCCAGCCCCACCCCGGCCGACGCCCGGGCGGTCGCCGCGCTGCGCCGGGCCCTGACCGACACCCCGGTGGACGTGGTGCATGCGCACGGGCTGCGGGCCGGCTTGGTCGCCGTCCTCGCCCGGCCGACCGCGCCGGTCGTGGTGACCTGGCACAACGCGGTCCTCGCCCGGGGTGTGCGGGGCCAGCTGTCCCGGCTCGTCGAGCGGATCGTCGCCCGCAACGTCCGGATCGCCCTGGGCGCCTCCGCCGACCTGGTGGAGCGGGCCGCCGCGCTGGGCGCCACCGACGCCCGCCTCGCCCCGGTCGCCGCGCCGGCGCTGCCCGCGCCGCGTCGCCGCCGGGCCGCCGTCCGGGCCGAGTTCGGGCTCGCCCCGGGCCGTCCGTTGATCCTCTCGGTGGGCCGGCTGCACCCGCAGAAGCGGTACGACATCCTGGTCGACGCCGCCGCCCGCTGGCGTACCCGGAATCCGGCGCCGGCCGTGGTGATCGCCGGCAGCGGACCCGCGTACCTGCAACTCGCCGCGCGGATCTCGGCGGCCCGGGCCCCGGTGACCCTGCTCGGGCACCGCACCGACGTGGCCGACCTCCTCGCCGGGGCCGACCTGGCCGTGGTCACCAGCGACTGGGAGGCCCGGCAGCTCTTCGCCCAGGAGGCGCTGCGCGCCGGCGTACCCCTGGTGGCGACCGCCGTGGGTGGGCTGCCGGAGCTGGTCGGCGACGACGCGCTGCTGATTCCGGCGGGCGACGTCGACGCGGTCGACGCGGCCGTGCGTGGCCTGCTGGACGACGACGCCCGTCGGGCCGAGCTGGCCCGCCGGGGCGCCGCCCGGGCCGCGAGCTGGCCGACCGAGGCGGACACCGTGGCCGCCCTGGTCGACGTCTACGCCGAACTGGCGCCCGAGCCGTCGACGAGGACCCGGTGATGCTGCGTCGACTCGCTCCCGTCCTGCTGACCCTGATCGTGGTCGCGCTCGGCGTCACCGCGCTGACCGCCCGGCCGGACAACGGCGGCCCGAAACGCAGCGCCGACTTCGTGGTGCTGGCCGGGGTGGCCGGGCTGCGCTGGGAGGACGTGGACCCGCAGACCACCCCCACGCTGTGGCGGATGGCCGAGCAGGGCTCGATCGGCTCGCTCTCGGTACGCTCCGCGCACCGGCCCACCTGCCCGGTCGACGGCTGGCTCACCCTCGGCGCCGGCAACTTCGCCGCCTGGCAGGGCAGCAACCGGGTGGGCGACTGCCCGGCCACCGGGGTGACCGTGGAGCAGCCCGACGGGATCGGCGCGAACCTGCCCGACCAGGAGAGCGTCGTGGCCTACAACCAGGACAAGCTGGCCTGGGGCGCCACCCCGGGCGCGCTGTCGGAGTCCGTGCGCTGCTCGGTGGCGGTCGGCCCGGGCGCGGCGGTGGCCGCCGCCCGACCGTTCGGCCGGGTCGACCGGTACGCGCCGGTTCTCCCCGCCGACCCGGCCGGCCTGCTCGGCTCGTGCGTGCTCAGCATCGTCGACCTGGGCACCGTCGACGCCATTGACCCGACGGTACGGGCGGCGCAGGCCCGGCAGGCCGACGCGCAGCTCGCCCGGGTGCTCGCCGCCCGGCCGTCCCGCTCGCTGGTGCTGGTCGCCGGGGTCTCCGACACCGAGGCGCCGTCCCGGCTGCACGTGGCGATCGCCGACGGTCCCGGCTGGGAGCACGGCTGGCTGACCTCGCCGAGCACGGCGCGTGAGGGCTACCTGCAACTGGTCGACCTGGCGCCCACCGCCCTGGCCGCGCTCGGCCGGCCGATGCCCGAGCGGCTCTTCCTCGGCCGTCCCGCGGTCTCCGTCGGCGGCCGCCCGGCCGACCTGCGCACGGCGATCGACCAGCCGGCCGACGCCGACCGGGAGGCCGCCGCCCAGCGCCGGGTGGCCGGCTGGTTCTTCGCCCTCCTCGCCGCCGCCCAGGTGGCCCTCGCCGTCGCGGTGCTGCCGCTGCTGCGCCGGGCCCGCCGGCACGCCGGCCCGTACGGGCCCGAACCGGTGTCCCGGCGGGTGGTGGCGGTGGTCGAGTTGCTGCTCATCGCCGCCGCGCTGGCCGTGCCGGCCGCCCTGCTCGCCGACGCGGTGCCCTGGTGGCGGGGATCCCAGGCCGGCTGGTGGTTCGGCGTGGTCACCGCGCTGCTGATCGTCGGCGGCACGGCCGCGGTCCGGTTCAGCCCCGGGCACGGCAGCACCCTCGGCCCGCTCGGCGCGGTCGCCGGCCTGGCCACCCTGGTGGTCGGCGTGGACGTGCTCACCGGCTCCCGGCTGCAGCTCAACGGGGTGGTCGGCTACTCGTCGCTGGAGGGGGGCCGGTACGCGGGCCTGGGCACCATCGGGCTGGGCGTGTTCATCGCCGGGTCGCTGCTGTGCGGCGGCTGGCTCGCCCAGCGGGTCCGCCGGCCCTGGCGGCCCATCGTGATGGTGCTCGTCGGCGGGGCCGCCGTGGTGATCGTCGGCAGCCCGTACCTCGGCTCGGACTCGATCGGCGCGATCGCGCTCACCGCCGGGGTGAGCGTCGCGGCCGCGATCTGCTCCGGCGGCTGGTTGACCATCAGCCGGCTGGCCTGGGCCACCATGGCCGGCCTGGCGGTGACCATCGGCTTCGCGGTGGTGGACCTGCGCCGGCCGGCGGCCGAGCGGGGCAGCGTCGGCCGGTTCCTCGCCGCGCTCGGCGACGGCACGGGCGGCCTCACCGTCCACCGGGCCAGCAGCGCGAACGTGGAGACCCTGGTGAACAGCCCGCTCACCGTGCTGGCCCTGGCCGGGGCGGCGCTGGTCTGGCTCGCGCTCTACCAGCCCTGGGGCGGGCTGATGCGGCTGTTCGGCATCTACCCGGCGATCCGGGCCGCGATGGCCGGCACCGGCGTGGCGGCCGGTCTCGGCGGCCTGCTGGGCGGCTCGGCGCTGGACGTGGCCGGCGCGGCGGGCGCCCTGGTGGTGCCGATGGCGGCGCTGGCCGCGCTGCGGGTGCTCGACCACTCCACCGACCGCACCCAGCCCGGCACCGGGCGGCCGGGGGAGGAGGACCCGGCCGGCGGCCCGAGCGGCGGCGGGGACCACCCGGACGGCGGCCGTACCGGACGGCCCGCCGACCCGGAGGTCGCCGCCCGGCCGGACGGCGACGCCGGCCCGTCCGAGGCGTCGGGACGCGCCGCCGGCGAGGACGGGGACGCCGGACCGGCACGCGGGGCCGCCGCCGCGCGGGTGCCCGCCCAGGCCCGCCCGGCATCGACGCAGGTGCGCGCCGGCTGAGCCGGAAGCGGATTCACGTGCGGCGACGGCGGGTGCGACGCCGGATCGGGCCGGGAGAGGTGTTACCGTGGAATCCCGTGGATCGCGTGATCACTTGGCTGATCGGCACGGCGGTTCGCACGACCGCTACGGACGACACGGGAGCAGGCCTTGGCCCCTTCAGCACGGACGACCAGGCACATTTTCGTCACCGGGGGCGTCGCCTCCTCGCTGGGTAAGGGCCTCACCGCCTCCAGCCTCGGCAACCTGCTGACCGCGCGCGGGCTGCGCGTGGTGATGCAGAAGCTCGACCCGTACCTCAACGTCGACCCCGGGACGATGAACCCGTTCCAGCACGGTGAGGTCTTCGTCACCGAGGACGGCGCCGAGACCGACCTGGACGTCGGCCACTACGAGCGCTTCCTCGACCGCGACCTGTCCGGCAAGGCGAACGTCACCACCGGGCAGATCTACTCGGCCGTGATCGCCAAGGAGCGGCGCGGCGAGTACCTCGGCGACACGGTCCAGGTCATCCCGCACATCACCAACGAGATCAAGGCGCGGATCCTCGGCATGGGGGAGCCGGACGCCGAGGGTCAGGTGCCCGACATCGTGATCACCGAGGTCGGCGGCACGGTCGGCGACATCGAGTCGCTGCCGTTCCTCGAGGCGATCCGTCAGGTCCGCCACGACCTGGGCCGGGACAACTGCTTCTACCTGCACGTCTCGCTGGTGCCGTACCTGGCGCCGTCCGGCGAGCTGAAGACCAAGCCGACCCAGCACTCGGTGGCGCAGCTGCGCAGCATCGGCATCCAGCCGGACGCCCTGGTGCTGCGCTGCGACCGGGAGATCCCGGACAAGGTGAAGGAGAAGCTCTCCCTCTACTGCGACGTGGACCGGGAGGCGGTCACCGCCGCCCCGGACGCGCCGAGCATCTACGACATCCCGAAGGTGCTGCACCGCGAGGGCCTCGACGCGTACGTGGTGCGCCGGCTCGGCGTCTCCTTCCGCGACGTGGACTGGGCCAGCTGGGACGACCTGCTGGACCGGGTGCACCAGCCCCGCCACACGGTGACCGTGGCGCTGGTCGGCAAGTACGTCGACCTGCCCGACGCGTACCTGTCGGTGAGCGAGGCGATCCGGGCGGCCGGCTTCGGCCACCGGGCCCGGGTCCAGCTGCGCTGGGTGCCCAGCGACGACTGCGTCACCCCGGCCGGCGCGGCGGCCGCCCTGGCCGGCGTGGACGGCATCGTCATCCCCGGCGGTTTCGGCGTGCGCGGCATCGAGGGCAAGATCGGCACCGCCCGGTACGCCCGCGAGAACGGCATCCCGCTGCTCGGCCTCTGCCTCGGCCTGCAGTGCATGACCATCGAGGTGGCCCGCCACCTGGCCGGCCTGGACGGGGCGAACTCGCTGGAGTTCGACGAGGAGGCCACGCACCCGGTCATCGCCACCATGGCCGACCAGGAGGACATCGTCGCCGGCAAGGGCGACCTGGGCGGCACCATGCGGCTCGGGGCGTACCCGGCGAAGCTGGCCGAGGGCTCGCTGGTCGCCGAGGCGTACGGCAGCACCGAGGTCAGCGAGCGGCACCGGCACCGGTACGAGGTGAACAACGCCTACCGCGACCAGCTCACCAAGGCCGGCCTGCACATCTCCGGCACCTCGCCGGACGGCCGCCTGGTCGAGTTCGTCGAGCTGGACCGCGACCTGCACCCGTTCTTCGTGGCCACCCAGGCGCACCCGGAGCTGAAGAGCCGGCCGACCCGGCCGCACCCGCTGTTCGCCGCGTTCGTCAAGGCCGCCGTCGCGTACTCGGAGGCTGACCAGCTCCCGGTCGAGCTGGCCGACGCGGCGGCCGAGACCCCGGCGGCGAAGAAGGCGAGCCGCAACGGCACCGCCGCCGCGGCGAAGGCGGCGTCCGCGTCGTGAGTGGGGTCGAACACCGGTACGAGGTGACCGACCACCGGGAGATCTGGTCCGGCCGGATCTTCTCCGTGGTCAGCGACGACGTCACCATGCCCGGCGGCGGCACCGCCTCCCGGGACTACGTGACGCACGTCGGCGCGGTGGCCGTGGTGGCGCTGGACGACGCCGGTCAGGTGGTGCTGATCCGGCAGTACCGGCACCCGGTCGGCCGGCACCTGTGGGAGTTGCCGGCCGGGCTGATGGACGTGCGCGGCGAGGACCTCGCCGACGCGGCGCGGCGGGAGCTGGCCGAGGAGGCCGACCTCACCGCCGGCACCGTCGACGTCCTGGTCGACCTGCACAGCTCGCCGGGCTTCACCAACGAGGTGGTCCGGGTCTTCCTGGCCCGGGACCTCGCCGACGTGCCCGCCGACCAGCGGCACGACCGCAGCGACGAGGAGGCCGACCTGCAGGTCGTCCGGGTCGACCTCGACGAGGCGGTCCGGATGGTGCTGGCCGGCGAGGTCACCAACGCCTCCTGCGTGGCCGGGCTGCTCGCCGCCGCCCGCGCCCGGGAGACCGGCTTCACCGAGCTGCGCCGGCCGGAGGCGCCGCTGCCCCGCTGAGCGGGACCGGACGACGAAGGGGGGGGGGGGGGGGGGGGGGGGGGGGGGGGGGGGGGGGGGGGGGGGGGGGGGGGGGGGGGGGGGGGGGGGGGGGGGGGGGGGGGGGGGGGGG
>NZ_JBVJJA010000070.1:0-25143 GCF_055586005.1 Micromonospora sp. NPDC051924
CTCGCGGTGCTGCAGCGTCACCTCGGCGGACAGAAGATCCGGTTCGAACCGGCTCATCGGGCGCTACTGGCGGCGCTGCTGCACCGGCTCCCGCGGCCAACACTGCACAACCTGCGGCTGCTGGTACGCCCCGACACGATCCTGCGCTGGCACCGCGACCTGCTCGCGCGCCGCCACGCCGCCGCGTCGCGCCCTCGCCGGCGGGGTCGGCCTCGCACCCTCCGGTCGATCCGGGCCCTGGTATTGCGCCTAGCGAAGGAGAACCCCGGCTGGGGCTATCGGAGAGTGCACGGCGAACTGCTCACCCTGGGCGTGACGGCCGCCGCGTCAACGGTCTGGGAGATTCTGCGCGAGGCCGGCATTGACCCCGCGCCCGACCGGGCCGCCACGACCTGGGCGGACTTTCTGCACTCGCAGGCCGAGGCCCTGCTGGCCGCCGACTTCATCGAGACCGTCACCCTCACCGGCGCCCGGATGTACATCCTCGCGGTCATCGAGCACGCCAGCCGCCGCATCCGCATCCTCGGCGCGACCGCGCACCCAACGGCCGCGTGGGTGACCCAGGCTGCCCGCAACCTCGTCATGGACCTGCAGGACGCGGGGGCGAACGCCCGGTACCTCATCCGCGACCGCGACGGGAAGTACCCGGCGCTGCTCGACGCGATCCTCGCCGACGCGGGGATCACGATCGTGCGCAGTGGTGTCCGTATGCCCCGCATGAACGCCGTAATGGAGCGGTGGGTGCGAACCTGCCGCCGCGAACTGCTCGACCGCACGCTGGTCTGGAACCAGCGGCATCTGCTGTACCCCCTGCGGGAGTTCGAGACCTTCTACAACGAGCACAGGCCGCACCAGGGCACCGCCAACGCCAGACCACTCCGGCCGCTACCCGAACCGATCACGGACCCGGACCGACTCGCCCACCTCGACATCCACAGACGCGATCGTCTCGGCGGCATCCTGCACGAGTACAAACACGCTGCCTGACCTGCTCGGATGAGATTTCCGGTAGGCACACCGTCGGCTTTATTGGAGGGGTTTGAGCGGACGGGCATCGGCGAGGATGGTCGACGGTCGTGGTTCGCGCAGCTGTTGCCGGAGGTCGACGGCCCGCCGGGAGTCGATCGCCATGACGGTGGCGGTGACGGTGGCCAGGATGGTCAGTACCCAGAGTGGGGACAAGGGGCTGGTGGCCGGGGCCAGGGCCGCGATGAGCAGGATCCCGAAGACCCTCACCCGGCGGATGTCGTGTCGGACACGCCACCAGAATGCCTGGTTGGCCAGGAGATAGAGGACGACTCCGGTGAAGAGGGCCAGGTGCGCGAGCCGGAGGTGCGCACCGGGTGGGTGGCTGATCGCGCCGAGGAACTCGTGCAGGCCGAAGGCGAGCAGGATCAGTCCGGCGATCATGGGCAGGTGCAGGTAGGTGTAGGCGTCCCGGGCCAGCGTCGCGCGCTGCCGGCCGGGCAGGGCCTGCACGGTCCGGTGCCCGACGACGGCATCGGTGTCGAAGTACGCCCACCACAGGCTGGACAACAGGACCATGCTGACCGCGATGGCGGCGATGACCGGCCAGGAGATCGGGCGACCGAATACGGCCACGCCGATCGATATTATCGCCTCGCCCAGCGCGATGAGGATGATGAGTTCGTATCGATCGGTCCAGTGCCGCGCGGAACCGATCTGCCAGAACCTCGACCCGACGAGGTAGGCGCCGGCGAGGTCGATGACGATGGCCGCGATCCAGAGGGCGGCTGCGAGCTGCCCGGTGTGGGACCCGCGCGGTCGCGAGACGGCCACCGCGGCGAGCAGCAGCAGGATCAGCGCCGTCACCGTCGTGACGCTGACCCGCCACAGCTGTGCGCGTAGCGCCGCGCCAGCGACCCGACGGAGCGCGGCCAGGTGCAGCACTCGCAGTGCGACGTAGCAGAGCACAACGATCATGGGACCGGGTAGGCCGCCCGGCACACGGTCGAACGTCTGCGGGGTGGCGATGCCGATCGTCAGGGTCAGCGCCACGATCAGCAGGACGCTCAGCCGGGCGAGGATGGACTCGCTGCGCAGGGCGTTGCCGAGCCCTGCGTAGGCGCACCAGGCCGTCCACAGCAGCGTGAGCACCGCCAGCCCCTGGGCGACCCCGAGCGCGGAGGGGTGCCGGGCGATCAGCACGCTGACCTGGATGAACGTGTACACGACCACCAGGTCGAGGAACAGTTCCTTCGGCGTGACGCCGGTGCCGGCGGCGCGGGCCGCCACCGGCGCGACCATGTCGTGCAGTGCGCGGTGGCGCCGGCGGAACACGGAGAGGTCGACCAGCACCATGCTCACGAGCACGGCGGCCAGCAGCCCCACCACGGCCACCGCCGGCAGTTGGACCGCAACCGGCAGCAGGGCGATGATCAGGACGATTCCCAGCAGCGGGCTGCGCCCGAGCAGACCGATGGTGCGGCGTTCCAAGGCCGTCAGGCTGAGGAGGTAGAGGAGGACGCCTCCGTAGAGAACGAACACGCTCAGCCGGTCCCATCGGGGCGCGGTCGCGGGTTCGACCGAACTCAACGCGCGTTTGAGGCCCAGCGCGAGCAGGACCAGTCCGACGATCATGGGGGCGTGCAGCAGGCTGTACGCGTCCCGGCCCAGTGCCGATCTCCGGCTTGCCGGGCCCGGCTCCAGCGCCTGTTCGGCGGCGAGCCCGGCGATGTCGAAGTAGCGCCACCACAGCACGGCCACGACGACGAGGCTCAGCGCCGAGCCGGTGATGACCGCCCAGGTGATCGGCGGGCCGCCGTTCAGGCCCCGGCTGGTGCCGATCGAGATGATCGTCTCGCCGAGGGCGATGAGCACGATCAGTCGGTGCCGCTCGGTCCAGTGCGGCACCGACACGATCCGCAAGGCGCCCACCCCGATCGCCCGGACGCCTATGAAGTCGATCCCCGCGGCGATGAGGAAGAAGGCCAGCCGGACGGCCTCACCGTTCACTCCCGCCGGCAGGTGATGCGGCAGCAGGGCCCCGCACAGCAGCAGCGCGGCACTGGCGCACAACGGCAGCCACATCCCCAGCGCCAGCCGCCGCGTACCCAGCGTGCCCCAAGCCGTGTAGGTCAGGATCAGTGCCGCCACCAGCCGAGCCAGCACGAAGGCGACCACGAAGATCAGTGGCCCGAAGAGCGCCCCCGGTCGATCGACGAAGGCCACCGGCGTCGCGATACCGGTCAGCAGGATGGTCGCGGCCACCCCGAACATGATCGGCCGGATGATTCCCCACCGGAGCCGGACGACGTTGCCGACCAGGGTGTACGAGGTCCACGCCCGCCACAGCAGCAGGACCACCACCACACCCTGCAGCAGGCCCTCGATCTGGAACGTCTCCGCCATCAGGTCCGTCACGCTCAGGAAGGCGGACACGAACACCAGGTCGAGGAACAGTTCCAGCCGGGTCACCCCGAAGCCCGCGGTCTTAAGCTCGAGCCGCCCGAGAAATCGGGTGGACGACCGCCGCGAATCCCGTCCCCGACCGCTTCCGATCACGTACCCACTCTGTCAGGGGCGTGACGGCCATCCGGTGAGTTCGAGTGAGCTTGCCCAGATGCTGGATTGGATGTGCGCGCCTGTGCTGAGCGCCTACGTCACGTCGCAATCTCTTTGAACCTTCCCCGTCGACGACTCCTCGGCTCTCTGGGCAATCCAGCGCCGCCAATTGATCAGGAGGATCCGCAGCAGGACCGAGTCCGCATGATTCGCCTAGGCGATTCCAGAAACAAGATCTCGTCTCCTGGTTCAACCTTGCCCCATTCGGCGGGCCATCCGTAACGTCGTTTACACCGCTCAAACGGAGGCGCTGTACTTAATCCTGCCGCCGGGTGGCAGGCCTGCCTGTATGAGATCAAACTCGAGTACGGCCGCGAGCACGGACGTGACCCACGTGGTCCACGAATGCCCCCGGGTCGACCCGTTGTTTGGACAGGAGTCGCGTAGCTGAGGCGCTTTGGCAGGCAATCCCTCTCGTTTGATCCGGGCCGGCGTCGGGTTACCGCTCGATCATCTGCATCTGGGCCTCGGTGTGGTGGCCGCCCTCGGCCGGGGTGAGGCGATCCAGGGTCGCGATCTGCTCGGCGGTCAGTTCGACAACATCGGCGGCACTGTTCTCCTCCACCCGGCCGACGCGCTTGGTGCCGGGAATGGGCACAATGTCGCCGCCCTTGGTGAGCAACCACGCCAGGGCCACCTGCGCCGGCGTGGCGCCCACCTGGTCGGCGACCGTCTGCACCTGGTCGGCAATGCGCAGGTTGCGCTGGAAGTTCTCGCCGGTGAATCGCGGGTTGTTCTTGCGGAAGTCGTCGTCGAGGCGCTCGAGGTCCTCCGGGGTGCGCAGCGTACCGGTGAGGAAGCCGTGGCCCAATGGGGAGTACGCCACCAACCCGATGCCCAGTTCGCGCAGCACCGGCAGCACCTGCTCCTGGTCCCGGGAGTACTCCGACTGCAGCGCGGTGACCGGGTGGATCGCGTGCGCGCGGCGGATCGTGTCGATCCACGCCTCGGAGAGGCCGACGTGACGGACCTTGCCCTGCTCCACCAGCCCGGCCAGCGCACCCACGGTGTCCTCGATCGGCGTCTGCGGATCGACCCGGTGCTGGTAGTACAGGTCGATGTGGTCGGTTCCGAGCCGGCGCAGCGAGCCCTCGACCGCGATGCGGATGTTGTTCGGGCTGCTGTCACGTGTCCACGGTCCCCGGCCGTCGTGCGCGAACAGCCCGAACTTGGTCGCCAGAACCACCTGGTCGCGCCGCCCCTTGATCGCCCTGCCGACGAGTTCCTCGTTGACGAACGGGCCGTAGATCTCGGCGGTATCGATGAGCGTGACACCCAGGTCGAGCGCCCGGTGGATGGTGTGGATCGAATCGGCGTCGTCGGTGCCGGTGCCGGTGTAGCCGTGCGACATTCCCATCGCACCCAACCCGATCCGGGCGACCTTGAGGTCGCCGAGCTTGGCGGTACGCATGTTGATCCCTTCGTGTCGTCGATTGAGGCCCCGCTGTTGCGCGGCGAGGCCGAAGAGCGGGGGTCGCGATGTTGATCAGGCTTCGGGGATCGGCCGGCCGAAGGTCTCGAGAGTGATGTCGGCCGGCTCTGGGCCGCCGCGCCGGCCGGTGTCGAGGCCGTCGATCGCGGCGAGTTCCTCGTCGGTGAGCTGGAAGTCGACGATGTCGAAGTTGTCCGCGACGCGCCGCGGGTTCGTCGACTTCGGGATGGCCGAGCGGCCCTGCTGCAGGTGTCAGCGCAGCCCGCCGGACGCGGGCGTCGTGGTGTGCCGTGCTGCGGGTAGCTGCTCACCCAAGGAACAGCCCGCCACCCCGGCCACCACAGGAACCGCCGCGAGCCCGGCCCTACCCAGCAAGAACCGGCGACGACTGTTGTGGCCAGACATTCAGCAGCACCTCGTTATCAGCGCGACATGGGCATGGCTGTCACCTCATGCAACCCGTACCGCCGACTACGAGGGAGCCTCTGCTGAAAGGGGTAATGCCAGGCACCCCCAGACCGGCGATGCCAATCGACGACACATCCGCCGTGCCCCGGTCATGCCTGCGCTGAGCCTCTGCCGGGTCACTGTCCCCGAGCGCTTGGAAGGATGACTGCCCGGGAATGATCACAACGATGACGCCGGCGGCGTCGCCCTTGCAGACTGTTCGGGTGGCCGAGGACCTGAATCCAAGGTACCCGTCCGGCCCCAGCGGTGCCGCTACTCTGCGACCTAGGAGCAGAAGGTCCTGGCCGAGTACGAGGTGCTGGGCCGGGCCGGGGAGGGCGCGCTGTTGCGCCGAAAGGCAGCCGGCTATTCGCATGTCCGACCCACGAGAAGCTTCCCGTGCGGGCGATGACCCGCAGAGCAGCGATGGCCGGCACGCCACTCCTGCCAGGGCCCGTGAAGTCTCGCCGCTCGAGCTGTTCTACGACCTCGTGTTCGTCTTCGCCGTTTCGCAGCTGTCCGAGCATCTGCTGCACGACCTTACCTGGCAGGGTGCAGCCGAGACCCTCGTGCTGCTCTGCGCGGTGTTCACCGTGTGGCTACTAACCACGTTCGAAGCGACCTACTTCGACATCACCCGTCGCCACACCCAGACCGCCGTGCTCACGGCGATGGCCCTTGGGCTGTTCATGAATGCCGCGATCGGGATCGCGTTCACGGTCGACGGCGGATGGGCGTTCGTCGTCCCGCTCGTCGCCACCCAGATCGCCCGCGGCATCGTCACCGCCACCACGGCACCCACGCCGCTGCTACGGCAGCACTATCGCCGGGCGCTCACCTGGTTGCTCGCCTCGGCCCCGTTCTGGATCGTCGGCGCGGCCATCGCGCCCGGAACACGCCTGTGGTGGTGGGGCGCGGCCACCGCGATCGACGTCACCGGCGTATGGCTCGCTCACCCCTGGCCGCATCAACGCTTGCAGACACGCCACATCGCCTTCGACTACACCCACATGGCCGAACGACTCCGGCTCTTCCTGCTCATCGCACTCGGCGAGGTCGTCCTCACCTCCGCGACCGCCATTGCCGAGGCGCCAACCGAACCCGACACCATACTCGCCGGCGTCGCCGCATTCGTGCTCGTCGCCGCCCTCTGGGCGTTTTACTTCGCGGGAAGCCCCGTCGTCGTCAACCGCCAGGAGACACCGACCACCGACCCGATCTGGACCGCACGGATGGGCGCCAACGGCCAGTACGTCGTCCTCGCCGGACTCGTCACCACCGGCGTCGGCTGCCAAACCGTCATCACGCACCCACGCGGCGCGGGATCACTCACCATCGGGCTCCTCCTCGGCGGTGGCCCCCTGCTCTACGTAGCCGCCCAGACCTGGTACCTGCGGGTCACCACACGCACCCGGCTAACCACCAGATGGATCGCCTGCCTGATCCTCGCCGCCGCCATCCCGCTCGCCGCCGCCCTGCCCCCGCTGGCCACACTCGGCCTCGTCGCCGTGACCCTCGCAGCCCTCAGCCTGATCGCACCACGACACCGCTACGTCCGTTGAGTGTCGCTTCCCGGCCGGTCCGCGCGGCAACATCGGCCGGTGACCGCCAACGCCTGCCCGATGCGCAGGGTCAACCGATGCTCATCATCCGACACCTTCGTCTCCAGCTTGCGCGACCCTGCCCCGTCCGATCCAGAGGAAATCGTGGCCGGAAGGGCCACGCCAAAGCCCTCCGGCCGAACTACGTCGACGCGCAAGGCCACGTTGTCGGTACCGAATCCCTGGATCGATAGCCCGGCAGCACGTCACTGATGTGACTGAATGGGATGTGCAGTTATGACGGGACTGCCGGGACGCAACCGGACATCGGTGTGGCGTTGGGCGCCGAATTGCTTGGCCAATCACTGTATCCTTACCCAAATGACCGTTTTCCCGTCGGCGTGACCAGCCCCACCAATTCACACATCACAGTTCGGCAAACCCGGGCCGGGCTGCAGCAGCGCGGTATGGGCCCGGGGGGGCGGGCGCACTCGGAAAACCCCGGTCGCTGCACGGGCGTTCATGGGGGTGGAGTTGGCGGCGATCCGCATCATCGCCTCTGGTGCGAGTTCGCCTCCCCCACCTTGGCGCCGCGAGGTGCTCCTTGCGGCCGAACGGCCAAAAGCCACCGGACGTGCGGGTTCGCTGGTAGGCCCGCTTTGCTGGAGCAGTGTCAGCGGAGCAGGAACGTCTGGGTCTGCGGGTTCAGCATCGGCAGCTTCCTGGCACCGGCCGTCTCCGGGCCGCTGAACCGGATCACGTCCACGCCGCGGGAGATGTCGTTGGCAACGATCAGGCCGTTGTACCAGTAGGTCGACCACTGGTTGGACCGCATGTCGTAGTAGCCGATCTCCTTCGGGTTACGCGGGTCGGTCAGGTCAACCATCGAGGTCCCCGAGCCGTACGCGGACGAGACAAGGATGTTGCGGCCGGCCACCGGCACGTAGTTGAAGTTGTGGTACGTGCTCGGCTCGGCGCGCGGGATGCGCAGGTGGCTCAGCGGCGTGCTGGGGTCGTCGACCGCGTACGTCCAGATCGCACCGAAAGGCTCCTGCGCGGGCCCGAAGTACTCGTCGCCGAAGGTGACGTACTTCCCGTCGTGAGTGAACGCCGCGCTGTGCCAGATGTCCACGTCCGGCGTGTCGATGTTAGCGATCACGCGGGGCGCCAGGGGGTTGCTGATGTCCCAAAGCTGCCCCTGGGACAGGCAGGCTGCGGCGGCGAGCTTGCGTGGGGTCAGCACCTGGATGTCGTGGCAGGCGAAGAAGTCACCGGACGCGCCAGCGAAGAGGTCGATCCCCTTGATGGTCGGCTCGGCGACGACCTTCGCGGCCAGGCCGGCGGTTGCGTCACCGCCCGGGACGTCGATCACCGAGATCCGCTCGAACGGGGCCCGGCAGTCCGGCCCGATGGCGCTGGCGCTCAGCGGGTACGACGCGACGTAGATGTAGGTGCCGCCGTCCTCACGCGGCACTAGGGTGTGGGTGTGCGAGCCGCAGTCGGTGCGGATCGCCTGAAGGAACCGCGGCGCGCTCGGGTCGCTGACGTCGAAAACCCGCACTCCCTCCCAGGCGCCCAGGGTGGACGCCGTGACGTTACGGGACCCCTCGCAGCCTGGCGTGCTCTGCGGCGTGTCCACGGACAGGAACAGCAGATCACCCCAGACCGACACGTCGCCCTGGGGGCCGTTGCAATGCACGTCGGCCAACTCAACCGGCGCGCCCGGGTCCGAGATGTCGATGATCCGGAACCCGCCGTAGTGGCCGGCGAAGACGAGGTTGCCGGAGAAGGCGAGGTCGGAGTTGGTGCCGCCGGTGTGGGCGGCGGTCGAGAGCAGGTGCATGTTCTTGCTGTAACCATCGGCGGGACTGCTCGGCGGAGGCGGCGGGACAGCGCCGTCGTCCCACGGCTCGTGCGCCTCGGCTGGCGATGACATCACCGCGAGCAGTATCGCCGCGCCCGCGACGACGAGTGATCGGATTCGGGAAGGTCTACGCACGGCGCCCCCTCACGTCAGACGTGTCGCCAGATAACGCGATCACGCAGGTGACCGCCACACTGTCAAATATTTTCACGTGTCGCTAGACCTTCGGTGAAAATGAACCATTGCCCGGGGCCGCCGGCCGGCTGTGCACGCGCCCCTTGCCGCTGCACGCCGAGCAGGGGCTCGGGACACGCCAACGTCGGCGCCATGAGGTCATCGGGGAGCATCTGATTGTCGTGGCCAAGCGTGCGTGGCACCGGCCAGGTTGTCGTCGCTGATCAGTCGGTGGGCCGTCGGGCGACCAGTTCGATGGCGGGGCTGTTCATGCGCCGCGGCCGTACCTGGAGGCTTACGTCGGCGAAGCCGACGGCGGAGACATCGTCGGCCAGCTGCTCGGGTGAGGTGTTCAGCACGTGGCGGTGCACCGTTATCACCAGGCGCCCGCCGGGCCGCAGCACCCGGAACGCCTCGGCCAGGCCGGCCTGCCGGTCCCACAGCATCACGTTGTTGACCGAGACCATGGCGTCCATGCTGGCGTCGGCGCAGCCGGTGTGGTCGGCGGTGCCGTCGTAGATCTCGACCACGCCAGCGGCGATCGCGTCGGAGCAACGAGCGGTGGCCAGCTGGCGCATGGTTGCGGAGGGGTCGACGCCCACGACGCGTCCGGTGGGGCCCACGCGGTCGGCGGCAAGAGCGAGGCCAACGCCCGGGCCGTGCCCAACGACCAGCAGGCGGGCACCGGTCGATGGTGCCGTGCGCTCCACCGCCCAGCGTTCCTGATCGGCGTTGCCTCTGGCCATGATGGCTCCGCCGGCGCGTCCGGGTAGGCCACGGGGATGGCCGAAGAATGCGTCAAGTGCGCGTTCCCAGATCTTCGCCATGCAGTCCATCCTGCACCAGCGCCGGGAACGGGCGCACACTCACGGGCGAGGCGGGGTGAGCCCGGCCAGGGTGACGCTGACCAGGCGGTGGACGGCCTCCTGGTGGGGGACGGTGCCGGCTGCGGTGAGCGCATGCAGGCAGTACGTGGCCAGCTCGTCGGTGGCCACATCGTCGCGGACGTCGCCGTCCCGCACTGCTTCGGCGAGCAACTGCTCGACGAAGTCGCGTAGGCGTTGCCGGGCGCGGTCGACGTGCTCGCTTCGGTGCAGCAGCGCGGCGAGCTCGCCGCCGTGGTGGCGCGCTGAATGGTGCTGGAGGTGCGCGTAGGTACGCAAGACAGCTTCCAGGCGCACCACGGCGGGGGCGGCGGGGTCGACGACGGCGTTGAGCTGGTCGAGGTGCTCGGTTATCTGACGTTCGTGCCAGGCGGTGAGAACGGCCTGCGCGTCCGGGAAGTACTTGTACAGGGTCGCTCGGCCGATACCGGCCCGCTCGGCGATCTGCGACATCGTCACCGCAACCAGCCCGTGCTGGGCCACCAACGCGGCCATGGCGTTCATGGCCGCGTCCCGAACCGCCGCGCGGTGCGCGTCGATGGTCTCGGTCCACAGCTTGGGCATGCCACGATCATACACACTGTCCAGGAACAAGCCAGTATGCTGTTGACGCAGACAGACTGTCTCGATAACTTGTTCGGCGGATATCCCGCTGGCTGGGGTGCGCGACCGCAGGTCCCGATCCGTCCACGCCGCGCCTCGGCGATCAGCCGGGCCCGCTCACATTCGGACAGAAGATCAAGAAGGAATTGCCGTGCCGACTATGCAAGCTGAGGTTCAGACCGACCGGGCGAGTCGCTACCTCGTCCAGTTCTGCAAACACGGAGCGGCCATGGGCAACGGCAGCCACACATCACGCATACATCTACACACCATGATGGCCCGTCGCGAGGTGCAGGTCGCGGCTGAGTGGTCGGAGACGAAAGGAACCGTCACCTTCACCCCATGGGGCCGGGCCACGTTCACCGCCGACGACGGAACTCTGACGGTGCGTGTCGACGGTGTCGACGAGGATGGCCTGGGTCAGATGTGCGACCTCATCACCCGCAACCTCGAGCGATTCAGTCGTCGAAACCCGCTGTCCATCATTTGGCAGCGGCTTGACCCTGCCGGTGCCGCCCCGGTTCGGCCCCTCGCCCGAGTGCCGTCGAAGCGTTGGCCAGGATTTCCGCGATCCCAGACGATCCTTCTCGCAGTGGCAGCCGTCGTCGTGCTCGGTCTACACCTCGGGCTGGCGGGTGCGGTCCTGGCGGAATCTCGATGGACCGGCATGGCCGTCGACGTGGTCGTGGCGCTCGTCGTCGTCAAGGTGGCGCTGGTCGCCTTGGCTCGCATCGGAATCCGGCGCTACCGGACCCGCAACACGCCTGACCGGAACTGACCGGAGCTGCGCCCTGCGCCGCACGGGCGGTGCCGGATGGGGCCATCCCCACCGTCGCTGCGATACCCACCGATTCTCGAAACCAGACCTGGGCGGTCGCGGTGCAGACGGGCCAGCCGCTGCGCGTGGAGAAGATCGCCGCCCACCACACCTCCCGGGACCGCGCGGTCACGGAGCCGGCCACCGCGTCCCGGGAAGCGGCGGCCCGGGCGGGCTCCTTCAGCGAGCTGCTGAGTGACCAGGTACGGGCGTGGCGGCGGCTGTGGGAACGCAGCCACATCGAGCTGCACACGGACCATCCCTCGCCGTCGCTGGAGCTCAACCTGCACACCTTCCACCTGCTGGTCGCCACCTCGCCGAACGTCACCGACCTCGACGCCGGCGTCGGCGCACGCGGCCTGCACGGCGAGGGTTGTGGTTGGTTTCTCTGCGGCGGGACGGCCTCATGAATCGATCGAAGTGTGGTGCGGTCATCGCGCGGGTAACGAGTTCCCAGCGGGGTCATAGGGGGTTGACGATGGCACGTGGATTTGCCCAGGCGCGGTACCGGGGCCCGATTCTCCTTAGGGTCGCGGCCGCGCTGGCCGCAACGATCGCGGCGCCCTTCGTCATGTGGCAGATCGATGTTGGACCGTGGTGGCAGAAGCTGCTCTTCCTGGCGCTGGCGATTCCCTCGGTGTGGTGGTACACGGTGGCGCGGGCGTTCTACCGGATGGATCTCACTGACGTGGACCTGCGAATCGGGGCTCCGCTGGCCCGGTACCGGATACCTCTGGCAGACCTCGCGGAGATCGGAGCTCCGGGCTACGGCGACAACAACGCCGTCAGGGTGGTCCGGCGTGATGGTCGGTCCTGGAGCGTCATCACCGGCGAGGGACTCGTCGACTTTGTGGACGAGGTCCACCGGGCAGCGCCGCATGTACGGGTCCGGCTGTCGGGATGGGAGCGGCGCAACGACCGGACGAACAAGTTCTTCGCGGCGCGGCGCGCCAACCGGCGATGACCAGTCAGAGCTGTTGTTTCGGTGATGGGCCGGGCGGGACGCGAACCGGCGACCGAGGGATTATGGAGCAAAATGCCAGCGCCGACTACCTGGGCACATGACGGTCCAGCAGCGGAAACATCTCTCGACATCTCACGCGACTCCCCCGCCTTCCGCCGACCTCTTGCGGATTAGATGCGGACCGCTCGCGGTCAGGAGGCAGGCAGGCTCGAACTGCCTCGCACGTCAACGCGATTCCTCCGCCGCAATGGGAAGTCGTCGGCCCATGGATTCAATGAGGCTGGAAAGATCGCATGCATGATCTCCCTATCTCAACCCGACGACCTGGCGTCCCTGGTCTTGCGCACCGGCCTTCACGACGCGGTCGGGGCGGTTCGGTGAACCCCAACAAGGCGGCCCCTCGGGTTGTGGCGGAAGAGGATCTAGCCGGCTTCACAGCCGGCCAACTCGTAGAGGTGATGAAAGCCCTCACGGTGATCCTGACCCTTCCCCAATCAGCCGCCGACCACGTCGACGCGCTCGTGGTAGCCACCGGTCAGGGCGAGGAATGGCGTCTCACTCATGCGATCCATAACTGGGAGGCGAACCCAGCGCTTCGCTACCTTCTGGTGGCGAACGGGAACCCTGATGAAGAGACGTACGTCGAGATCACGCTCGACTACCTGCGGAGCCTCGGCCTTCGTCGCACCAACGGGGTCCACCTGCAAGCCGAGCCGGCTCCCAACACCGGCTTGCAGGCCGCATGGATCGTCAACCAGGTTCAGGCCCGCGGCATCACCAGCCTCGCGCTCGTTGTCTCCCCTTACCACCTGGCCCGCGTCTACCTCACGGTCCTCAATGCCTTCACCAGGAGTGGATTTCGGCTCCCCATGATCCCGCTTCCCGTGGCCGTCCCCCCTGACACACCCGTCCCGGAAACCGGAGCGACCGCCTACGACCTCGTACCCGGCGAGATCAAACGCATCCTCAACTACATGGACAACGGATGGGTCGCCACGCCGGAGGAAGTGCAGCAGTACCTACAGTGGCTGTGGAGCCACCATAAAGCCCTCCTCGTCACCGGCCCAGTCTGAGGCAGTCGTAGACCGTCCGGCCTCTCTGCCGAAGGTCGCCGCCACGCTGCCCCCGTCCCCTGGATAGGTGCCAAGGACTGCCGCGCCTGGTCGGTGTCAAGGGTGGCCGTCGGCCATCGGCGTGCCGACGCGCAGCGCCCTTGACGCCGGCCGGGTGGCGTAGAGGATCGGGCACCCGGGGGGCTCACGCCCTGGCCCTCGTCGTCATCGAACCGCGGACAGTACCCGCGTGACTCGGAGGCAAGCAGCTCTGCTGCCGCGGCAGCGATCGCCCCGCCCTCGACGGAGAGCAACACCGACGGCGATCGTCCCACCTCAGCTCTTCATGCCCTCGGTTCTGCCCAGCGTGTCCGGCCGGCCCGGCGGATGCCGGCCGGAGGCCGCGAGCAGGCCGGGGCCGGGCCGGCGCGGCCCGCTTTGCGGGCCGCCTTGATCGGCTGACGCCTCGGGACGTACAGCGGTTCCTGACCGGGCTGCGGGGCAAGCTCGCGCCGGCCAGCATCATCAAGGTGCACGCTGTGCTGCGGGTCGCCTTGGCCGACGCTGAGCGGATGGACCTGGTGCCGCGCAACGTCGCCAAGGCTGCCAAGCCGCCGGCTCTCGGCCGGACCGAGCGACGTGCCCTGACGCCCGAGGAAGCCAAGACGCTGCTGTCGGTTTTGAGCGGGGACCGGCTGGAATCGCTGTTCGTCCTGGCGCTGGCGACCGGGCTCCGGCGGGCTGAGCTGTTGGGCCTCCGATGGTCGGATGTCGACCTGTCCGGACGGGCGCTGTTCGTTCGGCAGACGCTGCAAGGAACGGCTCGCGGCCGGCGAGTTGTGGTCGGATCTGAGCCTGGTCTTCGCCAGCACGATCGGCACGCCGATGGAGCCGTGGAACGTCAACCGGCGTTTTGAGCAGCTCCGGGCGGCGGCCGGCCTGGGCTGGCTGCACCTGCACGATCTGCGGCACGCGTTCGCCACGTTTCTGCTCGACCAGGGCGAGGAGCTGCGCACGGTGATGGAGCTGCTCGGGCACTCCACGATCCGGATGACGGCCGACACCTACGGACACGTCCTGCCGGCGCGGGCGCGTCAGGCTGCCTCGGCCATCGATCGGGTGCTGAGCGAGGAGGGGACGGCGTGACCGCTTGGCTGTACTCGACGCGAAGATCAACCAAGGTAAGTGCTGGTGGGGCGGAGGCACCACCATGCGAACCAGCCGGCGACCATCGCCGGTGACCCGTTGCCGCTGCGCTCGCGCAGCTCCCGTACGTCGCGGGAAGCCCGATGACGGAGCTACGAGCCGTCGAAAACGTCGTCGAGCACGAGTCTTGCCCGGCCTGGGACTTCCTCCTCCGGGAAGATCTCCGCGCACAGAGCGAGGACCTGCTCCGCGCTGGTCAACTTCAGGTGGGCGACCAGGAACCGGATGTCCTCGGCGTCCCGCCGTCGTGCGGCAAGCACCTTCATGGCCAGCAAATGTTCCGGAGACGCCGCCGCCACCCGCAGGCCGGGGTGGTCGAAGACGCGCGGAGCCGTCGCGTCGCCTCCCGGAGCGACATAGGCACTCGCCTGCTCGTTGAGCCACCAGTGCGGCAGGCCGAGCTCATCCGCTACCGCACGGGCCTCGTCGAGCACAACGCCATGGGGTTGGAACACCGCATCGATGTCACGAGTCGCCCGTCGGGCGTCGTAGGCCAGAGCCATGGCCGCGCCGCCGAAGATGTAGAGGTCCGCGACCACACCTCGCCTCGACAGCCGGTCCCCGAGCCGGCGGAAGGCATCCTCGATCGCCGCGCGGTCCAACAGTGGATCATCGAGGCTCACGCGACGTTCAACTCCTGCGCCGACACGTACACGCCCCGACGACGGAACGCTGCCGGCGCATGTACCACCGCGTCGACCCGGGCGGCGCGGGTGTTGAAGGGGAACCAGAACCGCCGGAGCGACCGCGTCTCGACCCACGGCGGCGCACCCCGCCCGTCCTTGGCCGCCAAGTGCTCCGCCAATGCCGCGAGGAACACGTCCCAGTGCTCGTCGCCAGTAGGAGTTGGTTCCTGGTCCAGCAGCCCGGCGCGCGTCTGGGCTGGCTCCCATCGGTACTCCTCGAGGAACTCTGCCACCAGCCGCCACCGTCGCGTCTCGTCGGATCCAACGAGCAAAGCACCCAGGCGTGCCACCGTCAGTGGCTCGTACCTCGCAGCGCGGTTCCTCATCCCCACGACGCTAGTACATTCGGCGGCGGTTCCGCTGCCAGCCACAGTCCGCGTCGAGCAGCCACGCAGAGCGGCGCGCCGCGCCGCGGCCACTGGTTCGCACGAAAGATCAACAAGGTGGACCCGATGTGGCACAACCCGAACCGCATTCACGCTGTTCAGGGGCCTCCGGTGGTTGTTTCGGCGGTCCGGCGACGCGTCGCGTAGTCCCGCACCTGCGCAACGGCGCGACCGAGATCTCGGTCGCGCCGTTCTCGTGGAGACACTTCCGCCCAGGCCCCCCGCGGAGCTGAGGCTGAGCGTCCGCTCCGGCAACCTGCGATAGAGGATGGCCATGAGTATGGCGGCCGAGCATTGCGCGGTGACCCGACTTCCGGATCGGCAGCGCGATCAACTTCAACTTGCGGGTCGCACCCAGCTCGGACATGACCGCGTTCCTGCGCGCATTGTGACCTGGGTAACTGCCGTTCATGGGGTGCCGAGCCGTCTCGTCTTTGTTGGTGAGCACGAACGAACGGAGATGTCATGAGAATCGTCATCGCTCAAGGCCGTGATGAAGTCGATGATCCTCGCTTGCAGGATCAACAGCGAGAACGTCAATCGCGAACCGGGCTGGACGCTGCGGTACCCGAGCTGGCGCCGGTGTTCATGGAAGGGCTGGGCTGACCGTGTCATCCGCCGATCTCTACGACGAGCTGCGCCCGCGGGCGTTCGCCATCGCTTATCGGATGCTCGGCAGCGTGAGCGAGGCCGAAGACGTGGTGCAGGAGGCGTTCTTGCGGATGCACCTGACGCTCGAGCGAGACGAGCAGATCGCCTCGCCGCAGGCGTACATCGCCACACTGGTCACCCGACTAGCCATCGATCAGGTTCGCTCAGCGCGGGTGCGACGCGAGCAATACGTCGGCGAGTGGTTGCCCGAGCCGTTGGTCACCGATCCGTCGCCCGCCGACCACGCGGAGACCGCCGACTCGCTGTCGCTGGCGTTCCTTGTCCTGCTGGAGACCCTATCGCCACGGCAGCGGGCCGCGTTCCTGCTGCGTGAGGTGTTCGACTATCCGTACGCCGAGGTCGCCGACATCATCGGCACCGACGTCGACAGCACCCGGCACCTGGTGGCGAAGGCTCGTGCCCACGTCCAGGATCGTCGGCCACGCCACCACGCCTCTCGGCGCCAGCGAGAAGAGCTGACCCGGCGGTTCTTCGCCGCCGCCGAGCAGGGCGACCTGCGGGCGCTGGAGGCACTGCTGGCCCAGGACGTGGTCCTGCACGGCGACGGTGGCGGGAACGTCCCCGCGCTGGCGCGGCCGATGAACGGCCGGGAGCGCGTGGCAGGGCACCTGTTGACCGCGGTGTCCATGGCGGCACCGCACGGTGGCGTGCGCATCGAGATCGCCGACGTCAATGGTCTGCCCGGCGCGATGATGTTCGACTCGCAGGACCGGCTCTTCGGCGTGCTGGGACTCGACATCGCCGACGGTGAAATCCAGGCGATCCACTCCATCGTCAACCCTGACAAGCTGCGCCATCTCGACTCCGACAGCGACCTCGGTGCTCAGATCCGCGCTGCCCGCCGACGCCGCAATGGCTGAGCCTCGATCCCACCGTAACCGCAACGGCCTCCCGTGCTACTCGGCAGGGAAGGCAGACAGCCGCGAAAGGGTACTTCCATGAATCTCGCTCTATGGATGACGCAAGGGCGGGGTTTTTCCAACGCCAAGGCCAAGGGGGAACTCGGATGGACGCTGCGATTCCCGTCGTGGCGGCAACGCTTCAAGGAGGAGCTGGCATGACAACGCAAGTCATGGTTCTCGGCGCCGGTTACACCGGCATGATCGCGGCGCTCGGCGTGGCGCGCCGTATCCGGGACGCGCAGGTCACCTTGGTCAACCGGAGCGACCGGTTCGTCGAGCGCCTGCGGTCGCACCAGGTCGCCGCCGGGCAGAAGCTTGGCGACCACCGCATTCCCGAGTTGGTGGCGGGTGCGGGTGTGCGGTTCGTTCTGGGCCGGGCGACCCGGATCGACGTTGCCCGCAAGCGGGTGCTCGTCGGCGACACCGAGCTGTCCTACGACGTCCTCGTGTATGCGATCGGCAGTTACACCCCGCCGGTCGAGCACGCGTTCACCATCAGCGACCCCGCACTGCCGCAGTTTTTGCGCACAGCCACGGGCACGTTCACCGTCTGCGGCGCCGGCCTGACCGGGATCGAGGCCGCGACCGAGATCGCCGAGGCGTACCCGCACCTGCGGGTGCGTCTGGTCAGCCAGGGTGAGCCCGGCGCGATGATGGGCCCGACGGCACGCGCTCACATGCGCAAGGCATTCGACCGGCTCGGCGTCGAGGTCCGCATCGGTGTGACCGTTACCAAGGTCCTGCCCGACGCGATCGAGCTCGGCGACGGCGAACTGCTGCCCACCGACGGCACACTGTGGACTACTGGTGTCGCTTATGCGCCGTTGGCCGCCGAGGCCGGGATCACGACCGACCAGGCCGGGCGGATCGTGGTCGACTCGACCCTGCGCTCGGTGTCACATCCGTCGGTCTACGCCGTCGGCGACGCGGGGGCGATCCGCCAGTCCTACGGGGTGATCCACGGCACCTGCCAGAGCGGGATCCCGATGGCCGCCCACGCCGCGCAGGCGATCGTCCGGCAGATCCGGGGAAAGCAGCCCAAGCCGTTCCGGTTCGGCTACTGGCACCAGCCGGTCTCGCTCGGCCGCAAGGACGCGGTCATCCAGTTCACCTACCCCGACGACACCCCCCGGCGGATCTATCTCAAGGCCAAGGCCGCGATCGCCTACAAGGAGGCGGTCAGCAGCAGCCCGCTGAAGTTCTACCGGATGAAATTCCCCCTGCCGGCACGGATGCTCGGCATGACCGGCGGCCGCCGCAACAAACTCGCCAGCTGACATCGAGACTTGTCAGCGGATCCTACACGGAAAGTCGTCACTGGCGGCCCCGACGACGGCATCCGCCAGCGAGCGAATGTTACTACCCGGCCGCGTACTCCAGCCCACGTGGCCGGGGCACGCACGCGCTGAGCGATGCAACACCCCCCACCAGCTCGTCAACGCACGAGCTAGAACGGACAAGAGGATTAACCATGCGTGAACACGCTCCCCGCCCGTCACGCCGTCATGCGGCGATGCTCGCCGCTGGTCTGCTGATCGGCATTGTCGCAGCGATCAGCCCCCTGCCCGCCGCAGCGGGCGACGCCGACGGTAAGGCCGACGGCTGCCAGGAGGAACGCAACCGCGACGTGGTCAACGGTGCGCTGCAGAACGTCTTCACCGACCATCAAGTCGACCTGATCGACCGGTACTTCGCCGAGGACTTCGTGCAGCACAGCCCCTACGTGCCACCGGGCGGCAGAGAAGAACTCAAGCAATGGTGGACCGGCATGGTGTACGCCGTGCCCGACATCACCAGCACCACCACCCAGACCGTCACCAAGTGCACCGATGCGGTCACCTTCCGCACGGTGACCGGGACGGTCGTGCACGACCTGCCCAGCCTCGGCATCACCGGCAAAGGACAGCACCTGGAATTCCGGACGGCAGACATCTTCCGCGTCCGCGACGGCAAGATCAGCGAACACTGGGAAGCCGTCGACACCGGCCCACTGGTGATGCTCGCCCTCGGCGGCTGACAGCATCGCCTGTAGCTCACGGCGATGCCCGTGGCCCGATGCAAGAAGCGACCCGCACCGGGCCACGGACATCGACCGGATGCGGTCCCAGCCGTCGACGCTCTGCCTGGCACGACGATCTTCGACTCACAAGACCGGCTCACCGGTGTGCTGGGTCTCGGCATCGCCGCAAGGCGCGCCATCGCCATTCCGACAGAAACCTCGGCACCCAGATCCGCGCAGCTCGCCGACGCCGCAACGACCACGCCGCGATCCCACAACAGCCGCAGCGGCTTCCCGTGCTACCCGGCACGGGAAGCCAGACAACCATAAAAAGGACATGTCAATGAACGTAGCCCTATGGATCATCGCGGGCTTGCTGGCCACCATCCTGCTGGGCAGCACGTCCAAGATGTTCGTACCCAGAGAGAAGATCGCAGCCATGGGCGGCGCCGCCGCGCAATGGATCCTGGACTTCAGTCCAGGTGCACTCCGGGCCATCGGAACCCTCGAGATCCTGGCCGCAGCGGGACTGATCCTGCCAGCCGTACTCAACATCGCCCCGATCCTGGTACCCATCACCGCCACGTGCGTCGCAACACTGTTCACAGGGGCGGTGACCATGCGCCTGCGCCGCGGCGAACGAGCCACGATCACGCCCGACCTGATCTATCTCGCCCTCGCCGCCTTCCTGGCATGGGGCCGCTTCGGCCCCGAGTCCTTCACCAGCTGACCCAGCCTGAGGTCGGCCAACCATACGGTGCTGGCCGAGAAGAGCGAAGGTACCCGGTTCGCGCACCGCCACATGACCATCGATGACCCCGTCCGCCCCAGACGGACGAAAGCCCAGCTCACGAATGAGCTGGGCTTTCGTTAATCGGACATATCCGATCTGCGGGTGGAGCCCAGGGGACTCGAACCCCTAGCCCCTGCCTTGCAAAGATCAAGGCTGTTGTCGGCCGTCGTCGCTCACTGTCGCTGACCTGCTCGTTGCGTAGCCTGACGCCGCCCTCGGGCCATGCCCGTCGGCTGGCTTGCATGTACGAATGGCTGTACAGCCACCTTCTGGTCCGAAGGGTCCGAAAGCGGGATGAGCTGCGGCGCCGACTGCAGCTCGGCGTCGATCTAACGGGGCACCCTCGGACGGTGGAAGACTGGTTGATCGAGTGGCTGGGGGATGTGAAGGTACACGACGGCACCCGGCCTTCAACGCTGGCACGCTACTGGCTGGCAGTTTGCTGGGCTGCAGGGGTCGGGTGTCGGATCCTCACCCCATCGGTACGTTTCCGGTTGCCGTCGGCGGGTAACACGTGCCATGCCTGGCCTGTCACTGGTGGCCTTCGGCGCCGGCCTCGTGCGAGCCGATCCGGCGCAGTTGCTGCCGGCGCGGGAGCAGATGGCCTTCACCCTCGGCTTCCACATCATCCTGGTGCCGTTCGGGGTGGCCTTCACCTTTCTGATGCTGATCGCGAACGCCCGCGGCATTCGTCGCAACGACCAGACCGCGCTGCTGCTGGCCCGGCGTTGGTCGCAGGTGGCGGCGGTGCTGTTCGCCGTCGGCGCGGTGTCCGGCACGGTGCTGTCGTTCGAGCTCGGGCTGCTCTGGCCGCGACTGATGGGCACCTACGGCCCGGCGTTCGGCATCCCGTTCGCGGTCGAGGGTCTCTTCTTCTTCCTGGAGGCGGTCTTCGTCGCCATCTATGTGTACGGGTGGCGGCGGATGCGCCCGTGGCCGCACTTCTGGACGGGTGTGCCGGTGGTGCTGTCCGGGATCGGCGGCACGCTCTCGGTGGTCGCGGCGAACGCCTGGATGAACCGGCCGGGCGGGTACACGATGCGGGACGGCAAGATCGTGGAGGTCCGCCCGCTGGAGGTGATCTTCAACGGCGCGTTCTGGTATGAGGCCATCCACATGCTGCTGGCCGCGTACATGGTCGCCGGGTTCGTCGTCGCCGGCGTGTACGCGGCCGGGATGCTGCGCGGCCGCCGCGACCGTTATCACCGGCTCGGCCTGGTGATACCGCTGACCGTCGCGGCGCTGGCCACCCCGCTGCAGATCTTCGTCGGCGACATCGCCGCGCGCGAGGTCTTTCGGAACGAACCGGCGAAGTTCGCCGCGATCGAGGCCGTCCCGACCACGAGCACCCACGTGCCGGAGGTGCTGGGCGGCTATTTCGCGAACGGGGAGGTGCACGGCGGCATCAGGATTCCGTCGGGAGCCTCGCTGCTGTCCGGCTACTCACCTTCGACCCGCATCCAGGGCCTGGACGCCATCCCCGCCGAGGTGCGGCCACCGGACCGGCTAGTCGCGATCGTTCACCTGAGCTTCGACGTCATGGTCGGTATCGGCACGGCGCTGCTGGCCCTCTCCGCCTGGTACGCCCTGGCCTGGTGGCGCCGCCGTGATCCGCCGCGCAGCAGATGGTTCCTGCGGGCGACCACGATCAGTGGCGCGCTCGCGGTGGTGGCGCTGGAGGCGGGCTGGGTGGTCACCGAGGTCGGCCGACAGCCGTGGACGGTCGTCGGTCACCTCCTCACCCGCGACGCGGTCGCCACGTCCGGCAACCTGTGGCTGTTCTTCGCCGCCATCGTCGCGCTGTATATCGCGGTCGGCGCCGCCACCGTGTACGTCCTGCGACTACTGAGCCGCCGTTGGCGCGACCAGGGCGCGGTTACCGAGACGGACGTGCCCTACGGCCCGCCCCCGGCCTCGGCGTCGGCGCCCGCCGGAGGGCAGGCGTGAGCACGTTCGCCGCCGTCGTGTTGTTCATCGGTGTCACCGCCTACGCCGTGCTGGGCGGCGCGGACTACGGTGCCGGCTTCTGGGACCTCACGGCTGGTGGTGCCCGACGCGGGAGGGCCCCTCGGCACCTGATCGACCACACGTTGGCGCCGGTCTGGGAAGCCAACCACGTGTGGCTGATCTTCTGCCTGGTCATGCTCTGGACCGGCTTCCCGGTCGCGTTCGCCGCGATCATGACCACGCTCTACATCCCGCTGGGCCTCGCCGCGCTGGGCATCGTGGTCCGCGGCAGCGGCTTCGCGTTCCGGAAGGTGGTGGTGAAGACCGACCAACAGCGGGCGACCGGGGCAGCGTTCGCCACCTCGTCGGTGCTCACGCCGTTCTTCCTCGGCACGGTCGCCGGCGGGATCGCCTCCGGGCGGGTGCCCGCCGGCGGACACGGCAATCCCGTGACCAGCTGGGTCAACCCGACGTCGCTGCTCGGCGGGGTGCTCGCGGTTGGGGTGTGCGCGTTCGTCGCCGCGGTGTTTCTCACCGCCGAGGCCCGTGCCTACGCCGACGCCGGCCTGGAGCGCTGGTTCCGCCGTCGGGCCCAGACCAGCGCCGTGGCGACCGGCGCCGTGGCGCTGGCGGGCATCGCCATCCTGCACACTGACGCCGGGCGCCTGTTCTCCGGGCTGACCGGCCGCGGCCTGCCGCTAGTGCTGGTCTCCGCGGCATGCGGGCTGGCCAGCATCGCGCTGCTGCACCGAGCGGCACCCAGGGTGCTGCAGGCGCTTGCCGTCAGCGCGGCCGGCACGGTGGTGGTCGGCTGGGGCGTCGCGCAATACCCGTACCTGCTGGGCACCCACCTGCGCATCGACGAGGCCGCCGCTCCCGACGCCACCCTGGCGTCGCTCACCCTCGTCGCCGCCGCGGCGCTCCTGCTCGTCGTGCCGGCCATGACGCTGTTGTTCGTCCTGCACCAGCGCGGCCGCCTGGACACCGCCTGACTCAGTTCACGCCGGCGCCGTGCCGGACCGCGGCCGGCCGTCCAGCCCACCCGTCGGTCAACCGCGCGCCCTACGCCCCACCCCGTGGCGGCATGAACCTCTTGGTCACATCGACGGCCGCCCCATGCATGAGGTGGTGCAGGACCTGGTCAGCCAAAAAGGCAACCATCTTGATAGCAGGCGCCGGCGTGCCCGCCTGGCGTGCCAGTTCCACGATCACCCTTACGCAAAACCCACGGTATGCCTCATCCGAGGCCAACCAGGGCGTCTTCAGCATTCCGGTTGAAGTTGGGGTCGGCGTTGATCCTCTGTCAGAGCTGGTCCATCGGCACTTGACCAGGTGGTGCGCGTTTGACGACAAGCGTTAGTCGACGCTAACGTGTTTTCCGTGATCGACGCGCTGTCTGCCGCAGCTGAGCCCACCCGGCGACGCATCCTGCAGCTACTCGCGTCGCAGCCCCGCACGGTCAGCAGCATCGCGGCGGAGTTCACGGTCACCCGGTCGGCGATCTCCCAGCATCTGTTGTTGCTGGCGGACGTTGGTCTGGTGCAGGCCGAGAAGGTCGGCCGCGAGCGCATCTATCGCGTCGTTCCCGAGGGGCTCCGTCAGCTGCAGGCCGAGATTGACCGGTTCTGGACCGCCGAGCTCGATCTGTTGGTTGCCGACGCGCGCACCCTGAAGTCTCAACGGATTGAGAGAGACAACTGATGTTCACGAAGATCGTCGTCCTTCCCGTCGACATCGACGAGGCGTTCGCCCTCATCACCGAGCCGGAGCGGCTGCGCCGCTGGCAGACGGTGTCCGCCCGGGTCGACCTGCGCGTGGGCGGTGACTACCGCTGGACCATCACCCCCGGTCATGTGGCGGTCGGCGCCTTCCGAGAGATCGAGCCCGGCAAGCGTGTCGTGTTCGGCTGGGGGTGGGAAGGCCATCCCGACCTCGCCGCCGACACCTCGACCGTCTCGATCACGCTCGAGCCGGTCGCGGACGGCACCCAGGTCACGCTTACCCACGAGGGGCTGACCGATGAGCAGGCGGCGATGCACGCCCAGGGCTGGAACCACTACCTCGGCCGCCTCGAGAAGGCTGCCGCCACCGGGGATGCCGGGCCCGACGAGTGGTCCGCCGCTCCCGAGCAGCTCGACGAGCTGTCCGCCGCCGAGGCCACCCTGGCCGCGCTTCAGGCGGTCCTGCGTCAGCTGACGTCCGAGGACCGGGCCAAGCAGACCCCGTGCGCGGAGTTCACCTGCCACGACCTTGCCGAGCACCTGTTCGGCTCCATGGTCGCCTTCGGCTCGATGGCCGGCGTCGAGGTCGTGAACCCCGAGGCGGGCTCGCTGGAGAACCGGGTGGCGACGATGGCGGCGCAGGCCATCGAGGGATGGCGCGCCCGCGGTCTCGACGGCACCGTCCCGGGCCCTGGCGGCGGCGAGATGCCGGCCAGGTTCGCCGCGGGCATCATGCCGGTGGAGTTCCTGCTGCACGCGTGGGACATGGCGCAGGGCAGCGGCACCGTCCTGGTCGTCAGTGACGAGGTCGTGGCCTACGTCCACAAGCTCGCCGAGCAGCTCGTTCCCGGGGCTCGCGGCGCGGCGTTCGCCGAGGAGGTCGCCCCGACGTCGGGCGCCGACCCGATGGAGCGGCTGGCCGCCTTCACCGGTCGCCGCCCCGCGACTGCCTGATCGGAGCCTTCGATGCAGATGCCCAAGCCCACCGAGGCGGACAAGCAGTTCTTCCGTTCCCTCATCCCGGACGGGCCGGAGGTGGAGGTCAAGCCGATGTTCGGCAACCTCGGCGCGTTCGTGAACGGCAACATGTTCGCCGGGCTGTTCGGCTCGTCGGTCGGCGTGAAACTCGCCGCCGACGACCTGGCCGAATTGGCGACGATCGACGGTGTGGAGCCGTTCGGCCCACCCGAGCGGCCCATGGGTGGATACCTGTCCCTGCCGCCGTCATTCACCGCCGAGCAGGCGACCCGGTGGGTCAACAAGGCACAGGCGTACGTCGCGACACTGCCGCCCAAGCACAAAAAGAAGAAATAGCAGCAACAGCGGTCGGCGACACAACGCGGCGCGCCTGCCGGGGGGGGGGGGGGGGGGGGGGGGGGGGGGGGGGGGGGGGGGGGGGGGGGGGGGGGGGGGGGGGGGGTGTGCGGGGGGGGGGGGGGGGGCGGGGGTGGGGGGGGGGGCGGCGGAG
>NZ_JBVJJA010000071.1:0-24618 GCF_055586005.1 Micromonospora sp. NPDC051924
TCGACGGCCGCAACGCCCGATCCGCCTGCTGCTGACGTCGTGCCATCAAACACCTCCACGATCACGAGGTGTTGCGACGATCAGTTGAATTCGCCTTGGGACCCGCGGTCGGTGTGCAGGATGCAGCCGGCCAGGTCACCGCGTCTGGCGGCGGCGTTGTCCAGTGCGGCGACGGCCAGGCGGGACTTCATTCGCGAGTCGATGGAGTAGCCCACGATCCGGTGGGACCAGACGTCCTTGATCGCGCACAGGTAGAGCTTGCCCTCGGCGGTGTGGTGTTCGGTGATGTTGGCCAGCCACAGCCGGTTCGGGCCGTCGGCGGTGAAGTCCCGCTGGACCAGGTCGTCGTGCACCGGCGGCCCGGCCTTGCCGCCCTTGCCGCGACGCTTGCGCTTGCCGAACGCGCTCCACCAGCCGTTACTTGAGCAGATCCGCCACGCGGTGCGGTCGGCCATCGGCTGCCCCGCATCACGAGCCTCGTCAACGAGGAATCGGTAGCCGAACTCCGGATCATCACGGTGGGCGTCGAACAATGCGTTGGCCCGGTACGCCGCGACCTGCTCAGCGGTGGTGACGGGTCGGGCCAGCCACCGGTAGTAGGGCTGGCGAGCGATCTTCAACACCCGGCACGTCACCGCCACGGGGATCCCGTCAGCGGCCAGCTCGCTCACGAGCGGGTAGAGCCTTTTGCTTGGATCCGCTGCTGCGTCATGTTGCTGACGATGTGATCGGCAACGTGCTTGTGGCGGATGTCGGGCTGCGGTGGCTGTACCACCCCTATGACGGGGGCATGGACGTGATCCTGCCCTCAATGGCCGAGCGTGATGCCTTGCAGCACCGGCATCGCGACTGGCTGTCCGCGCACCCGACGGGCCTATAGCTGGTGCGGCGCGAACGCTTGGGCGAGGGCGGTCTGGGCCGATGGTCACGTTCGTGGAGGTGGTCAGTCGCCGGAGTATCCAGAGAAGTGGATGTGGTCGGGCTGGCCGTCACGGTAGCTGATCACATATGTACCGAACCAGCGCTCCCGCAAACCCCCGCCGGCCTTCATCCACTCCTGGACCTGATCTGACGGCGGCGTCGTGCTACCGAAGGCCTTGATCAGCTCTTCGCTGGTTAGCGGGGACACCCTTGCGAAGCCGGGGCGATCGGACACCCCGTTGATTATGTCGATGATCGAATGTGTGCCGGAGTGCGGTTGCGCGGCCAACAGGGTGTCCGGGTCGACGGGCACCGGGCGGCGTTTGCGTTCCCGCCAGTCCTCGATGATCGCGTCGTTGAAGCCGTCGTCGTCGTTGCGCGGATCCAACTGCGCCCGAAACTCCTCCTCCGTCAGGTCCAGGTCGGAGCCGCCCTCGGCGGGCTCCCGGTAGTACTCGCCGCGGTCGTACACCTCTTGGCGCAGCTGTTGGAGGGCAGCGCCCACGTCGTCCTGGTAGGCCACCATGTACCGCCACTCCGAAGCGCCCATCGATTCCCCTTCCTCGGCCATCCATGGGACGGCATCGTGGCATGGGCATGCGACACTTCGCGTATCCGCGCGCCGGCCCTGGCCATTCACCGCGATGGTTGGGCAGAATCAAGTTTGCGCCCGGTGCTGATCGAGGCGGGGCGATCGTGCCATAGGTTGCCGATGTAGATGACGACAGCGTCCGGCGGTGGTGCCGGTTGCAGCGCCGATGCCGGCTCGACGTCGGCGTACAGCCACATCTGGTGAGGTGTCCAGTTCAGGATCCCGCCGGTCTCGCGGGAGCCGCGATAGGCGCAGCGGTCGGGCTGGAGCGGCAACCGCGCCTGCGGAGGTGTTCGACGAGCCGGGTCACGGTCGTTGTTTGGTCGGCATTGTCGGTGGCTGTCACCAGGAACTCGGCTGTGCAGTTGCCGCTGCTGCCGCCATCGGCGCAGGTGTCGGCCGACACCAGCCGCAGCGATGTCGGCAGTGGGAGGACCTGTCGTCGCGGGCAGGGAACCGCAGCTTGCCGTCGCCGTCGGACCCGACGACGCCGAGCCCGCAGCCGCACACCTGACCAACGCGGCCAGGCACACGACGCCGACCAGCAACCACAACGCGAACCAGTCGAGCCACGGCGCGGCTATCAGGCTGCGGGGCCACTGCGAGACAGCGAACACGGCGGCCAGCACCGTAATGAGGACGACGCCGACAGCCGCGCCGACGGCACGGCCGCTACGGGTGCCACACGCCCAGGCACCGACCACGACCAGGCCGCAGGTCGCCGCCACTACAGCGGCTGGAGGCGCACCCTGCCCGAGCGGCAGCACCACAAGCCCCGCGCCGCCGGCACTCAGCCACCAACGCCAGCCGTTGCCCGCCACCATCGCCACGATGAAACCTAAGATCATCACCAAGGTCGTTGACAACCAGCCTTACAACATCATTTGCGTAGCAGCTCCTGACCATCGGAGATCTGCCACCTGCTGCCGTGGTCACACTAGCGGCGTCGCGGATGGCGGCGCGGGCGTCGTGCAGGCCGGTGTTGTCGGTGATGTCGAGGAGACCGGCTTCGCCGAGTAGTTGGGTGGCGAAGAGGCGGTCCCGCAGGGCGTGTTCCACGACGAGGTTTTCCAGTTGTCGAGGGGAGAGCCGCCGCACGGCTTCGAGATAATGGGCGTGTTCGGGCTTACCAGGGGCGGCGCCAGGTGGGGTCGCGGCGCCCGAGAAGGCGGTACCGGCGTGGAACGCGGTGAGTGCGGTGGCGACCGCGTGGGCACAGAAGTCGTCGCCGACGGTTCCGCAGTCGCAGTCGGTGGTGAAGAGGCCGTCGACGATTCCGATCCAGGGTTGGAAGACGCCGTCGTGGCTGTGGACGACGGCTTGGACGCCGCCGCCGGCCGGTTCGAGTTCGCCGACGCTGTCGTTACTCAGCAGCCGTGCCGCGGCCTCGGCCACCGTGGTGGGGACGGATTCCCGAACGCGTCGATGTCGATGCGAACTGCCACGGGCGGGCACTCTACCGGCCAGGGTGGAGGCGGGCGGCGTCGAGCTTGGCCAGGAACGCCGGCCGGCGCCGGTGCTGTCCACGCAACTCGTCCAGGTACCTGGCGAACTGGTCGGTTTCGCCGGTGGCCGCGTACGCGTCACGCAGATGGCGGAGCAGTGTGATGGCTGTGTCGTAGCGGCGCTTGTCATGCGAGTCCAGCAGGTGGGCGTTGACGAGTGCCCGGTAGGGTTCGCGCACGTCGGCCGGATGGCCTTGTTGCCGGCGGTGCAGGAGTTCGATGCGTTGCCGGGTGGGCAGTTCGTCCAGGCGTGCGAGTCCGGTGTGCCAGGCCTCGTCATCACGGCCGGTGTGGTGCAGCGCGTCGATCAGGTGAGGCAGGTAGCCGGGCTGCTGGGCGACGCGGTCGCGTACCACGGTCAGCGCCCACTCGGTGTGGGTTTCGTTGCGGTCGGTCTCGACCACCGTCGCCAGCAGTGACCGAAGGTTGTCGATGGTCGGCTGCTTGTCGAACGCAGTCCGACGCTCGGCCACCGCGGCCCGCGGTTCGCCGGTCTCGATCAGCAGCCCTACCAGCAGGTCGCGCAGCCGCGCGGATTGGTGGCCGCTGGGGTGTTCGGCGAGTCCGCGTCGAGCCCAGTCGATTGCGTCGGCGGGTCGTCCCGCCTCGGCCAGCACCCGTACGGCACGCTCGTACTGGTCGGCGCTGACCAGGTGCTCCGCCAGCACGGCCACGTACCGGTCCACGTCGCCGGAGAGCTCGGCGAGCTGCTCGCGTAGGTGCCGTACCGTCCACTGCTGGTGCCGGTTGTCCGGATCCGCTACGGCGGCACGCTGCTCGACCAACCGGGTCACCTCGGCCAGGCCTTTCGTCCCGAGAGCCGGCGCCCATTCGCGCAGGATCACGTCCGGCCAGCCGGGACCGTCGCGGACGAGCCGGACCAGCCACGCGGCCAGGCCAGCGGGTCGTGGCGGTGCGGCCCGGCACGCCCGGGCGTAGAGCTCCATCAGATAGGCGAGGTCGTTGCCGAGGACCCCGGAGGAACTGTCCATGTACATCAAGGCGGTCGTCATCCGATCGACTGCCTTGCGCAGCACCGGCACCGCGACCGCCGCCTCACCCGCGTCGATCAGCCGGGCGCAGCGGTCCGCGACCTCACGCGCCGCCTGCGAGTAGGCCTGCCGGCCCGCGTACGGGTCACGACGGCGATCCCGCCGCAACCGGTCCACCAGCACAGTCAGCTCATTCTCGTTCCCTGCGCTCACCGGTACATCACACCAGAACGCCCGCGACGACCCAGGCGGGCTACGTGGTGTTCCGCGAACCTGATGCGGGCCACCGCCTGGTGCGGGCGGGTGGCCATCATGCCCCCTTGCTTCGTGCGCTAGGCCGGGTAGGCGGTGAGTTCCTCGCGCCACTGTGCGAAGCGTTTGCGCATCTCATTGATGTGAGCGGGGTGGGCACCGTAGGCGGCGAAACGTCGGTCCGGGTAGCGCTCCATCATGCCGAACAGGTCCGCCAGGATGCGCCGGTCGAACCCCGCGTCGGATTGTTCGGCCAGCTCGCACAGCCGCGTCCGGGTGTAGCGGCCGGTCATGAGCGCCGCGTCGATGTCCAGGAAGTCTCGGGGCTCGGCGCGCGTATACAGGGCGGACATCTTGCCCGCGACGACGTCGTCGGCGTGCAGCACCGGCCCGACGTCCATCATTACCGGTGGCAACGCGCGCCAGTTGGCTGCCAGTTCGACCTTGTACGGATGCTCAGGTTGAGCGGGATCGGTGACCGCGAGCCGGGCGAAGGTGTCGAACTGCTGCGTCACCTCGACGGAATACCCGCTGTCGCGGTAGCCGTCGACCACGGCGTCCACTGCTGCGGCGAACTCGCCGCGTCGCTCCCACGCCGTGAACAGGTCGATGTCCTCGCTCGGGCGGTCCAGGATGCCGTGGGCCTGTACGGCGTAGCCGCCGGCCAACGCGAATCCGTAGCGGGCAGCGACCCGCAGTCCGATCTCCGCCAAGCGGAGGTGAACCTGATCCACCCTTACCCGGCCAGCGTCTGCGGCGGCGTGGTCAGCTCGGGAAAGCGTGCCTGCCACACCGCCCGCAGGCGGGCCGGGAGCCACAAGCTGGGCCACAAACGGCGCAAAGTCGGGCCGTGCAACCATCGGCGCAAGTCGTCGAGCGAATTGGCCTGGTTCAGCACCGTCTGGTACATCAGCTGCAGATCACCGGCGTCGTCCAGGTCGTAGGTGCTGTCGCCGGACCAGTCCAGCCACCGATCAAGCGTTACCACCCCGCGTACTGGACCGCGCAGGTCGGACAGGGAAGCGGCCACCACGAAATGCCGCTGGTCCACGTACCGCGACCCAGGCGGTGCACCACTGCCGCTGGCCATGTCTCTACCTCCTGCCCCGATCGTACGTGTGAGCGGCGTCGCCGGCTGGCACGACATCGACCTGCCGGCCATCTGACCTTCCGGGCTCGGCCGGCCGCCTGACGGTCATCGCCAAGGGCGAACTGCCCGCCCGCCGATCACCACATCGGCGGCCGGGCGCCTGCCAGGTGAACGCCTTACCCGGAAACCGGACTGCCGCCGCCCGCGCGGGTTTGACTTCTCGCGCTGGCCGTCGGCAGCCTCCGGTCGGCCATCCCGGGCCGCGGTCCGTTGGTGTCCGAGCCGACGGGGCGGGCGGACAGGGTGGCGCTGGGCACTGCCCACCTTGCGGAAGGATACGCTCGCGGCTGCCCGGGCCAGATGTCGTGGAGGTGACCTTGGCACGCCTGCTGCTGACCGAGGACGAGGAGTCCGTGCGCGTGGCGGTGGGCACACGGTTGTTCGTCCAGGCACGGGCCCACCTCAATCGCGGCGAGCTGGTCGACGTGCGGTGGGATCCGCAGGCCGGGCAGGCTCATGCCCGGCTCCGTGGCGACCTGCCCGGCACGGTGACCGCCGTCGCGTCCACCGATCCGAGTGGCGACATCACGGCGGTGCGGGGATCGTGTAGCTGCGGTGACGATCCGGGCTGCGCCCATCCGGCCGCGTTGATCCTCGCCGTCGTGTCGGCCCGAGGTGTGCCCCGTCCGCGGGCCGTGGCGGCACCGCCGGCGTGGGAGACCGCGCTGTCCCCGCTGGTCGGTGCGGCGCCCGAGCCTTTCGCCGATCCGGAGTCGGACCGTGCTGGCGTCGGGTTGCAGTTTGATCTCGCGGCTGCCGGGCAGGCCGGCGCGGAATCGTCTTGGCGGATCGCCCTGCGCCCTGTGGTGCCAGGTCGCAGCGGGTGGGTGCGGTCGGGGATCTCCTGGTCGAATCTCAGTTACGCCTGGTACGGGCAGCCGAGGCGGGTGCAGCGGCACTGGCAGCTCCTCAAGGAGATCCTGGCGCTGTCCACGGCAGCCGATGACGGGCACTACTACAGCGGCTACCAGCAGACGGTCTACCTGGACGCGTTCGCGAGCAGGCGGATCTGGGACCTGCTCAGCGAGGCTCAGGAGACCGGGTTGCCGATGGTGCAGGCCGGAAAGGCGGCCGGGCGGGTCGTCGTGTGCCGGGAAGCGGCGCGGGTGTCAATACGGGTCGGCCGGACCAGTGACGGCCTGCTGCTCGTACCAACCTTGCTGGCCGACGGCATGCTGGTCGCCCCGGATTCGTCCCTGCTGGTGGGCCAGCCGGTCCACGGCGTCGCCTGGTGGGGCGTGCGGGGCCAGGATGCCCCGCGGCCACGGGACAGGGTGCTGCGGCTCACGCCGCTGGAGCGGCCGCTGGAGCCGGGCATCGCCAGCATGCTGGCAAAGCCGGCGATCCAGGTTCCCGCTGACGACGAGGCACGGTTCTTCGAGCAGTACTATCCGAGCCTGCTACGGCAGGCGGAAATGGTAGCGGTGGATCCGTCGGTGCGGTTGCCCGATCTCGGGGCGGCGGCGTTGACGTTGACGGTGAACCACATGACCGGGCATCGACTCTCGCTGAGATGGGAGTGGGTGCTGCCGGTCGGTGACGGCCATCATCGGGAGCCGCTGCGGGCGCTCGCACCCGTCGCGCACGCCGCCGACCGGGAGAAGGTGGTGCGGCGGGTGACCGACATGGTCGCCGACCCGGCGCTGGGCTTGCTGGAGTCAACGCCTGCAGGGCCGCAGCTGGCGGCCGCCGCCGACGTGGCCGGCGACGCGATGATCCGGTTCCTGAACGACGTCCTGCCCCGGCTGACCGATATCGACGGCGTCGACGTCGTCACGCAGTTCGACGACGCGGGCCCCGCGTACCAGGAGACGCTGCAGGCCCCGGTCTTCACGTTCGCCGGCGCAGACACCAGCGGGCAGCCGGACTGGTACGACCTGTCGGTACAGGTGACGGTCGGCGGTGAGCAGGTGCCGTTCGACGAGCTCTTCGTCGCGCTCGCCGCTGATCAGCAGTACCTCATCCTGCCCAGCGGCACGTACTTCAGCCTCGACCGTGCCGAGTTCCGCCAGCTACGCGACCTGATCGCCGAGTCCCGCGCGTTGGACGACCCGCCGCCCGGGGTCCTGCGGGTCGGGCGCTTCCAGGCCGGGCTGTGGCAGGAGTTGGCCGAGCTCGGCGAGGTTACCGGCCAGGCCGCGGCCTGGCAGGAGGCGGTGCGCTCACTGTCCGAGGCGGGCAGCCGCGTCGAGCATCGGACCCCATCGGGGCTGAAGGCCACGCTACGCCCGTACCAGCAGGGCGGGTTCCGCTGGCTGGCCGCCCTGCACCAGCACCGACTCGGCGGGGTCCTCGCCGACGACATGGGCCTGGGCAAGACCCTGCAGGCATTGGCCCTGATCTGCCACGTCCGGGAGACCGGCGGTCCGCGGGCGCCGTTCCTGGTCGTCGCCCCCGCCAGCGTCGTGCACAACTGGGCGAGCGAAGCGTGCCGGTTCACACCGGACCTCGTGGTCGCCACCATCACCCAGACCCGCGCGCGTCGCAACGCGACCCTCGCCGACGCGGTCCGCGGTGCTGATCTGGTGGTCACCTCCTACACCCTGTTCCGACTCGAGTTCGAAGCCTACGAGGCCCTCGACTGGGCCGGGCTGATCCTCGACGAGGCCCAGTTCGTCAAGAACCCCCACTCGCAGGGATACCGCTGCGCGAAGCAACTCCCGGCACCGTTCAAGCTCGCCATCACCGGCACGCCGATGGAGAACAACCTCCTCGAACTGTGGTCGCTGTTGTCCATCACCGCGCCTGGTCTGTTCCCCCGCGCGGACCGGTTCACCGACCACTACCGCACTCCGATCGAGAAGGCCCACGACCCGGAACGGCTCGCCCAGCTACGACGGCGGATCCGGCCGCTGATGCTGCGCCGCCGCAAAGCCGACGTGGCCGCCGACCTGCCGGACAAGCAGGAACAGGTCATCGAGCTGGACCTCAACCCGAAACATCGCAAGGTGTACCAGACCTACCTGCAGCGGGAACGGCAGAAAGTGCTCGGACTGCTCGGCGACCTGCAGCAGCATCGGTTCGAGATCTTCCGGTCACTGACCCTGCTGCGACAGGCCAGTCTCGACGTCGCCCTGGTCGACCCGAAACACCGTGCTGTGTCGTCAACCAAACTGGACGTGCTGGCCGAGCAAGTCAGCGATCTCGTCGCCGAAGGCCACCGGACCCTGGTGTTCAGCCAGTTCACCCGCTTCCTGGGCGCTGCCCGGAAGCGGTTGGAAGCAGCTGGCATCCGCTGCTGCTACCTCGACGGGTCCACCTGCGACCGGGCGACGGTGCTCGCCGAGTTCAAGAACGGTACGGCGCCGGTGTTCCTGATCAGCCTCAAGGCCGGCGGTTTCGGGCTGAACCTGACCGAGGCCGACTACTGCATCCTGCTCGACCCGTGGTGGAACCCCGCCACCGAGGCGCAGGCCGTGGACCGCGTGCACCGTCTCGGGCAGACTCGCAACGTGATGGTGTACCGGTTGGTCGCCAAGGACACGATCGAGGAGAAAGTGATGGCGCTGAAGGCCCGCAAGGCCGAACTGTTCGGTAGCGTCCTCGACGGCGGTGATTTCGCGTCCGCGCAGCTGACCGCCGCCGACATCCGAGACCTGCTCGAGTAGTGCACCTCGCGGCGGGCCTCACGCCGGTCGCGGCGGCCGAGCGGAGTGCCGACCGCAGCGAGCAGCGGTGATTAGCACCCCGGCCAGCGGCTGCTTCTCCACAGTGCCCGTTGACTGCTATAGCATTACGGCATGAGCACCCATGCTAAGCATGGGCGCCGCAAGTTTGTGTACGAATCCCCCCTCGGACACCAGTACGAACGATACAGGCTTTGGGCCGCTGACCTGGCAGAACTCAGGTTAGCGGCCTTGATCGTTTCTCGGGCTGTTTGCCGCCAGGGGATCACCACGGGATCACGGGCCCTGAACCGTGCCGTCCGCCGCAGCGGCCGGCGCGATCTTGTGTCCGGCGAGCGATCCGGCTACGGTCCCACCGTTACGCATATAGGTGCGTCGGCGGCGGAGCCCGCAGGACACCGGGTCGAGGCCGCCGCGTTCACGTGGAGGACCGGTGGCGCAGATCGAGAAGAGGCAGTACGACGGCGGCAAGGTCACCCGCTGGCGGGTGAAGTGGCGCATCGGCGGCACGGGCAAGTGGGACGGCCAGCAGTTCGACTACCAGGTGGACGCCAAGCGGTTCAAGGCGCTCGTCGACGCCGCCGGCAACCACCGGCCGACGCCGGAGCAGCTGGCCGAGCACGGGTTCGCGCACCTGGTGCCCGCCGGCGTGGCCGCCCCGGCGCCCGAGCCGGCCGAGGGCGTGCTGACGTTCTGGGCGTACGCCGAGGAGTGGCTGGGCCAGCTGGTGAAACCGCACCCGGAGACGGTGCGCAAGTACCGGGAGCGCTTGGAGAAGCACGTCTTCCCGCGGCTGGGCGACCGGCAGATCGCCGAGATCACCCGGCGGGAGATGCGCGAGTGGCAGCAGGGCCTGCGCGACGCCGGCCTCTCGGCGAAGACGATCGCCAACATCCGGCGCATGTCATGCTTGATCAATGTCAAGCCAACCCTTTGCTGACACCCCGCAGCCCCCATACGTTGCCGTGATCTTCACGTCTACCCGCACCGACGGCGACCACGGATACGCAGCGATGACGGCGTCCGTGGAAGCCCTCGCCAAGGAGCAGCCGGGATTCCTAGGCATCGAGTCGGCGCGGGATAGCCTCGGGATCACGGTGTCCTACTGGGCGGATCAGCAGGCGGCACGCCGCTGGAAGCAGGTGGCTGCGCATCTGGTGGCTCAGCGACGCGGCCGCGAGGCCTGGTACCAGGACTACCGCGTACGAGTGGCCACGGTCGAGCGCGACTACAGCATGCGTTCGTCCGCAATCGAAAGCCATCCTTGATGGCCGGTGAACCGCGCAAGCCGGTTGTACCCATCTCGGCTAGAAGCGGACGCCGAGCGACTCGCCCCGCTGGGTGGTGCTCGTTACACAACGTTACCGATCACCCAGTGGCCGATCCCGGCCACCTGATGTTGCGCCAACTACTGACGAAGATTCAGTGCCATAGACCTCCGAAGATCACACGAAGACGCCCGGTTCGAACTGCTGGTCGCCGAGCCCGCCGTCCGTACCGAGATCCGCATCGGCTACGCAAGGGTGTCCACCAGCGGACAGAAGCTCGACCGCCAGATCGACGCCCTCACTGCGTCGGGCTGCCGCCGGATCTTCGCCGACAGGAAGTCGGGGAAGAACGACCTGCGGCCCGAGCTGAAGGCGTGCCACGCTTTCCTCGCCGCCGGTGACACCCTGGTGGTCCCCGAGCTGGCCCGCTACGGCCGCTCCCTCCAGGACCTGATTACCATGGTTGGCGAACTGGGCAAGCGGGAGATCGGCTTCACCTCGCTGCACGAGCGCCTGGACACCACCGCGCCCGGCGGCCGGCTCCTTCCACGTCTTCGCCGCGCTCGCCGAGGTCATCCGCGAGCTGATCGTCTCCGGCACCCGCGAGGGTCTGGCCGCCGCCCGCGCCCGCGGCAAGGTCGGAGGCCGCCCCACCGTGGTCAACGCCGACATCATCCGGGCCGCCCGCGACATGCTGCCCAACCCCGAGCACTCGATCACCTCGATCGCCAAGCTCCTCGGTGTCAGCCCAGGCACTCTCTACAACCACATCCCCGACCTGCGCGAACTCCGCGCGAGCCGCATCCCGGCCCAGCTCGAAGCGGGCACCCGGTGATCCCCGGGCCGCACCGGATGGCCAAAAACTTCCGAAGCTGCCGCGAAGTGACAAGTAGCTCTCTTTAGCCGATCTGACGTTCCCTGTCCTGACTTCCAGTGTTCTGGCCCTGCCTCTGTTGTGCCCGATGCACGCCGAACGGTTACCTCGGCGCCTTCGGGCCCGTCATGACCATGACGGAATGTGCGCAAGGAAGGTAACAACATGACCGGATCAGGTCCGCACGAAGCACTGGCGGGAGCCTTCGAACAGCAGCGCGAGCGCCTGGTGGCGGTCGCCTACCGGATGCTCGGGTCGCGGGCGGACGCCGAGGACGCGGTGCAGGAGGCGTGGATCCGGCTGGCGCGGCAGGACGCGGCCGCGATCGACAACCTGGCCGGCTGGCTGACCACGGTGGTCGGCCGGGTCTGCATCGACGTGCTGCGTTCGCGCACGACCCGGGCCAAGCTGTCGTACGAAGACCGGCTGCCCGAGCTGGTGGTGACCGTGGACGGCGGGGCGGCACCCGAGGACGACGCGATGCTCGCCGAATCGGTCGGGCTGGCACTGCTGGTGGTGCTCGACACCCTCACGCCCACCGAACGGCTGGCGTTCGTCCTGCATGACATGTTCGCGGTGCCCTTCGCCGAGATCGGCGAGATCATCGGCCGGTCCACCGACGCGACCAAGATGCTCGCCAGCCGGGCCCGCCGGAAGGTGCAGGGCACACCGCGGCCGGAGCAGGAGCCGCGGCGGCAGCGCGCCGCGGTCGACGCATTTCTTGCCGCGGCGCGGAACGGGGACTTCGAAGGGCTCGTACGGCTGCTCGATCCGAAGGTGACCTGGCGCACGTACCACCCGCAGGGCGTGATGACCACGGTCGGGGCGGCCGAGGTGGCCGGTCCGATCCTGCGCGGCATCCGGTCGATGACCTCGGTGCTCCCGGTCCTGGTCAACGGCGAGCCCGGGTTCGTGGCCTGGGGTGCGAAAGGCAAGGTGCTCGGCGTGGTGGCGTGCACCGTGGTCGACGGCCGGATCGTCGAGCTCCTGACCGTGAGCGACCGCAAGCTCCTGGACACCCTGGGTCTGCCCGCGCGACCCGAGTAGCGCGCGTCTGTCGCATGGGTTGTTACGTCTTGGCGGGGGCTTCGTCGTAGTGGTGCAAGCATCCGAAGACGAAGGAGATCGAGATGGAAACCCGGATCAACCCCATGGTCAACGAGGTCGGGTCGAAGTGGGCCAAGTACATCATCTCGTCGAACAAGGTCATCACCGACTCGGCACTGCCGAAGGCGGTGCAGGAGCTGGTGAAGATCCGCGCCAGCCAGATCAACGGCTGCGGCGGCTGCCTCGACATGCACACCAAGGACGCCGCAGCCGCCGGCGAGAGCATGGTGCGGATCAACTTGGTCGGTGCATGGCGGGAGACGACCGTCTATACCGAGGCGGAGCGGGCGGCGCTGGAACTCACCGAGCAGGGCACCCGCCTCGCCGACTCCATCGGCGTCACTGATGAGGCGTGGGCGAACGCGGCGAAGCACTTCGACGCGGATCAGCTGATGGCCCTGGTGGCCCTGATCTGCGTGATCAACGCCTTCAACCGGCTGAACGTGATCACGCGGACGCCCGGCGGCGAGTACCAGCCCGGTCAGTTCGGCTGACGCGGACATTCCCCCTCAGACTCGCGGGCGGGCCCGGGACGACCTGGGGTCCGTTCGGCACCCCCCGACAATCGGCCAAGGACAAAACTCATGAACATCGCACTATGGATCGTCGCCGGATTACTGGCCGCCGCCTTGCTGGTCAGCAGCGCCAAGCTGTTCGTGCCCAAGGAGAAGATGGCCAGCTTCGGCGCCGCATCCCGATGGGTCGAAGACTTCAGCCCCGGTGCTCTCAAGGCCATCGGAGGCCTCGAGCTCCTGGCCGCGGTGGGACTGATCCTGCCCGCCGTACTCGGCATCGCGCCGGTTCTCGTTCCGTTGGCCGCTACAGGTGCGGTGCTGCTGTTTGTTGGCGCGATCATCACGCGCCTCCGTCGTAGCGAGAGAGCAACGGTCGTGGGCGACGTGGTCTATCTCGCCCTGGCCGCTTTCGTGGCGTGGGGCCGCTTCTTCGGCCCCGAGTCCTTCATCGGCTGATGCCCTCGCGTGCGGGGTCGGGGCGGCAGTCCCCGACCCCGCAGGCCGTCCCTGGGTGTGAGGTTCGCCGTCGGTGACGTGGTTGGTGTACACAAAAAGCGAAACTAGGTCCGGTGGCCGACGCCTGGGCGGTCGTCCGCGAAGCAAACCGGGCTCGCCAGCCCACGCACCTCACCCCCGTGCCACCTGTGGAGACTTCCTGACCGAACAGCTGGGCTCCACCGCACAACGAGAAGTGGGCTTCATGATCTACCGCGTACGTCGCATTGCCTCCGGAGAATGGCGCGAGTTGAGAGCCATCCGGTTGGAGGCGCTTCGGGAGTCACCAAACGCGTTCAGCACCTCGCTCGCCGAGGCGGCCGCCTTCAGCGACACCGTCTGGCAGCAACAGGCGGCCCACGAGGCCAGCTCCGCCTCGTCGGCGACATTCGTTGCTTCCGACGAGGCAGGAGACTGGGTGGGGACGGCTGCCGCCGAGCCGCTTGCGGAAGTTCCCGACCACGCCCACGTCCACGCGGTCTACGTCCGCCCGCCGTACCGCGGCCCGGCTGGACCCGCCGCTGCCCTGATGGCTGCGGCGATCCGCTTCGCCCGCGACCACACCGACGCCGCGTGGCTGACTCTCGGCGTCCACGAGGACAACCTCCGCGCCCGGGCCTTCTACCGCAAGCTCGGGTTCGCCGAGACCGGCAAGGCGGTGCCCTACGTCCTGAGCCCGTCCGAGAAGGTGCACATCATGGGCTACCAGGAGTTCCGCAGCGTTCCAGAGCCATGCTGATCACCCCCGACCTCGCCGACCACCGAGTCGTCATCCCCGCGGCCGGCCGCGACTTCGGCCGCGCCCTCGCGATCCGCTTCGCCGACCTCGGCGCGGAGGTGTACCTGTCGGCCCGCAACCATGCGGCAGTCGGCTCCCTTGCGTTGAGCGTCGCCAAGATCAGAGGCAGACTTGAGCAGTGAAGTCACCGACCCGGCCTGGCTCGTGGCTGCCTCCGAAGTCGGCGTTCGCCCGGTTTCGGTTCCCGACCGAGGTGATCATGGTCGCGGTGCGCTGGTATCTGCGGTTCAACCTGTCCTATCGGGACGTTGAGGAGTTGCTGGTTGAACGTGGCGTGAAGGTCAATCACGTCACCGTCTACCGGTGGGTGCAGCGGTTCACGCTGCTGCTGGCCGACGCCGCCCGATTCTCCCGCCACTCGCCAGGCGACAGGTGGCACGTCGACGAGACCTACGTCAAAGTCAACGGGGTGTGGCGGTACGTGTACCGGGCGGTCGACCAGTACGGGCAGGTCATCGACGTGCTGGTCTCGGCCCGCCGGGATGCCGGTGCGGCTCGGCGGTTCTTCCGACGGGCGCTGTCGACGCTGAAGGTGACGCCCAACGAGGTGGTCACGGATGCCGCGCCGGTCTACCCCGGCGTGCTCGACGAACTGATCCCGTCCGCGTGGCACCACGTTGAACGGTACGCGAACAATCCGATCGAAGCTGATCACAGCCAGTTGAAACACCGGCTGAGACCGATGCGCGGACTACGAACGGACAAGACAGCGCAGGTGATCATCGCCGGCCACGCGTTCATGCAGAACCTCCGACACGGCCACTACGAACTCGCCATCGACACCCCGCCGTCCACGCGGGTCGCTGCTGCGTTCACCGAACTCGCCCAAGCGATCTGACCGCGGACCCGGCACGGGTTCAACACATCCGCCGATCCGATAACGCAACGGCGCCCCGCGGCCTGCAACTGGCGCACGTGCCCGTGCGTGAAGGTCCGCAGGAACGACCCCAGCGTCGACGGTGCGTACACGCTCGTGAACAGCGACCGCATGCCGCCGTGCCGGGCGATGTCGAGGTCATCGATGCTGTCCGCGTCGGCGAGCATCCCGGCCACGATCGTGGCGACCTTGCCGGCCGCGTTCGCGCCCTTGTCCGTCGGCAAGCTCACCCGATCGGCGACCGCGTCGTGCAGACCGGCCTGCTCGGCAAGCCGCATCACCGGCACGAGACCGGCACACGACACCAGATTCGGATCATCGAACGTCACGGCCGTCACCGGCGCGCCATAGCGTAATCTCACCTACGAGGTGCCCTCTCGAACCGGGTGATAGAAGCGTCGTAACTCCTATCCTTCCAGTTCAGAGGGCACTTTCTATATCCGGGGTCCGGTCGAGCAGACCTTCATCGGTGGATCGAGGCTAAGCAGGCGCCGGCGTCCAGGGCGGCTCGGTAGCGTTCCAGCCTTGCGTCGCATTCGTTGATGATCGCCTCGGCCGCCGTGCCTCAGCAGCAGTGCGGCCCGCGCCGGGACGACGCACGACCGAACCGGGAATATAGGTGAGTACGTCCGCAGCCATCTCGGTAGTTTTGGCGGATGCCCCCACAGATTCCGCATCCCGAACCCGGTGTGCCGGACACGAGAGGGCCGATGCGGTACGTCTGGTGGCTGGTTCGCTGCCAACCCCGGCGGGTGCTGCGCGGCACCGTGGTCGGCACGGCGTGGATGATCGGGCTGTCGGTCCGGCCGTACCTGGTCTCCCGCGCCGTCGACGACGGACTGCGCGCGCACGACACCCGAGCCCTGCTGCTATGGGTCGCGGCAATCGTCGTCGCGGGGGTGGGGCTGTCGTACCTGGGCATCATGCGGCACCGCACGATGACCTTTGTCCGAGAGGACGCTACAGCCCGCTCCGCGGCGGTCCTGCTGCACCAATTGTCCCGGATCGGCGCGGTGCTGCCGCGCCGGCTCGCCGCGGGGGAAGTCGCCACCGTCGGCGGCTCCGACATTGGCTACACGTCGCAGGTGCTGACGATGACTGGCCCGGGCGTCGGCGCGATGATCGCGTACGCGGTCATCGCTGTCGTGCTGTGGTCGGTTTCCCCGTTGCTGGCGCTGTGCGTGCTGCTGGGCGTGCCGGCGATCGCGCTGATCATCGGACCGTTGCTGCGCCGCCTCGAACGGGCGGAGTCCGTCTACCGGCACCAGCAGGGCGTCCTCACCACCCGGGCCGGCGACATCGTGGCCGGGCTGCGAGTGCTGGCCGGGGTCGGCGGCCGCGGCCTGTTCGCCCGCCGGTACGCCGCCCGCTCCCAGGACCTGCTCGCCGAGGGCTACCGGGTCGGTGCCGTCTACAGCTGGATCGACGCGTTGACGGTCGCCATACCGGGGCTGTTCCTCGCGGCCGTGGTGTGGCTCGCGGCTCGGATGGCGGTCGCCGGCGACATCACGGTCGGGCAGATGGTCGCCGTCTACGGATACGTGGCGACGCTCATCGTGCCGGTTTGGTTCCTGCTCGAGGGAAGCTACGGGGTGATCCGGGGCCGGGTCGCCGCCCGTCGCATCATCGCCCTGCTCAACCTAACCCCGGACCACGTCGGTGGCCCGACCCCGCAGGACGTGGGCGGGCCGGGAAACGTACCCGGTGCCCGCCGGCCGCTAGCCAGGTCCGCACCGGTACGGCCCGCAGACCTGCACGACCCCGCTTGCGGACTGACCGTGCGCGACGGTCGGGTGACCGGCGTGGCCGCCGACGACCCGGCCGAGGCCATCGCCTTGGCCGACCGGCTCGGGCGCTACGTTGTCAGCGACGTGACCTGGGGCGGCGTGCCGCTGACCGGGATCGCACTCGACCAGGTACGCGCCCGGATCCTGGTCGCCGACCACGACTCCTACCTCTTCGCCGGGACCCTACGTGACATCCTGCGTGGCCGGGAGTCGAGCGCCGACGGCCCGGCCGGGAACGGCGACGGCCGCACCCTGGCAGGGAACGGTGACACCCTCGCCCAGACGGGAGGCGCTGACCACCGGATCACGGCGGCCCTGCGTATCGCGTCGGCGGAGGACATCGCCGACGCGCTGCCGGACGGGCTCGGCACCCCGATCGACACCCGGGCCCGCACGCTCTCCGGCGGCCAGCGACAACGGGTACGGCTGGCTCGGGCGCTGCTCGCCGAACCTGAGGTGCTGATCCTCATCGACCCGACGTCGGCGGTGGACGCGCACACGGAGGCGCGGATCGCCGAGCGGCTGCGCGTCGCGCGGGCTGGGCGAACCACCATCGTGCTCGCTACGTCACCGTTGCTGCTCGGGCACGCCGATACGGTCGCGCATCTGAGCGCGGGTCGGATCGTCGCCACCGGCACGCACGCGGAACTGCTAGAACAGGACCGGGGCTACCGGCAGTTGGTGGCCCGGGGCAGCGACGACCTCGACTTGGAAGACTTCACCGGGCCCAAGGGGGCGTTGCGGTGAGCCGGTTGCCGGTAGCGGACCGTGCGGCCGTCCGACGGGAGATGCTGGACCTCGTCGGCCGGGAACGGCGCGCGGTCCTGGTCGTGCTGGTGTTGCATGGTGCCGCCGCGATCGCCGGACTCGCCGCGCCGTGGCTGCTCGGCAGGATCGTCGACCAGGTTGCCGCCGGCGGGGGCGTCGCCACCGTGGACCGCTTGGCGATGGCGATCGGCGGATGCGTTCTGGTGCAGGCGCTGCTCTCCCGGTATGCCCAGTACGCCGGTCACCGGTTCGGGGAGCGGGCGGTCGCCCAGCTGCGTGAGGAGTTCATCCGCAAGACGCTCGGCCTGCCCGTCTCCGTGGTGGAGCGGGCCGGCTCCGGGGACCTCGCCACCCGCAGCTCCGTCGACGTGTCAACCGTCGGGACGACCGTCCGCGACGTCGTGCCCACCATCGTCATTGCGTCGGCGCAGCTGACGCTGCTGTTCGGGGCGATCTTCCTGCTGCACCCGATGCTCGGCCTGGTCGCGCTGGCCGGGCTGCCGCCGATCTGGGCGGCGAGCCGCTGGTACCTACGGCGGGCCAGCTCCGCCTACCTCGCCGAGGGCGCCGCCACCGCGGAGCTGACCGAGACGCTGACCACCACCGCCGAGGGCGCGCGCACCGTGGAGGCGCTGCGCCTCACCGACGAGCGGATTGTCCATGGCACCGAGCGCATCGCCCGAGTGTGGGCCACCCGCCGGGCGACGCTCGCGTTGCGGACCGTGTTCTACACGGTGGTGGAGGCCAGCTATCCGTTGCCGATCGCCGCAGTGCTGCTGGTCGGCGGATTCTTCCTGTCCGAGGGGATGGTCTCGCTCGGTGAAGTGGTCGCCGCCGCGCTCTATCTTCAGCAGGCGATCGAGCCGTTGGACCGTATCCTGCAGTGGACCGAACAGGCGCAGCGCGGCTTCGCGTCATTCGCCCGCGTGCTCGGCGTCGGTCAGGTGCCACCGGAGCTGTCAGGCAAGGCCTCCGCGCCAGCAGGGGAACGGCTCGTCGTGCGCGGCGTCCGATTCTCGTACACCGACGGCCACGACGTCCTGCACGGCATCGACCTGGAGGTACGGCCCGGCGAGCGGCTGGCCGTCGTCGGCCCGTCGGGCGCCGGGAAGTCCACCCTGGCCCGGCTGCTGGCCGGAATCGAAGCGCCGCGAGACGGCGTGGTCAGCATCGGCGGCTGCCCGATCACCGACCTGGATCCCGCCGAGCGCCGCCGCCGGATCGCCCTGGTTACCCAGGAACACCACGTCTTCATCGGCTCTGTGCGCGACAACCTCGCCTTCGCCGCGCCGGACGCGTCCGACGAACAGATGCAAGCCGCGCTGGTCGCGGTCGGCGCCGACTGGTACTCCGAGCTGCCCAGCGGCCTCGACACGGAACTCGGCGACGGGGCCAGGCAACTCGGGGCGGCCGATGCGCAGCAGCTCGCGCTGGCCCGTCTAGTGCTCGCCGACCCGCACACGCTGATCCTCGACGAGGCGACAGCCGCGCTGGATCCGACGACCGCCCGGCGTACCGAGCGCGCGCTGGCGGCCGTGCTCACCGGCCGGACCGTCATCGCGATCGCGCACCGGCTCAACACCGCGCACGACGCCGACCGGGTCGCCGTGATGGAGGACGGCCGGATCACCGAACTCGGCAGCCACCACGAACTCGTCCGGGCCGACGGGGCCTACGCCTCCCTCTGGCGCTCGTGGCACACCTGAGAGGTTTGTGCAGCAACGCCAACCTGCGGATTTCCGTTTCCGCAGGTCACGGCCGGTGCGGCGTCCTGCTTGACACCGAAGAGGTCACTGGCTCGATCTTAATATCGCCTATCATGGATGTAGCTAGTGTCATGCGCCAGAAATTCGCCTACAAAATCGGGCGAGTGATTCGAGGATCTCTTCGGCGGTCTTGGTCCAGATGAAGGGGCGTGGATTGCTGTTCCAGTCGGCGATCCACCCTCGGATGTCCGCCTCCAGGGCCTGGACGCTCTTGTGGGCGCCGCGGTGGATCTTCTGCTCGCTGAGGTAGCCGAACCAGCGTTCGACCTGGTTGATCCATGACGAGCCGGTCGGGGTGAAGTGCATGTGGAAGCGGGGATGCTTGGCCAGCCAGGCGCGGATGGCCGGGGTCTTGTGGGTGCCGTAGTTGTCGCAGATCAGGTGCACGTCCAGTTCGGCCGGCACGGTCTTGTCGATCGTGGTCAGGAACTTCTTGAACTCGGTGGCGCGGTGCTGGCGGTGCAGTTCGCTGATGACGGTGCCGTCGGCGACGTTGAACGCGGCGAACAGGCTGGTGATGCCGTTACGGGCGTAGTCGTGGGTGCGCCGTTCCGGCATGCCCGGCATCATCGGCAGCACCGGCTGGGAGCGGTCCAGGGCCTGGATCTGAGACTTCTCGTCCACGCACAGCACCACGGCCCGTTCGGGTGGGTTGTGGTACAGCCCGACGACGTCGACGACCTTCTCGACGAACTGCGGGTCGGTGGACAACTTGAACGTGTCGGCTCGGTGCGGCTTCAGGCCGAAGTCCCGCCAGATCCGCCCGATCGTGGACTTGGACAGCCCGGACCGCTCGGCCATGGACTTGCGTGACCAGTGGGTGGCATTGCGCGGTGTCTGCTCCAGGGTGGCGACCACGACTTCTTCGACCCGGTCCAAAGGGATCGACGGTGGTCGGCCCGGCCGCTGCTCGTCGATCAACCCGTCCAGGCGTTCCGCCAGGAACCGCCGCCGCCACTTGCCCACAGTGGACAGATGCACGCCCAGATCTCTTGCCACGTCGGTGTTCGAGGCGCCATCCGCACACGCCAGGATGATCTTCGCGCGCATGGCCAGGACCTGCGCAGACTTCGCCCGCCGTGACCAGCGCACCAGCATCGCGCGCTCCTCGTCGGACAACACCAGCGGCATGGTGGGACGCCCGGTCCTCGGCATCCCCTCACCCTACACCCACTTATGAGGCGAATTTCCGGCGCAGCGCACTAGTGCCGTGACCACGAACGTTCACGGTGTTGGATGACACGCCGTCCCGCCGTCCCGCCTGTCGGCTGAGCGGCGTGGTGGCGGTCAGGCTGTGGCGGTGGCAGAACCCGTTCGCGTTCGGCGGCTCAGTGACCAGGAAGGTCAGCAGCTGCTCAGAATCACCCGCCGGGAAACCGGTTCACCGATCCGGTTACGGCGGGCGATGGTCGTGCTCGCCTCGGCCGGTGGGAATACAGTGCCGGCGATCGCCCGTCTCGTGCAAGCCGATGAGGACACGATCCGGCAGGTCATCCACCGGTTCAACGAGATGGGGATGGCCAGCCTGGACCCTAATGGGCCTTACCGGGAACCTCGCGGCATCGCTTCTTGATGTTGCTGCGCAGCGCCAGCAACAGCGCCGCGAGCGGGTCGAACACGGTCAGCGAGGTGAAGTACCACATCAGCCACATGGGCATAGACGGGCTTGGACCACCCGGCCGGACCCCGAGCACGTCGCCCAGGTGAACAATCCCGCCGTACGCAAAGACACAGACGGCGGCGATCACCACAACCCGAACCCACCTGGGCGCTGCGGCTGGCCGGGACTCGTAGAAGGTCCCGTCGCGGAGCATGGCGAACAGGACATCGACCCGGCGCCTGGCCAGACACAGGAGTGCCTGGGTGTGCCGTTTGCCCTGACCGATCTTCTTGTCGTAGTAGGCGCGGGAGGCCGGGTCGCTGAGCGAGGCGAACGCGGACAGGAAGAACGCCCGTTTCAGCTGCTTGTTGCCCCGGCGGGACGGTTGCTCGCCGCGTATGGAGGAGCCGGAACTGCGGGTCGCGGGGGCGAGCCCGGCGTAAGAGGCGAGGTGGGCGGCGGTCGGGAAGGCAGTCGCGTCACCGACGTCGATCAGGACCCGGGCACCGGTCCTGGTCCCGATGCCGGGCATGGACGTCAGGATCTTGGACAGCGGGTGCTTGTCCAGCAACTCCTGGATCCGCTTCTCCAGGAGCTTGCGCTGGTCGAGGGCGGCCCGCAGTGAGCCGGCCAGGCTCGGCACGATCAGCGTGGCCGCCTCGGTGCCTGGGACGACCACGGTCTGCTCGTCGAGCGCGGTGAGGATGTCCTCGACGAGGCGCTCGAACATGCGCGGGGCCAAGGGCCGGGCGACGCTCTGCAGGCGCCGGCGGCCGGCCTTGCGCAGGGCGGCCGGTGAGCCGAACCGCTCCAGCAGGGCCAGGACCGCCGGGTGGTCCAGTCGCGGTCCCAGCACGCGTTCCAGGTGCGGGTGGATCTGCGTGAGCAGACCGCGCAGGCGGTTGGCGATGCGGGTCGCCTCGCCGGCGAGGTCGTCGTCGAAGCCGACGATCATCTCCAGCTCGGCGATGGTTTCGTCGGTGACCTCGATGCCGCGCAGGGTGAACGGCATGGTGCGGGCGGCGTCCGCGATGACCGCCGCGTCGCGGGCGTCGGTCTTGGCCTCTCCGGGGTAAAGGTCGGCGATCCGGCGCATCGTCAGACCGGGCAGGTAGGCGACCCGGCAGCCGGCGTCCCGGGCCACCGCCAGTGGCAGGGCGCCGATGGAGGCGGGCTGGTCGACCACGACCAGGACGGTGCCGTGCTTCGCGGCGAGCTTGTCCAGCACGGCCCGCATCTTGGGCTCGCTGTTCGGCAGTCGCTTGTCGAAGACCCGCTTGCCAGCCCGGGTCACCGCGGTTCCGTGGTGCTCGCCCTTGCCGACGTCCAAGCCCAGGAAGACGTCCACATCGCCGGTGTCGATCACGCTGATCCCTTACGAGGTCGTGCTGTCCCGGCCTCGTTGGCGTGGCATCAGTCGCCGGCATCCACGTTACGAAGAGCCTCCCAGCACGCTGGTGGTCCTGCCTCTATCAGCGGTCTACCGATGCCTCCGGCCCGGTGACACCACCCCCCGGATCATGCGAACTACAGGGGGGAACAGTCATGCCGGACCGGAGGCCGGGAGCCCCCATTGCGGGGGCCACGAAGACGGTAACGGGGGGGGGGGGGCTGGTCGTTGTGCTGGCGCTGTGTGGCCTGGCCGCGCAGATAGCTTCGAAACCGTCGCCCAGCACCGCGGACGAATTCGGGTGTACGGACAACGATTACCGGTTGGCCGAGCAGCTGGTACGAGACCCGGTACTCACTCCTCTTGCACCGCGCACCACTATCGGCAGCATCGATCAAAAGCCGTGCAGGGATGGCAGCCTCTGGATGGCGACCATGCAGGTCGACATCGGCCTACCCCCGGGCCCGATGGATCCAGTCATCGACCACTACCGCGCCTTGTTGGCAGCGAGTCATTGGCGGACCGTGCGCGTGCCAGGGACCGTACCCGTTCCAGAGGGCGAAGAGCTGTTGTGCGCCGAGCGGGTCACAAGCGGGAAACGAGTGGTCTTCTCCATATGCAATGGCCTCTATACGCCAGGCCCCGACACCGACGGCGAGCTTCGGATTTACATCGAATGGTCGCTCGATGGGGAGGAGTCGCACTGCTGAGCCTGGCGGGGGTAATTCAGCTGGCCGCGTGTCAGCCACCTGCCAGTAGCCGGTGCGCCGAGGGGCACGAGCGGTAACCTAGTCCGGCGACGAGCAGGCGTTTCGGGCATCCCGGGGCGGTGATCCTCGTCCTTCCAATCTGACGGTGCTGGCGCAGGGGTGCGAGAAGCAGAGCGAGGCGAACCTCTCCGAACTGCCTAGACATGGTCTTGGAATTTACGGATCAGATGCCCTGGTTGATCAAGCGTCTCCTCGTCCGTCACTGCTGAGGGCCCAGGTGACGCGTTGTTGGCCCTCTGCCGGGCAGCGCAAGCAGCGACGGCTGATCTTGACGATGTGCGCGTCGGGTGCTCCGCCAGCGATGCGTCAGCGGGCTGGCTGCAGGACTCGTTTGGCCCTTTTCGCGCGTTGCCCTGCCTGACCTGAATCGCGACGGCCTCGCCCATGAGCTGGTCGTGCCCGGCGATGACCCGGGTCGTACCGGCCCCGACCGCGGTGCAGTGCGCCGCCGTCAGCACCGCGTTGGGGGCAATGACAGTGCCGGTGCACCAGCCGACGCCGGCATTGTTGCCCAGGTAGGTGACGACGCCGACGATCCACGGGTACTGCGAGGCGCTGACGGTGCTGCCGCCGGCTGTCCCCGGGTCCGCGCCGATGGTCGTCGACTGGAATAGCGGACCCTTCTGACCTGAGGTGGGCGGGGTGAACGTTCCCGTCCGGAAGTGCGGCAGCTTGCTCGACCAGTCGGCCCTGGGCGCTCGCCGCGTCGTACGTTCCGCCGGTCAGCACGGCCTGACCGGCCGTGCCGGGCGCGACGGCCGCCGAGATCCGATCGAGGCCTGTATCGACGGATGTCGACTGGCCGCTGGGCTGGAAAAGTATCTTGCTTATAGAGCTCCGTGTATGCCGTCTTGGGACCCTTACCCATCGTGTCTGCCTGTAGACCGGAGGGTGACGGGTGAAGAAGAGAGCGCGGGGGCCCCTGATCGGGGGTCTGGCGTTGGCCTTGGTGGCCACGTTGGGCGGGATGGAGGTCCTACCGGACCGGAGCCCCGACCACACTGACAAGACAGCCAGCGCGAAGGACGATCAGGCTGGGTTTCTGTCCCGACTGGGTGAGGCCGCGCGCGGTCTGGCCGCCGGCGGCGGCTCCAGCCACGCTAAGCCTGAGGTGGTCAGTGCCGGGCTGTCGGTGAGCGAAAAGCCGCTGGCGGCGAAGAAGTGGCCGCCGCAGAAGCGGGTCAGGGAGCTGACCGGCAAGCGGACCGAGAACGCCAAGGTCTATCAGCTGTCGGACGGGCGGTTGCAGGCGGAGATCTCGGCGGTGCCGTTGCACTACCAGGACGGCAAGGGCGACTGGCAGCCGATTGACACTACGGTCCGCCCGGCGAACGAGCGCGGGTACGTGCAGGGCAACCGGACGAACTCGTTCACCAGCCTGTTTGGCGGCAGTTCGGACGAGCTGGTGCGGTTCGAGCGGGATGGCCGGAGCATCGAGTTGGGCCTGGCGGGCGCCGCCAGGGGTGTGGCGCCGAAGGTGTCCGGGTCGACGGTGACGTATCCGGGTGTGGCCGGTGGCGCGGACGTGGTCTACGACGTGACCAGCACCGCGTTGAAGGAGAAG
>NZ_JBVJJA010000072.1:0-24398 GCF_055586005.1 Micromonospora sp. NPDC051924
GTACTTCGCCGGGTCCGTCGGCGGCGCACCCTTGACTGTCCTGCGCCAGTACATCGAGCAGCAGAACCGGCCGGCTTAGAGCACGCTCGGGCCTAAGGGATGTCTCGTAACCCCGGCGTCTGTCCGCTGAGGACGATGATCGAGGATGTCGGGGTGCAGGTGATCTCCGCAGCCCGCCCGGAGTGGATCTTCCCGTTCACTGGGCTGCAGCCCGCTCAGTTCCGCAGGCTGGTCCGTCTGGTTGCCGAACGAGGCGGGGACGCCATCGCCGACGGGCGGCCGGGCCGGCAGTGGGCGCTCGACCTGGCCGACCGGGTACTGCTGGTGGCCGCGTACTGGCGCACCAACCTGACGATGCGGCAGATCGGACCGCTGTTCGGGGTGTCGCACTCTGCCGCACACAGGGTCATCGACACCCTCGGACCACTGCTGGCCCTCGCCCCGGTGCGGCGGCGCCCGGTCGATCAGATCGCGATCGTCGACGGCACGCTGATTCCGACCCGGGACCACCGGCTGGCAGCCCCGAGCAAGAACTACCGGTACTCGACGAACCTGCAGGTCGCCATCGACGCCACCACCCGCCTGGTCATCGCCCTCGGCGACCCCCAGCCAGGCAACCGCAACGACACGATCGTCTACCGCAGCAGTGGGATCGACCAGAAGCTGAACGGGCGGCCGGTCATGGCCGACGGCGGGTACCGCGGCAACCCAGACGTGATCATCCCGTACCGCAAGAACCGCGATGGCAGCCCGCTGCCGGACTGGAAGGAAGACCTCAACGCTCAACACCGCACCGTCCGCGCCCAGGTCGAACACGCCCTGGCCCGCATGAAGACCTGGAAAATCCTGCGCGACTACCGCCGCGCCGCCCGCACATTGACTGACACCGCTTCCGGCATCGCCCACCTCCACAACATCGTCCTGACCCGGTGAGGCCCCGACCCGGTCACGGGCAACCCCTTCGCCGAGTTACGAGACGTCCCTTAGCCGGCCCTCCCGCGCGGGCCTTCACCCCCGCCCTAAAGGGCGGAGCACTGGCCCGCATCCCGGTAGCGCGAGGATCTTCCCGAATCGGCGCATACCGCGGGCGTCCGATGCCGGGGTGGCGAGTTCGGTCCGCCAGCCAGCGCGGTAGGTGCTGCAGCGAGTCGGTTCGTGAGACATGCGCGACGCCGATGGGTCACGACGCGCGAAGAAGAGGTCGGGTAGGCCTCAAGCACGCCGACGCCACCAGGGCTCTTCGGGTGGCGTCTGTGGATCGTGGATCGTGCGGCGTTCGAAGACCTCGTCCAATGGGCGGAGCCGCTGCAGCAGTTCGCGGCGTGCCCGCGGGCCCAGCGCCGCCAGCGCTTTGGCCAACACGTCGCGGTGCTCCAGCGGATCGCAACAGGGACACCCGGCCTGTCCGGCGTCCTGCAAGAGGCGTGCGATTGGCCGGTGTACGGCTCGTTTCCAATCCGCCAGAGCACGGGCGACGGCGCCAGGCCACAGGGACGAATGCTCGTACCGGGAAACGTGTCTGGCAGCTGCGATGGGAAGCCCGTCTATCTCGGGCACCTTGATGGAGCGATTGGCCCGAGGTGGACGTGCAGCGCGCACCGCCGCAGGCGGCCTACGCGCCATCGGCCTTTCTGATCATCGTCATGTTGACGAATGTTCGCACGAGACCACGTCGTCCTCCAACGGATTGGCATCCAATGATGTGGCCCACGGGCCATGATCAGCCGTTCTCTGTGCAGTCTCTCGAATGGGTGCATGTGCCCGAATCGGCCCCGGCTCGCTCGATCACCCCCTAGGGTTGTCGATCTATCGAGACATCCAGTGACCACAAGACGAGGCACCCATGAGCGTCAAGTCCCGACAGCCAACAGCCGCGCTCTACGGCGTTCGTAACTCATTGCTGTCGCAGCAGTGGTTTACCAGCCGCCTGCTCCCCGCCATTCCGAGACCCATCCGTTGGAAGCTGCGCCAGCTCTATTTCCTGCCCTCCGACATCATCGACCGCCGAATGGGTCGCCGTGACGACCTCGTGCCGCCGAAGTCCGAGATATTCACGGGTTCGGTCGAGGACTTCAGGAGAAGTGGACAAGCCCTGGTAGGTCGCCTGATCGACTTCGCTGGGCTCACCCCGGACGCCAAGGTCCTGGATATCGGCAGCGGAACGGGCCGATTGGCCGTCGCCTTGGCCCCGTACCTGACAACCAGAGGATCGTATGTCGGCATGGACATCGTCCCCTCGGGCGTCGCCTGGTGCCGCGAGAAGATCACCCCGAAGTTCCCTCACTTCTCCTTCAAGATCACTGACATCTACAACAAGGAGTACAACCCCGGCGGCACCGTCCAGGCTTCTGAGTATCGCTTCCCGTTCGAGGACGACAGCTTCGATATCGCGGTCCTCGCTTCGGTGTTCACGCACATGCTGCCCGACGACGTCGACCACTACATCGAGGAGATCGCGCGGCTGCTGAGGCCGGGCGGCCGATGCTATGCCAGCTTTTCCCTCATCGACGCGGAGTCGCGAAGGACCATGGAGGCTGGGCGGAGCTCGCTTCGGTTCAAGCCGCACCTTGCGCCTGCCTGGGTCGTGGACTCGAAGGTCCCTGAACTCGCCGTCGGGTACGAGGAGGCCGCCGTTCGTGAGCTGTACGAGCGCCACGGCTTCTCCGTCCAGGTGCACTACGGCAGCTGGTCAGGCCGGTTCTCCTCGGACGCACAGCCAACCTTCAGCCAGGACGTCATCGTCGCTACCCACCGCTGACTCTCCGACCAGGGGGCGCCGGAGGGGCAGCGGCGCGGTTACCGCGTCCGGAGCCGATCACCCGTTGCCTGGTACCGGCCAGCCGTCGGGCGGCCAACTCACCTGATGCTGGCTGATCGTGACCGGGTGAGGTCCGGCGGCGCGGCGGTGGCCCCGGCCACGACGGTGCAGGGCAGGCTGCGTTGGAGCGCGTCGACGGTCAGCATGTCGTGGCTGGCCAGCTGCGCGAAGACGAGTTGCAGCGCGGCCGCGCCCATCTCTTCGCGGGGGATCCGGAACCCGGTCCAGTCGATGTCACCTGTGCTGCCGTCCTCGACGTCACCGAGCTGGGCCAACGACAGGTCGCCCGGGACGGACATCCCCCGGGCCAGCGCCGCCGCCCGGATCTCCGGGGCGAGCGCGGACGGCCAGACCACCGCCGCGGTGAGCTCGTTGTCGCCGAGCAGGTCGAGTGCCTCGCCGCCGGTCAGCCCGGTGCCGTCGAGCACCACCGGCCGGCGGCCGGCTGCCTGCACGGCTTGCCGGTAGCCTCGGGCGCGGTCGATTGACGGCTCGTCCCGGCGGAGGTCGCCGAGGAATCCGACGCGTTCGTGGCCGAGGGTGAACAGCAGTTCGACCACCTCCCGGGTGGCGGTCACGTAGTCGGCTCCGACGTAGGGCACGGTGCCGGCGTCGGACTCGCGGCGGCCGATGAAGGCGAACGGGAAGTCGCGGCCGAGCAGGTCGGCCAGGTCGCGCTTGTCGTCGTGGCGTCCGAGCAGGACGCAGCCGTCGGCGACGCCGAGCCGGCGGGATCCGTCGCCGAGCAGGCGTCGCCCCTGCCGTGACGGGGTGCTGGTGAAGAAGAGCAGGTCGCAGCCGAGCTCCTCGGCCTGCCGCTCGACCCCCAGCAGGAACGGATGGTAGAAGTCCCGGCTGTCACGCGGGAAGACCGGCTCGTAGGTGAAGACGCCGATGATCCGGGTCCGTCCCCCGGCCAGGCGCTGGGCGGCCGGGTTGGCGACGTAGCCGGTCATGCGGATGGCGTCGAGCACCCGCTCGCGGGTCTGCTCGCCGACTCGGCGTCGCCCGGTGTCACCGCCGTTGAGAATCAGGGACACGGTCGCCTGGCTGACCCCGGCGAGCCGGGCGACGTCGGCCTGCGTGGCGCGTCGCATCGTCGTCACCTCCCGGCCCGGCCAGCAGTCGTGCCCCGCCTCCGAGCCGCGCCCTGATCGGTCATGCGCATGACCACACGATCGCCACGGCGACGACCCGGAAGCGGGTTGCCCTGGATCGTCGTCGCGCTGCTGCCGGCTGTCAACTGTCCTCGCAGGACCGGTTTTCCGCCGGGCGAGCCTTGACAGGCCGGTCGGTGGACCCAATTCTGGTTATGCGCATGACCACATGGTCGCCGACCCGGCCCGCAGAGGGGCAGGAAAGGCGCACCATGATCGACTCACCACCACGGCGGCCATCCGCCATCCGTCCCGCGCCTCGGCGAACACTGGTCGGCCTCTTGGCCGGCGCTCTTCTGGCTACCACCGTGACGGCCCCCGTGACCCTGCCCGCCGCTGCGGCCGTACCCGCACCCACCACGTCGACCTCGGTCTACCGGGAGATGCCTACCGACCCCACGGCCGTCGTCCTCGGCAGCGCGCAGTTCCCGGTGCACGGCGACGGCATCGGCGACGACACCGCCACGCTGCAGGCGGCGATCGACGAGGCGTCCCGCCGCGGCGGTGCGAACTGGCTGGGCAACATCGTCGGCGGGGCACGCGACGTGAGCGTCGGCGACGGCGGCGGCGTCGTCTTCGTGCCGGAAGGCCGCTACCGGCTCACCCGGCGCGTGGACCTGCACGCCTCCGTACGGGTGATCGGATTCGGAGCGGAGCGGCCCGAGTTCTACCTCGGCGACAACACCCCCGGCTTCCAGTCGGGCACCGAGTCCTTCCTGTTCACTGCCGTGCGCCGGCCGTACCAGCCCGGCGCCGCCCGCTCCTTCGGCAACAACGACACGTTCGGGACCGGTCTGATCAACCTCGACATCCGCATCGGCGCCGGCAACCCGGCGGCGGTGGCGGTCCGCTTCAGCGGCGCGCAGATGTTCCTCCTGCAGGATCTCGACATCGATGTCGGGGACGGGTATGCCGGCATCGACCACAACGCCAACCTGATCCAACGGGTCAAGGTCCACGGCGGCAGGTTCGGCATGCTCGCGTACGCCGCCTCACCGGGCTGGCAGACCACGGTGCTGGACACCACGTTCGACGGGCAGCGGGACGCGGCCGTCAAGCTGCACACGGACAGCAAGCTGAGTCTCATCCGCAACCGCTTCGCCCACGCGCCGGCCGGCATCATCGCCACCCCGGACCAAACCCAGCGGCTGTACGTACAGGACTCCGTCTTCGAGGACATCGCCGGGACGGCCATCACCCTCAACGACAGCGACTCGGTGCCCGCCATCGCCGAGCCGGAACTCGTCCGGGCCCAGAATCAGCTCAACATCGTCAACACCGGCGTGACCGGCACCGGGGCACTACTGACCACGGTGCCCAACGGCCACACCTGGGTCGGCCCCGGCCCGTCGTACCTCGTCCGGGACGCGACGCTCGGGCTGCGGGTCACCGATGCGCTCGGGGACGGCGAGACGCGCAGCGACGACGTCCTGGTGTCGGCCACACCCGCCGCGCCCGCCAGCTTCGCGCAGTTGCTCCGCTCGGACATCCCCCTCCCGCCCGCCAGCGGCGACTGGGTCAATGTGGTCGAGTACGCCGCCGCCAGGGGCGTCACCATCGGCGGCGGGACGAGCGACGACCACGCCATCTTCCAGCAGGCGATCGACGAGTACGAGACGGTCTACGTGCCGATGGGCGAATACCTCATCGGCGACACCCTGCACCTGCGCCCACAGAGCAATCTCATCGGCCTGCACCCCCGGCAGACGTGGCTGAAACTGCCCGATGCCGACCCTGACTTCTCCGACCCGAACCGGCCCAAGGCGATGATCCAGACCCCGCCCGGCGGAACCAATCAGGTGGTCGGCATCGGCCTGGACTCGGCCCGCCAAACCCCGGGATCGGTGCAGGTGCTCTGGCAGTCCGGCGCGCAGAGCTACCTCGCCGACATCGCGACCCAGTTCGTCAAGTTCGCGCCCGAGGAGACCGACCCCGACGACCCGGGCGCCGGTGATCCCGGCTACCAGTACCGCGGCAGGCACAGGTACAGCTTCTGGGTCAAAGGTGGCGGCGGCACCTTCGCCAACATCTGGAGCGTCGCCGGCTGGGCCGACAACGGATTCCTGATCGAGGACACCTCCGTACGCGGCCGAATGTACGAGGTCTCGGTCGAGCACCACGAGCACCGCGAGGTCGTGCTGCGCCGGGTACGCAACTGGGAACTGCACGCCCTGCAGACCGAGGACCACATCTACGGCTGGCGCTCCCAGGCCGTCGAGCTGGAAGACGTGCACGACGTCCTGTTCGGCAACACGGTCTTCTTCCGCGTGGCCACCGTGCAGGGCCCGTACCCGTACGCGGTGGGGCTGCGCGACAGCACCGGGGTCGTTATCCGGGGTACCCGGGGCTACCGGCCGGACAACGTGGCCAACACCCGGTGGGGCGCCACCGTCGCCGACGTGGTGACCGGCCGCACCGTACCCGAAATCGAGGTGGCGTACCTCGGGGTCGGGGGGACCGGCAGTACGCCCGGCCCGGCTGGTACGTACGTCGCGCTCGACACGCCGGACATCCGGGTGCTGCCCGGCCGGGCCGGCAGCACCGTGCTGCGGGTACGCAACGACGGCCCGGGCCCGCTCGCCGGCCTGGCGGTCGACGCCGAGGCGCCGGCCGGCTGGCAGGCACAGGCGCGCCCGGACGCGACGGAATTGCCCGTGGGCGCGACCACGCCGGTCGCGGTCAGCGTGCGGGTACCCGCCGACGCGGTGACCGACGGCACGGTCCAGCTGACCGTCTCGTTCACCTGGGGCGGCCAGCGGCAGGAGATCCGGCAGACCCTGCGGGTGCGCGTGGCGGGGGAGAACCTCGCCCGGGGCGCCGGCGTGCAGGCAAGTTCGGTCCTCTCCAACAACGTCGCCGGCAACGCTGTCGACGGTGACCGCACCGGAGCCCGCTGGGTCTCCGGCTCGGCCGACCCGGCGCCGGCGCTCACCCTGGACCTCGGTCAGCCGGCGGATCTGCAGCGGCTCGACCTCTACAGCGGAGTGACCGGCTCGGACAGCCTGCGGGTGCGGGCGTTCCGGGTGGAGGCCTTCGTCGACGGGGACTGGACGACCGTAGGTGCGATCGGGTCCAACACCGCCAGCCCGGCCCGGGTCGACCTCAGTGGCGCGCCGGCCGGAATTCGGCAGGTCCGTCTCGTGTTCACCGAACCCAGCCCCACCGACGGGCTGGCCCGAGTCTTCGAGGTGGAGATCTATGGCACCCGTTGAACCGTCGCGCTCCGGCCGGGTGACCCGGCGGGCGTTCGGCCGGGGCCTGCTCGGCGCCGCGGCGGGATCGGCGCTGTTTCCGGCGCTGCCGGCCCTTGCCGACTCGACCGACCCCAGCACCGGCGGCGGGGCCGCAGCGGGCACTCATCCGGATGGCGTCGATCAGTCGGAGGTGATTCCGGCGGCCTCGATCATCCCGGCTGCCGGGACCCTCTTCGGCGCCTTCGTGAAGCACGATCCGGACCACGACCCCGGGATTTCCGAACCGGAAGCGCTGGAGGTGGTGACCCACGAGCCGCTCGGCATCGACCACTCCTTTCAGCAGTGGGGGCAGGCGTTCCGCGCCGACCGGCTCACCGACGACATCGCCCGGGGCCGTACCCCGCTGCTCTCCTGGGGAGCCGGCCCACAGAGCGTGCTGGCCGCGACTGCGCAGGGCGCCAACGACGAACTGGTCCGTCAACAGGCGTGGCGGCTGCGGGCCCTGCGGCGGCCGGTGCTGCTGCGCTTCACCTGGGAGATGGACCTGCCGCAGCGCGGCTACACCCCGGCAACGTTCAAGGAGGCGTGGCGCCGGGTCCGGACGATCTTCTGGGAGGAAGGCGCCGACAATGTCGCCTTTGTCTTCTGCCCGACCTGGCTGGCCTTCAGGACCGGGCGGGTCTCGTCATTCTGGCCCGGCGACTCGATGGTCGACTGGGTCGGCGCCGACGGATACGCCCGCCCGAGCAACGACCACGCACCGTTGACCGAGCTGTTCTCCTGGTTCTACGACTTCGGGATCCGGCACGACAAACCGATGATCCTCGCGGAGGTCGGCGTCAACGACACCGCGCCCGGGGTGCAGGCTGACTGGCTGCGCCAGGCCCGGACGGACCTGCCGACGGCGTTCCCGCTGGTACGGGCGATGGTGTACTTCGACTCCCGGGGCAGCGGTGAGACCGACTGGGTCTTGCCGGGCAATCCGCGTACCGAGGCCGCGCTGCGCCAACTGGTGCACGACCCGTACTTCCTGCCGCACCCGGGCGTCGGACGGTAACCGCCCCGGGCGGGCCGGCGCCGGCGGGACCGCCGTTGAGCTACCGCAGAACAGGGAGCGGGTCCCCTCGTGGGACACCACCAGAGTGCCCGCGACCCGGCTTGGGAGGACAGCGAACTCTTCCGATCGCTGAGCCTGTCACCCGAGCATTCAGGACAGGGCTACCACCGGCTGGCGCCGATCGTCGCCGGTTGCGTCCGCCGCTCTGCCCGGACCTGCCTCGGTACGACCACGCGGCGCGCCGGCTGCCGCCGCGCCGCGAGCCGGCGCCGGGTCCACCGCAGCACGGGTCGCTCCAGGCACCAGTACGACAGTTCGACGGCCACGAGGGTCAGCGCGAGGCCGAGGATCGTCGCGAGCCAACCGGTCCGCGACTCACCGAACATCATCCGCATGCTCTGCCCGGCAAGCATGTTCCACAGGTACAGCCCGTAGGAGATCTTGCCGATGTGCACCAGGGGTCGCGCCGAGAGCAGTCGCGCGGGCCCACCCTCGGGTCGCCCGACGAGGCCGAGGATGAGCACCACGGTCGCCACCGACAGCAGGGGCAGACCGATCAGGTTCATCACGGTCGTTCCCTGGCCGAAGGCCGGCACGAAGTAGGAGACCACCAGGAAGCCGAGCGCGGCCCAGGTCAGCGGCACCGGGACGGTCAGTCGCCGCCCGTGTGTGGCCAGCGCCGCCAGGCACCCGACGGCCAGCGCGTCCATCCGCGCGGGCGTCGAGTAGTAGACGAAGTCGTGCCAGGTGGCGGAGTCGTTGAGCAGCGCGCGCAGCGTAACGGCGACGGCGATCATCGCCCCGCAGCACCACATCGCGATGGTCCGCCCTCGCGGCTCGGCGAGCGCGCGCCGCAGCACAGCGGGCCAGAAGAGGTAGAAGTGCTCCTCGACCGAGAGCGACCAGGTCCAGCCGAGTCCGCCGACGTCGAAGATCACCGGGTGTACCAGGCTCGTGAGGTAGAAGAGCCCCGCCGCAATCTGGAGGGCGATCGTCCAGGACGGTTGCTGCGAACCCCAGACGAGGGCGTGGACCGTGAGCAGGAGCAGCAGTGCCGGCAGCAACCGGGCGGCCCGGCGTACGTAGAACGCGGGCATGTCCACCGTGTCGGTCCGGGTCTGCTCGTCCATCAGCAGCGTCGTGATCAAATAGCCGGAGAGAACGAAGAACACGGCGACGCCCAGGTGACCACCGGGGGTGATGTGTGGCACAGCGCCCCAGAGGCTGAGGTGCAGTAGCAGCACGCCGATGATCGCCAAGGCGCGGACGCCGTCCAGGGCGGGGTGGTAGCCGAGGTTACGAGCGGTTGCGCCGTGCGAGAGCAAGGGGTGGGTCTCCTTTCGCTGTGCGTCAGACGGTCCTCACGCGGCCGCGTCCGCCGCTTCTCCTTACCCGATTAGGTGAGGTCGTACTGCCGCCTCGGTCATGCCGTGCGCTCCGGGCAGCCTGCCAGACGTCAGCCGTGCGGTGGATGCCGGGGTTGATCGTGGGCCGCGACAGATCCGTTCCGGTGAGGCCTCGCCGCCCCTGCGGGCCCGCCTCGGCCGCCTGTCGTCCCGGGGCGGCGCGGACGGCCGCCACACTGCGCCTTCGTCCTCGGTTCTTCGTCGGCGCGAAGATTGTCCTGATCTGGTCGGCGCCTGCCCCTGGCGACGAGTTCGCTTCCCGGGTTCCATCCCCCGACTTCACCGATGTGCCTCAAGCCGCAGCAGCCCTTCGCGGTCTGCCGCTCGGCCGACCTCACCGACTCTTGCTGTCCGGTGCCAGGCATGTGCGGGACGCAGGCGGCAACCAGGTGTGGCATGGTGCCCGGATGATCGACAGTGGTGGAGCGTTGGAGGCCGTGGTCCGGCATGCCGTGGACCTGGAGGACGACTACGACGACGTGGCACCGATCGTCACAGCCCTGGCGGCCTGCGCGGACACCAGCCTGGTGCCGCGCTTGCAGGAGGCCTTGGACCGGTTCCTCGATGAGGGGAACTTCTACGGCCGCGACCTGATCGCCGCCGCCCTGGCCGGCATCCAGGGGGTGGCGGCGCTGCCAGTGCTCCTGCACGCCTCAGCGCGCGATCTTGGAGATGACCAGGACGGCCTGCAGTCCGAGATCATCGAGCTGATGCACGCGGACCCGGCGGCCAGCCGGCGCGTCATGCGTGAGGTGGCCACCGCTACCGCGCCCGAGCTTCGTCGCGTAGGGCTGTGGGCGCTCGGGTTCGTGGCCGAAGCGCAAGATGTGGAGCTGCTGACGGCGGCCGCGGTCGACCCGGATGCGACGGTCAGGTCCATCGCCGTCGGCTCGATGCCTGACCCTGCCGGCGACGATCGGGCATTCAACGCAATCGCCGCGGCGCTCAACGACATGGATGAGCAGGTACGGGTGTCGGCGGCCTGCAGGCTCGGCTTTACCGGGCGGGCTGACGCCGTGCCACCGCTGGTTGCGCTCGCCGCTGATCGGACGCCTCGCGTGCGGTCCATGGTCGCGTACGCGCTGGGCCGGCTCGGCAGTGATGAGGCGACGTCAGCTCTCCGACGGCTTCTCAACGACACCGACCGGCACGTCCGCGAGCGCGCCGCAGAAGCCCTCGCCTCGATCGACGCGTTGCGCGCGCTCGCCGCCGACGAAGACCCGCGGTCGCGGGTCCAGGCCTGACCGCCCTGGCCGATAGCACCCGTCCGTGGCCGGCGGCTGTTCCTGTTGTCACCGGAACAGCTGCCGATACCGGCTACCCGCCGAGCGACGCCTGGGCGGCGTCGATGGCCTGGGGGATGCACGGACCGGCTCCCAGACGTCGGTGGAGATCACATAGCGCCAGATCTCACCCTCGTGCTCGCCCGCGAGGACGAACCTGTGGAGGATGACCTCGAGGTGGCTTCACCGGCAGCGGTCACGGGCACCAGAAGGCGGCGCTTTGTCGAGTACGGCGGGCAGGATCAGGGCCGCCGCGGTCAGGTTCTCGAGGGCTCCGATGGCCCTGAGGGCGCCGGGGCGAAAGTCCAGGCTGAGCCCCGGCCGGACGGCTACCAGGGCACCGGGCCGTCCTCGCTGAAGAACCCGCCGGTCGGTCCGTCGGCGCCGAGCGTGGCCAGGCGCACCACGACCGCGGCACCTTGCGCGGCGGTGCGGTGGCCGGTGTGGTCGTTGATGTCGGTGGCGCAGAAGCCGGGGGCGGCGGCGTTCACGAGGAAGCCGTCCTTGCGCAGCTCGTTGGCGTACTGCACGGTCAGCGCGTTCAGCGCGGTCTTGGACGGCGAGTACGCGGCCACCGGTGGCAGCCCCGCGAACGGGCCGCCCGGGTCGCTGCTGATGCTCAGCGACGCCGCGTCGCTGCTGACGTTGACGATGCGGGGCGCCGGTGACCGCCGCAGCAGCGGCAGCAAGGCGTTGGTCACCGAGATCACCCCGAAGACGTTGGTCTCGAACACCGCCCGGACGATGCCCAGGTCGGCGGTGCTCGGGACCTGCCCGCTGACGTCCAAGGGAGCGGCCCGCCCGGCACCCGAGACGCCGGCGTTGTTGACCAGCACGTCCAGGTGACCGAAACGATCCTCGACCCAGGTCGCCGCCCCCCGGACGGTGGCCGGGTCGCTGACGTCCAGGGTGACCGCGTGCGCCTCGCCGCCCGCCGCGCGCACGGCCGCGGCGGCCTCCGCGCCATGTTGCGGATTTCTGGCGCCGATCAGGACCGTCATGCCCAGCCCGGCGAACTGCTCGGCGGTCGCCCGGCCGATCCCCTTGTTCGCCCCGGTGACCAGTGCAATCTGCTGGTGTGTGGTGTCCGCGTTCATAGCCCCGCTCCTGCTCGTGGAGTTGCGTGCCGCGCGGATCGTTCGCGCGGCCTCCTTTCGGACACGGAGATGCCGGTGAGCCGATTCTTGTGACAGCAGGTCATGTGACCTGCGCCACCGACCACGGATGTCACAGCAGGGCGGGGAGCGGCATCTTGTGAGGTGGCACAACCGGGAACGAACAGGCAGGAGCCAGCTATGAGCGAGCGCAACGAGCGAACCGGGGACATCGATCCGCTCGCGAGCAGTGGCGGCACCGACTCCGCCACCGAGGCGTTCGTGTCGCACCGGAATCTGCTGTTCACCGTCGCCTACGAGATGCTCGGCTCGGCCGCCGACGCGGAGGACGTCCTGCAGGAGACCTGGTTGCGGTGGGTGGGCGTCGACCTCGACACCGTGCGGGACCAGCGGGCGTACCTGGTCCGGATCACCACCCGCCAGGCGCTCGTCCGGCTGCGCACGCTGCGCCGCCGCAAGGAGTCCTACGTCGGCCCCTGGCTGCCTGAGCCGCTGCTGACCGCGCCGGACGTGGCCGAGGATGTCGAGTTGGCCGACAGTGTCTCGATGGCGATGCTGTTGGTGTTGGAGACGCTCGCGCCGATCGAGCGGGCGGTGTTCGTGCTGCGTGAGGTGTTCGACCTGGCCTACGACGAGATCGCCGAGGCCGTCGACAAGAGCCCGGCCGCGGTTCGCCAGATCGCTCATCGGGCGCGGGCGCACGTCGCGGCGCGCCGACCCCGTGGGGTCGCCTCCGCGGCGCAGACCCGGGACGCGCTCGCGGCGTTCCAGCGCGCGGTCGAGACGGGGGATCTGCAGCACCTGCTCGACATCCTCGCGCCGGATGTCGTCTTCCTCGGTGACGGTGGCGGAGTCGTGCAGGCCGTCCCGCGGCCGATCGTGGGAGCCGACAAGGTGGCCCGACTGCTGGGTGCCGGGCGGGACCGGATCGCCACCGTGGTGTCGCTGGAGCCGGTACAGGTCAACGGCTATCCGGCGCTGATTCTCCGGCTCAACGGCGAGCTCGACACCGTCATCGCGGTGCGCATCGACGACGGCCTCGTCACCGGGCTCTACGCCGTGCGCAATCCGGAGAAGCTGTCCCGTATCGAGCGGGAGACCGCCGTGAGCCGCTGAGTCCGGAGAGACGGCAACCGGTCGCGCCGGCAGTCCTACGCCGGCGCGACCGGATGCTCGTCAGGACAGCTGCAGCCGGGGCTCCAGGATCACCTCGAAGAGCCGGTCCCACGGCAGCTCCACCCGCGCCCCCTCGAACCGCGCCAGCGTCGCGGTGAACGTCTGCTCGCCCCGCGCGCCGAGCACGACGCGGTGCCCGGCGAAGTGGTCGGCGAAGTACCGCTCGGTCAGCGGTACCAGCCGGTCGCGTACCCAGCCGTCGAAGTAGGTCTTTTGCGTAGGCGTGAGCGCGAGCGGGTCCCAGCCCTGCGCCCGGGCGTGCGCGTACGCCTCGACCTGCACGATGTTCTTCCACGGGTCGTCCTTGACGAACCGGTAGAGCAGGTACTCGGCGTGCGCCAGGCCCGGCCCGCGCAGGTCGGGCACGCCGAATCCGCTGCCGGCGGAGCGGAGGTACGCCCAGCGGGCGGTGCCGTGCGCGAGCGCCAGACCGAGCGCGTTGCCGCCGGTGTTCCATCCCGAGTACGACAGCAGCGCCGCGAGATCCAGCCGGTTCTCCATCCGCGCCACCAGTTCGTGGTCCGCCTTGTTCACGATCAGCGGGTCCACCACGATCACCGGGGTGCCGGCGGCCAGCAGGTCGCCGATCCGCCCGACGAAGGCGTCCAGGTCGGCGCCCCGCTGCCCGGGCGCGGCCGAGGGAGTGTTGACGGCGAGCACGATGTCCGCGTCGCCGTCCACCACCCGGCCGCCCACGGCGGCCACGTGCCGGCGGATGTTCTCCGCGAACGGGATGCCCTCCAACTGGGCGGTCCAGCCCTCGCCCGAGACACCGGCGTACTCGACCCGGTACGTGGGCGCCGTGTCGGCGGCGATCACCCGCGCGACCAGCAGCGCGTCGACCTCGTCGGCACCGGGGAAGATCTCCACCCGGTCGCCGACGCCGAGCTGGGCCACCAGCGCCTCCAGCTCCACCCGCTCGGCCCGGGCCAGGCCGACCGGCGCGGTGTCGTCCTCGGAGAGCACGAGGTGACTGATCGTGCCGTCGGCGACCCACTCGACCATCAGCCGGTTGACCTGGTGGTTGCGGGCCCGCGCGGCCAGGTAGTCCGCGACGACCTGGTCGGGGATCTGCGCCCGGACGGCGTCGAGCTGGGGCCGCAGCTGCTCCTGGCCCAGGTTGACCACCTGGTCGTAGAGCTTCGCCCACTGGACCAGCAGGTCGCGGTACCGGTCCAGGTCGGTGCCGGTGCTGGTGATGGCCAGCCGCTGGATGGTGTCGTGCACCTCGATCACCACCTCCGGCCGCCTCGCGCGCAGCGTCCGGATCGCGGCCAGGTTCTCGAGCGCGGCGGCCAGGGTGGGGGCGGCGGTGCGGGAGGCGATCAGGCCGCCGTAGGCCAGCATGCTGACCGAGATCACATACCCGTCGACGCCATCGGTCGTGCCGAGCCAGCCGGCGATGCCGGCCCCGTCGCCGGGCGTGAAGAAGCGGCCCAGCAGCTCCCGGGGCGGCAGCTGCACCTGGGTGCCGGCGCTCGCCGCGGTCATCTGCGGGCAGTAGGTGTTGACCGGCCGGTCGTCCAACGGGACCAGCGCCACGGTCAGCTGCCGGTCGGCGGGCCCGGCGAACGCGGGTCGGCCGATGGCCGCGGTGGCCAGGCCGGCCACGCCGGTGGCCAGCAGGGTACGTCGCTTCATTCGTTCTCCCTGTTATCCGGGCGCGCCCGCCGCGCGGGGGTGGCCGGTACGAGCCGGCGGGTGATCCACAGCGGTGAGGTGACGGCGTTGCCCATCACCACCGCGTGCGCACCAACCTCGAAGGCCCGGCCGATCTGTTCCGTGGTGCGGTATCGCCCTTCGGCGATCACCGGTACGGGCAGCAGTGCGGCGAGTCGCGCCACGAGCCCGAGGTCGGGCCCGTCAGTCGGTGGGCTGGCCGGCGTGTATCCGGACAGCGTGGTGGCGACCGCGTCGGCACCGGCCTCGACGGCGGCGACGCCCTCGGCCGTGGTGGAGACGTCGGCCAGGACCAGTGCGTCGGTCCGTTCGCGCAGCGCCCGGACGGTGTCGGCGAAGGTGCGCCCGTCCGGCCGGGGACGGTCGGTGGCGTCGACCGCGACGATGTGCGACCCGGCCCGCGCCGCCTCCAGCGCGTGGGCGGCGGTCGGGGTTATGAACACGTCCGCCGTACCGTGCTTGTACAGCCCGATCACCGGCACGTCGACCGCGGCGCGGGCCGCCCGGACGTCGTCCGGTCCGTTGACCCGCACCGCCACCGCGCCGCCGCGGACCACCGCGGCCGCCACCCGGGCCTGGACGTACGGGTCCCGCATCGGGTCGTCCGGCTCGTCGGGCAGTGGCTGGCAGGACACCACCAGCCCGCCGGCCAGGTCGTCGAGCACACTCACCCGCTGATCCCTCCATCGCTGTCGGTTGTCTCCATGCCCAGCCGGGCGGCGCCGACCAGGACCGCGTCGGTACCCAGCGTGGCGGGCAGCAGCGGCACGTCGGCCCAGCCGGCGGGCAGCTCCGCCCAGTAGGCGGCCGACGCGGCGGGCAGCAGGGCGCCGGCCGCCCCGCCGGCCACCAGGACGGCCTCCGGGTCGAGCAGGGCCACCAGTCCCGCCAGGGTCGCGCCGAGGATGGTGCCGGCCCGGTCCACGACCTGCCGGGCGCTCCGGTCTCCGGACGCCGCGCGGTCCGCGACGGTCCGCCCGCTGACCCGGGCGCCGGTCGCGATGGCGTACGCGGCGGCCAGCCCGGTGCCGGAGGCGATCGCCTCCAGGTGCCCGTACCGGCCGCACCCGCAGCGCAGCCGTTCGGCGCCCGGGGCCGGCAGGTGCGCGACCTCGCCGGCGGCGCCGCGGGCACCGGCCTCGACACGGCCGTTGCGGACGATTGCCCCGCCGAGCCCGGTGCCGACGGCCACCAGCAGCACGTGAGCACGGTCCCGTCCGGCGCCGGCCCAGCATTCGCCCAGCGCCGCGGCGTTCACGTCGTTGGTGACCCGCACGGGTCGACCGAGCCGCGCCGCGAGGGCGTCGGCGACCGGGGTGCCGGCCCAGCCGGGCAGGCTGTCGGTGGCGTACCGGATGCTGCCGGTGGCTGGGTCGACCGTGCCCGCGGTGCCCACCCCCACCGGGCCGGCGCCGGCCGCGTCGAGCAGGTCCGCGGCCAGCCCGGCGGCCGTGTCCAGCACCGCCTCGGGCCCGGACCGGGCGGGGGTGGGCACCTCGCGGCGCTCCAGCACCGCTCCGCCCGCGCTGACCAGCGCGGCCGCCGTCTTGGTGCCGCCGATGTCGATCCCGACCACCGGTGTGGTCATCCCTTGAGGCCGGTGTGCGCGAGGCCCTCGACGAACTGCTTCTGCGCGATGACGAACACGACCAGGACCGGCAGCGCGGTCATCGACGCCGCCGCCAGCTGCACGTCCCACATCGGACCGCCGTAGGCATCGACGAACTGGGTGAGCGCCTGCGGCAGGGTGAACTTCTCCGGCGAGGAGAGGAACACGATCGGTTCCAGGTACAGGTTCCAGCTGTGCAGGAAGGTGAAGATGGCCACCGCGCCCAGGGCCGGTCGCGACAGCGGCAGCGCGATCCGCCAGAAGGTGGCGAAGCGACCCAGCCCGTCGACCCGGGCCGCCTCCTCCAACTCGCCGGGGAGGCTGATGAAGAACTGCCGCATGATGAACGTCGCCAGCACGCTCGGCGCGCCGAAGACCGGCACCAGGATCAGCGGCCAGTGGGTGTCGACCAGCCCCAGCTTGAAGAACATCTGGAACAGCGGCACGATCGTCACCTCGCTGGGGATGAGCAGGCCCGCGAGGACGACCAGGAACAACACGTTCTGGCCCCGGAACCGGATCCGCGCGAAGGCGTACCCGGCCAGCGCCGACACGGCCAGGGTGCCGACCGTGACCACCAGCGCGATGTAGAGACTGTTGAGGTACTGCTGCCCGAACGGCTGCAACTCGAACACCCGCCGGTAGGCGTCCAGCCGCGGGTTGGTCGGCAGCAGCTGCGGCGGGAAGGAGAAGATGTCCGCCACCGGCTTCAACGACGAGGTGACCATCCACCAGGTCGGGAAGACGAACGGGATCGCCAGGACCAGCAGCACCCCGTAGAGCACCAGCTTGGTCCGCCGCGACAGGTCACGACTCATGGAAGACCCACCTCTTGCGCATCTGCCACTGCAGCACGGTGAGCGCGAGCACGATGCCGAACAGCAGGATCGACAGCGTGGCGCCGTAGCCGAAGTGATGGAACTGGAAGGCCTGCTGGTAGAGGTAGTAGACGAGCACCGTGGTCGAGGTGCCCGGCCCACCCTGGGTCAGCACCGCGATCTGCGCGAAGACCTGCAGCGACCCGACCACCGTGATGATCGACGTGAGCAGGATCGTCGGGCTGATCAGCGGTACGGTGATCCGCCAGAACTGGCGCAGCCGGCTCGCCCCGTCCACCTCCGCGGCTTCGTACAGCTCCGCCGGCACGCCCTGCAGGGCGGCCAGAAACAGCACCATGTTCAGGCCGACGTTCTTGAACACCTGCACGACGATGACCGACAGCATCGCGGTGCCCTCGCCGCGCAGCCAGTTCGGCCCGTCCACGCCGACCACGTCGAGCAGGCCGTTGATCCCGCCGTTCTTCTGCAGCAGGAAGCCCCACACGATGGTCCAGGCCACCAGGGAGACCACCACGGGGGAGAAGAACAGGGTGCGGAACAGGATCGTGCCCCGCAGCTTCTGGTTGAGCAGCACGGCCAGCAGCAACGCCAGGCCGAGGTTCAGCACCACCAGGCCGACGGAGAACAGCCCGGTGGCCCGCAGCACCGCACCGAGGTTGGGATCATCCGCGAGCGCCGCGTAGTTGTCGCCGCCGACGAAGTCGAAGGTGCCGGCGAGCACGTTCCACTCGTGCAGGCTGTACCAGACCACGAGGATCAGCGGCAGGATCACGAAGACGACGCTGCCGAGCAACTGCGGGGCGATGAACAGGTAACCGGCGAGCTGGTCCCGGCGGCGGCTGGTCCAGAACGGCCGGGCCCGGCCCGGGGCGGCCCCGGCAGCCGCCGGGCCCACCCTGGTGTCCGTCTGGGTCATGATCGTCGGCCCTACTTCGCCAGCAGTGGCTGGATCTTGGCGCAGACGCCGTCGAGAACGGCCTTGACGTCCGCGTTCGGCTGCCACAGCGGGTCCAGGCCGGCCCGGACCTGCTGGCTCAGCTCCGCCTGGCCGGCGTGGCTGGGCTTGACCACGCCGCTGGTGATGCCGTCGATAACCACCTTCTGCAGCTGCTCCGGCTTCAGCTTCGGGTTCGTCTTGGCCAGGTTCTCGGCGGTCAGCTGCGACTGCCGGGGCGGCGGGAAGAACTGGGCCAGCTTCGCCGAGTTGGCGGGGTTGGTCAGGAAGGCCAGGAAGTCGGCCGCCTGCTGGGCGTGCGGGCTCTTCTTCATCACCCCGATGCCGGCCTGACCGACCACCGCGTACGGGCCCTTCGGGCCCGCCGGCAGGGGCACCAGGTCCCAGCCGAAGCCGCCGTCCTTCAGCAGCGAGGCACGCGAGATCTGGGTGACCGTCATGGCCGCGTCACCGGCGAAGAAGTCGGCGGTGGTGCCCGGTCCGGGCAGCGCCTTCTGGGTGAAGACCGCCTTGTGCAGGGTGGTCATCGCGTCGACCATCTCCGGGCTGTTGAAGCCGCAGGTCCTGCCGTCCTCGCTCCACGCCTGGGCGCCCCACCCGGTCCAGAAGGTGGACAGGTTGTCCCAGCCCTTGTAGTCGAAGTCGCGGATGACCAGGCCGGCCTTGCCGGACTTCGCCGCCGTCGCCCCGGCGGTGGCCAGGACGTTGTCCCAGGTCCACTGCCCGGCCGCGATGAGCTCGGCCGGGGTCTTCTGCCCGGCCTTCTTCAGCATGTCGGTGTTGACGAACACCCCGAACGGCGAGGTGGAGAAGGGGTAGGCGTACAGCTTGCCGCCGGTCTGCCAGAGCTTGAGGGTGGCGGGGGAGAGGTCCTCGTACTGGTAGCCGTCGGCCTTCTTGAGCGTGTCGTCCAGCGGCAGCAGCGCGCCCGAGGCGACGAAGTCAGGGGCCGAGTTCTCGAACACCCAGGCGAGGTCGGGTGCGTTCCCGCCGGCGATCTGGGTGGTCAGGGTCGTGGTGTAGTTCTCGAACGGCAGCGGGTCGAACTTGATCTCCGCGACGTCCGGGTGGGTCTTGCGGTACTCGTCGGCGATCTCGTTGAACAGCTTCAGGTGCGCCTCATTGGCCGACCAGACGGTCATCCGCAGCCGGGCCGGGCCCTTGTCCTCCGCGTCACCGCCGCCGCAGGCGGACAGGGCGAGCGCGCCGGCCAGTGCCGTGGCGACCAGGCGTAGTGACTTTCCTAATTTCACAATGTTTCTCCTTATCGAGGGTGCAAACTGTTGCTGGTGGAGAAAGCGTCGGTCCACTGTGAATGCGCTTTTGTGGTACGGTGACCGACGCCGAGCGGGCGAGAGCCAAGCCTGCTCGGTTCCTGCGGCGGCAGGCTAAATGCGACCCAATGATCGGTACCGGGAGTGCCTCGGGAACCGGGCCCGTACGGGTCGAACGGACGCGGAGACCAGGTAAGACCAGGGCTTTTCCTGGCGCGGGTCGATGAAGCGTCAACCTCGCACCGCGCCAGCGGGCAAGCCGAGGAGCGTTCCGCCGTAAGGCGGGACTGTGGATGCGTGGGCTTACTCATGCTCACTCACTCGCAACGGGTCAGTAACCCGCGATCTGCGGCCAGCGGCGTTCCACGCCGCTGGCCGAGACGTGGTCGGTGAATTCGGCCAGCAGCCGGGGGGTGCTGCGGACCGCACGCGGGGATTCGCCCCGCGTCAGGCAGAAGTCGGCCAGCAGGCCGGCAACCTCGCCGACGTTCCACTCGACGGGGTGCAGCCGGTAGCTGCCGTTGGTGATGTGCGTGGTGCCGATGTTCTTGCCGGCCGGCAGCAGGTTCTCCATCCGCTGCGGGATCAGCGCCCCGAGCGGGATCTCGAACGGGCAGGAGCCGACGTCGATGTAGTTGTCACCGCCGGTCGACGGGTGCAGGTCGATGCGGTACATCCCCACGCCGACCGAGTCGGGGTACTGCACCGCGCCGTGCTCGCCCCGCACGGCGAGGGAGAGGTCCTGCTCCGCCACCGTGTACTCGGCGCGGATGCGGCGCGATTCCCGGATGTAGGGCGCCTGCGCCAGGCCGTCGTGGCTGCCGGTCACGTCGCCGCGCAGCCGCAGGCCGGGGAAGCCGGTGCCGCCGTCGGGCCGGGGCGCCTCCGTCTGCAGCCAGTACAGCACCGAGTACGACAGCTCGCGGGCCTTGGCCAGGTGCCACGACGCGTTCGGCACGTCGATGACCGGACCCTCGAAGTAGTCGATCATCGGCCAGTTGACCAGCGTGATGTCGCTGCCGTACGCCCCGTCGGTGAAGTTGCGCCGGGCGGCGATCCGCCGGAACGTCCACAGGTTGCCGTCCCCGGGGTTGACGCGCTGGTCGGCGTTGACGCTCAGCGGGTCGTCGTCCGGGTTGGGGGTGAAGCTGCGCTCGACGATCTCCAGCGTGCGCGGGTGCGGCGACTTCCAGGACAGCAGCCGGTCGCCCCAGAAGTCGGGCTTGTAGTCGCGCCAGAAGTCGTACCCGGCGGGGCGGTCGATGGTGTGGTCGCCGTCGACGTGGTCGAGGGCGAAGCAGACCGACACGGCCTGCATGTTCATCGGCTGCGCCTCGGCCGGTGCGCTCGGTTCACCGGTCTCGGCCTGCGACTCGAACCCGGTGACGTACTCGGTGCCGGTAAGCGGCAGCAGCTCACCGGTCTCGGTGGCGTCCAGGATGTACGGCGCGACCACGTCGATCCGCTCGTCCCGGTCCCGGTGGGCGAGGGTGACGCCGGTGACCCGGTCCCCATCGGTCTCCGCGGCGACCGGCCGGTACGGCTGCAGCACCCGCAGCCGTCCCGATCCCCGGTACGGCGCGAGCATCTCCTCGAGGACGGCGACGGCGACCCGGGGCTCGTGGCAGATCCGGCTCACCCAGCCGGCGCCCGGGTTGAGGTCGGTCCAGGCCCGGGAGCGTTCGGTCAGGGGATAGTGGCGGCGGTAGTAGTCGCGGATGCCGTTGCGCAGGGCCCGGTAGCTGGCGGTGGCGCCGAACTGTTCGATCCAGGAGTGCTCGTCCGGCGGGACCGCCTGGCTGGTGAGCTGCCCGCCGAGCCAGTCGAACTCCTCGGTCAGGATGACGGACCGGCCGGCCCGGGCCGCGGCGAGCGCCGCGGCGACGCCGCCCAGTCCGCCCCCGACGACGAGGACGTCCGCACGCATTAGTACCACTTGCTTCCTTCCAGTTGCGCGGCCGGCCGCTCAGCGCCGGTCGACCGCCGGTTCAGGGGTGCCGAGGGTGTCGCCCTCGACGAGCTCGCAGGGCAGGAGTCGCTGCTGGAGGCCGGCGGCGCTGCCGTCGATGACGCCGGTCAGCACCTCGACGGCCTGCCGGCCCATCTCCTCGCGCGGGATGTGGAACCCGGTGAACGCGATGTCGGTGGGGACCGGGGTGGTCGGATCGCCGAGGGTCACGATCGACAGGTCGCCGGGCACGGTCAGCCCACGCCGGCGGGCGGCCGACTCCAGCGCGACCGCCGTGGCGAAGTCCTCGACGAAGGCCACCGTGCTGCCGTCGGCCAGCAGGTCGTCGAGGGTCGCGTCGGCGGCCCCGGCCACTGCGGACACCTGGCGGGCGCTCTCCGCGGTGGTCGCGGCGGCGACGAAGCCCCGGCGCCGGTCCTGCGAGGACTCGGCGGTCATGCCCATGCCCACGTAGGTCAGGCGCCGGTGACCGCGCCGCAGCGCCAGCTCGACGAGCCGGGCCACCGCCGTGGCGTAGTCGGCACCGACGTAGGGCACCGGTCCGCCGGCGTCGTCGCGGCGCCCGACCGCGACGTATGGGAATCCGTCGCGGTTGAGCCGGTGCAGCTCCGCGCCGTCGATCTCGCGCCCGAGCAGGAGGCACCCGTCGGCCAGGCGCAGCCGGTTGTCCTGGTGGAAGATGCGCCGCCGGCCGTCCACCACCGGTGCGCTGGTGAACAGCAGCAGGTCGCAGCCGACCCGCTCGGCATACTCCTCGATGCCGAGCAGGAACGGGTGGAAGAAGTCCCGGCTGCCGCTGGGGAAGGCCGGCTCGTAGGTGAAGACGCCGATGATCCGGTTGAACCGCGAGGCGAGGCGGCGGGCCACGGGGTCGGCCGCGTACCCGGTCTCGGCGATGACCCGCAGCACCCGGTCCCGGGTCTCGGAGGCGATGCGGACGTCGGCGTCGGTCCGGTTGTTGAGCACCAGCGACACGGTCGCCTGACTGACGCCGGCCATCCGGGCGATGTCACGTTGGGTGACGCGTCTGGGGGTAGGGGTCACGACGGGTCCTTCCGGGCCGGCTAATGCGTATTAGCGCTCGGCGTTGGGAAGGAGCGTGGCGGGTCAGCCGGCACTGTGTCAAGAGGATGACGAAGATTTCCAGGGGATGAACTTCCAAGAGTAATGCGCATTAGCGGAAGCCGGGTTCGGCGGCGCGACGCGGGGGGCCGCGCGGAGCTGCGGGAACTCCAGCGGGTAGGGCCGGCCTCTTGACAGGAGCGCCGCTGGACGAGCAACATTCGAGAAACGTCGATGCTAATACGTATTAGCAGATCGATCCGGGGCAGCCTCGACGGGCGATGACCCCTGCACTCTTACGGAGAGTCACCACCTGTCCCCACCGACAGAAGAGGAAGACGCATGCCGAGACCACCCGTCCCGTCGTCCCGACGCGCCGTCGTCGCGACCGCCAGCGCCGGCCTGCTCGTCGTCGCCATGGCCGGCGCCGTGCCGGCCGCCGCCGACCCCGGCCTGGACTTCCCGCAGTTCACCTACGCCGGCACCGCGTTCGACAAGAGCACCCTCGCCTACAACCCGACGAACGAGTTCATCTTCCCGAGCGTCATCCGGGCGGCCGACTACTTCCCCCACCCGCTCGGCACCTACTACCTGTACTACGCGCCGCACGAGCGGCCCGGTGGGATCGCCCTCGCGTACTCCGACTCGATCGACGGGCCGTGGACCGAGTACGACGCCAACCCGCTGATCAGCAACACCTGGCTGCCGCACTACTCCACGGTCAGCCACATCTCCTCACCCCATGCGGTGTGGATCGAGGACGAGCACAAGCTCTTCCTCTACTTCCACGGCGAGAACTCGATCACCCGGTACGCGACCTCCGACGACGGCATCCACTTCAACTACGGCGGCACCGCCGTCAGCCGCGACGCGACCACCGGCGGCGAGACCTCCTACGCCCGGGTGTTCGAGCAGTCCGTGCCCCGCCTGGGCACCCGCTACCTGATGCTCTTCATGGACAACCCCACGGGCGGGGCGCCCGGCCCCACCGGACCGGTGTCCCGCCGGATCCGCTGGGCCGTCTCCAACGACGCGCGCACCTGGACCACCCAGCCCGAACCGATCGTCACCCCGCAGGGCGACGAAGGCCCGAACGCCTCCGGGCCGTTCTTCCTCCGCTGGAACGACCGCAACCTGGTGATCTACCACGCCGCCGACGGCAACATGCACGCGGTCGACGTCGGCGAGAACTTCGACCAGGAGACCCACCTCGGCGTCGTGCACGACTCGATGGCCGCCGCACCCGACCTCGGCCGGTCGGCCGCGCCGACGTTCTACTTCGACGGGCGTACCGCGCACATGTACTACGAGGCCGGCGCCCGGCTCACCGCGACGATCGCCCACGCCACCGCCACCCTGGCAGAGCCCCTGCCGGTACGGCAGCTGGACTGCGCGGTGGACCGGCCGGTGCTGTGGCCGCCGAACCACGAGCTGGTCGACGTCGGCGTGACCGTGGACCTGCACGACGGCGTGCTCGGCCCGAACGCGTTCACCCTGACCGGCGTGACCGGCGGTGACGCCGCCGACGTCAGCGGCTTCGCCGCCGGCACCCCCGACACGACCGGCGCGCTGCGGGCCGAGCGGGCCGGCAACGGCGGTGACCGGGTGTACCACCTGACCTACGCCGGCCACGACGAGATCGGACGACCCGTCGGCTGCACCGTCACGGTCACCGTCCCGCACGACGAGGGAATCAACTAACCGAGCGTGGGGGGGGGGGGGGGGGGGGGGGGGGGGGGGGGGGGGGGGAGGGGGGGGGGGGGGGGGGGGGGGGGGGGGGGGGGGGGGGGGGGGGGGGGGGGGG
>NZ_JBVJJA010000073.1:0-23319 GCF_055586005.1 Micromonospora sp. NPDC051924
TCGAAGGCACCGGCAGCATGCTCGCCGTCACCGGCCCCACCCCGCAAGAGCTGATCGAACTCCTCCCGCAGCTCGTACCGAACCACGCAGACGAGCTGCACCTCGCCGCGCACAACGGCCCCGCCGCCTGCGTCCTCTCCGGCAGCTCGGTCGCCGTCGAGGAAGCCCACCGGGCGCTCACCGACCACGACGTGACAGCCCGAATCATCCCCGTCAGCTACGCCAGCCACAGCCCCCACGTCGACCCCCTCCACCCGGAACTGACCAGCGCGGCCGTCGACAGCCGGGCCACCGACACCACCTTCTACAGCAGCACCCGCCAGCAGGCCCTCCCCGCCACCGAACTCACCACCGACTACTGGTGGGACAACCTCCGCCAACCCGTCCACTTCCACCCCACCCTCCAACACCTGATCGCCGACGGACACCACACCCTCATCGAGATCAGCCCCCACCCCCTGCTCACCACCACCATCGACGCCGAGGCCACCGCCCTGCACACCCTGCGCCGCGACGCCGACCCCTGGCACACCCTGCTCACCAACACCGCCCACCTGCACACCCACACCACCCACCCCATCGCCTGGAGTCACCTCATCCCCGAGACCCGGGCACACGCCACCCCGCCCAGCTACCCCTTCCACCACCGGAGCTACTGGCTCACCGCCGCTCCCGCCGGCGACACCCACCACCTCGGACTGCGACCCAGCACGCACCCGATCCTGCCGGCGGCCCTGGAGCTGGCCGGTACGCCGGACGTGGTCCTGACCGGTCGCCTGGGCGTCGGCGAGCAGACCTGGCTGGCCGGACACCGGCTGCTAGGCAGGGTGCTGCTGCCGCCGACCGCCACTTTGGACCTGGCCCTGCACGCGGCCGATCAGGTGGGGTGCGACCAGGTTGACGAGCTGACCGTGTGGGAACCGGTGGCGCCGCCGCAGCAGGGGCACGTACGGGTCCAGGTGACCGTGACCGCCCCCGACGAGTCCGGCCGGCGGCCGATCACGATCCACGCGGCGGCCGACGGCGGCGACGCGGAGGTCGTCTGGCGCCGGCACGCCACCGGGCTGCTCTCCTCGTCGGACGCCCCGGCGCCCCGTCCGGACGCCGCCTGGCCACCGCCCGGGTGGGCGCCGGTCGACCTGGCCGCGCTGCGGGAGGGGGTGGCGGCCGCCGGTGGCGAGCCGGGCAGCGGCTGCCCGTCGGCCGGCTGGCAACGCGACGTGGAGTTCGCCGCGGAGGTACGCGTCGACAGCGGGGACGGTCACGTCCTGCACCCGACGCTGCTGGACGCCGCGCTGCGGCTGGTCGCGCCAGAGGGGCGGGGTGGCGACGGCACGGTGGCGTTGCCGATGGCCTGGTCCGGCGTACGGCTGCACGCGGCACCCGCGACCGAGCTGCGGGTCCGGCTGCGCCAGGAGGGCGCGGACGGGTGCGCGCTGGTGGCCATGGACCGGACCGGCTCCCCGGTGCTGTCCGTGGCGAAGGTGGAGTTCCGTCCGGTACGGGTCGACGACCTGCCCGGCGGGACCACCGCCCGAGGGCAAACGTGGCGGTTGGACTGGGTGGCCGTGACGCTGCCGGCGGGTCCGGCCGGCACCGACGGGTGGGTGACCATCGGTCGGCCGGTGCCGGGCTGGGACCTGCCCTGCCACCCCGACCTGGACGCCCTCCGCCAGGCCGTCACGGCCGGCGAGACCGTCGCGCCGGAGCAGGTCATCCTGCCGCTACCCGACCAGCCCAGCGGCGACCACGACGCCGATGTGCCGGCGGCCGTGCACGGGGCCACCGAGGAGCTCCTGCGCACCCTGCAGAGCTTCCTCACCGACCCTGCCTGTGCCGGCGCGCACCTGACCATCCTCACCACCGGCGCCGTGGCCACCGGCGATCACGACCAACTGACCAACCTGCCCGCCGCCACCTGCTGGGGCCTGGTCCGCACCGCCCAGACCGAACACCCCGACCGCATCACCCTCATCGACACCGACCCGGACAGCCTCCGCGTCCTTCCCGCCGCCATCACCAGTGGCCAGCCGCAACTGGCCCTCCGGACCGGCACACCCTTCACCGCCCACCTGAGCCCCGACACCACGCCGGCCACCACACCCGCAGCGGCGACCCGCCCCCGGCCGGTCCCGGAACACCGACCCTTCAATGACGACGGCACCACGCTCATCACCGGCGGCAGCGGCACCCTCGCCCGACACACCGTCACCCATCTCGCCACCCATCACGGCCTGCGCCACCTGCATCTGGTCAGCCGCCAAGGACCCCACCATCCGGCGGCACCGGCACTCGTTCACCAGCTCACCGGCCTCGGCGCCACCGTCACCATCACCACCTGCGACACCACCAACCGCGATCAGCTCGCCGAGGTGATCGACCACATCGACCAGACCCGGCACCCCCTCGGCGCGGTCATCCACACCGCCGGCGCCCTGCACGACGCCACCGTCACCAACCTCACCCCCGATCAGCTGCACTCGACCCTGGACCCCAAGGTCGACGCCGCCTGGCACCTGCACACCCTCACCCACCAGCACCGGTTGACCCACTTCCTCCTCTACTCCTCCATCGCCGCCACCCTCGGCACCGCGGGCCAGGCCAACTACGCCGCCGCGAACTCCTTCGAGAACGCCCTCGCCCACCATCGACAAGCCCTCGGCCTGCCCGCCACCAGCCTCAACTGGGGCTACTGGACCGACACCAGCACGCTCACCGCCCACCTCCATCAGGCGGACCTCCAACGCCTCGAAAACACCGGCATCACCCCCCTGTCCACCACCCACGCCCTCACCCTCCTCAACACCGCCCTCACCACCAGCCGACCCACTCCGATCACCGCCCACCTCAACCCGGCCTACCTCCCCACCCACCTCACCCGATCCATCGCCACCGCACTTGTGAGCACACCCGCCGTGGACTGGTCCGATCTGTTGCGGGACCGGGACGGCGCGGAGCGGCGGCGCACGTTGACCGAGCTGATCCGCGGGCAGTTGGCAAAGGCGCTCGGGCACGCCGACGCGTCGGGGATCGGGGAGAACCGGGGCTTCCTGGAGCTGGGACTGAACTCGCTGACCGCGCTGGAGTTCCGCAACCAGCTCAGCCGGCTCACCGGCCTGCCCCTGGCCGCCACCGTCGTCTTCGATCACCCGACCCCGGCGGCGCTGGCCACGTACCTGACGGAGCAGCTCACGCCGCGCCAGCCCGACCCGGCCGAGCTGGCGCTGGCCGAGCTGGACCGGTTGGAAAGCGCGGTACGGGCGTTGAACGGTGACGCCTCGAACGGGCGGGAGGATCTGGTCAGCCGCCTGCAAGGGCTACTGCACCAGCTCACCGGCGGGCAGCCGGGACCGGCCACGTTCACCGCCGACATCCTCACGGCCACGCCGGAGGAGCTGTTCCACCTGCTCGACCAGGACCTGGACGTTGAACTCACGCAGCTCGATCTCACCGGTGAGGTGGCCACGGATGGCGAATGAGGAGAAGCTGGTCGCGTACCTCAAGCGGGCCACGGCGGACCTGTACCAGACCCGCCAGCGCCTGCAGGAGGTGGAGGAACGCGCCCGGGAGCCGATCGCCATCATCGGGATGGCGTGCCGCTACCCGGGCGGGGTGACCTCCCCGGAGGAGCTGTGGCAGCTGCTGGCCGCCGGCACCGACGCGATCGGCGACTTCCCCACCGACCGGGGCTGGGACCTGGCCACCCTCTACGACCCCGACCCGGAGACCCCGGGCACCACGTACGTGCGGGAGGGCGGCTTCCTCTACGACGCGGGCGACTTCGACCCCGGGTTCTTCGGGATCAGCCCGCGGGAGGCACTGGCCACCGATCCGCAGCAGCGCCTGCTGCTGGAGGCCGCCTGGGAGGCGATCGAGCGGGCCGGCATCGACCCGACCAGCCTGCGCGGCAGCAGCACCGGCGTGTTCACCGGGGTGGTCGCCCAGGACTACGGCCCTCGGCTGCACGAGCGGCACCAGGCGCCGGAGGGGATCGAGGGCTACCTGCTCACCGGCAACACGTCCAGCGTGGTGTCCGGGCGGGTGGCGTACGTGCTGGGCCTGGAGGGGCCGGCGGTCACGGTGGACACGGCGTGCTCATCGTCGCTGGTGGCGCTGCACCTGGCGGCGCAGGCGATCCGGAACGGCGAGTGCGACCTGGCCCTCGCGGGCGGGGTGGCGGTGATGACCACGCCGGACAACTTCGTGGAGTTCGCCCGGCAGCGAGGGTTGGCCGCCGACGGGCGGTGCAAGCCGTTCGCGGCGGCGGCCGACGGCACGGGTTGGGGCGAGGGCGTCGGCCTGTTGCTGGTGGAGCGGCTGTCCCGGGCGCGCCGGCTGGGGCATCCGATCCTGGCGGTGGTCCGCGGGTCGGCGGTCAATCAGGACGGCACGAGCAGTCAGCTCTCCGCCCCGAACGGCCCGTCCCAGGAGCGGGTCATCCGGCAGGCCCTCGCCAACGCGAAGCTGGCCCCCGCCGACGTGGACGCGGTCGAGGCACACGGCACCGGCACCATCCTCGGCGACCCCATCGAGGCCCAGGCTCTCCTCGCCACGTACGGGCGGGAACGCCGGGACGACCAGCCGTTGTGGCTCGGGTCGATCAAGTCGAACATCGGACACACCCAGGCCGCCGCCGGCGTCGCCGGCGTGATCAAGATGATCCTCGCGATGCGGCACGGCACGCTGCCCCGCTCGCTGCACATCGACGCGCCCACCCCGCACGTGAACTGGGGCAGCGGCCGGGTGCGGTTGCTCGACGGGGCGATGGCCTGGTCGCCGGACGGGCAGCCGCGCCGGGCGGGCGTGTCCTCGTTCGGCATCAGCGGCACGAACGCGCACGTGATCCTCGAGGAGGCCCCTGCGGCGGAGGTCGCGGACGCCCCGACTCCCGGCGTCGACCCGTGGGACGGGTGGGCGTCGTGGCAGCTGTCGGCCCGAACGGAGGGCGCCCTCCGTGACCAGGCCGCCCGCCTGGTGGACTGGCTGGGCGCGCACCCGGGCGTCGCGCCGGCCGCGGTCGCCGAGGCGCTGGCCCGGCGGACCCGGTTCCCGCACCGGGCGGCGGTCACCGCCGCCAGCCGGGCGGACTTCGTCGCCGCGCTGACCGCCCTCGCGGCCGGGGAACCGCACCCGCAGCTGAGCGCGGCGGTGCTGGACGGGGCCGGGCCGGTAGCGTTCTGTTTCACCGGTCAGGGCAGCCAGTACCCCGGCATGGGCGCCGACCTCTACGCCACCAACCCCGCCTACCGGGAAGCGTTCGACCAGGCGTGCGACGCCTTGAATCCACACCTGGAACACCGCCTGCAGGACGTGGTCTTCGCCAAAGCCGGCACCGACCTCGCCAGGCTGCTCGACACCACCGCCTACACCCAACCCGCCCTGTTCGCGGTGCACGTGGCCCTGCACCGGGTGGCCACCACCCAACTCGGCCTCACCGCCGACCACCTCACCGGGCATTCCCTCGGCGAGATCAGCGCCGCGCACCTCGCCGGCGTGCTCACCCTCGACGACGCCGCCCTGCTCGTCGCCGCCCGCGCCCGGCTGATGAACAGCGTCACCACACCCGGCGCCATGATCGCGCTGCAAGCCAGCCGCGACGAAGCCGAACAACTCATCGCCGGGCACCCCGGCGTCGCGATCGCCGCCATCAACACCCCCCACACCACCGTCATCAGCGGCGACCAGGACGTGTGCGAGCAACTCGCCACCCGATGGCGGGACAGCGGCCGCAAGGCCACCGCCCTGACGGTCAGCCACGCCTTCCACTCACCCCACATGACCACCATCGCTGACGAATTCCGCGACGTCGCGGCGGGCCTCAGCTACCAACCGCCCCGGCTGCCGGTGGTCAGCAACGTCACCGGACACACCGCCACCACCAGCCAACTCACCGACCCCGACTACTGGGTCCGGCACATCCTCGAACCCGTCCACTACGCCGACGGCATCACCACCCTCCACGACCAGCACGGCGTCCGCACCTTCGTCGAACTCGGACCCGACGCCACGCTCACCGCGCTGCACCAGCAGACGCTGAGCGACGTCATCGCCCTGCCGGCCCTGCACCGCAAGCGGCCTCACCAGCAGACCCTGCTCGCGGCCGCCGCCACCGTCGGCGCGGGCCCCACCGGCACCGACGCCCACCTGGACCTGCCCACCTACCCGTTCCAGCACACCCACCACTGGCTGGTGACCGGGGCCGCCACCCGTCCGGCCGACCTGGGGCTGCGGCCGAGCACCCATCCGTTGCTCGGCGGGCGGCTCGACCTGGCCACCGACGCCCGGACGATCCTCACCGGACGGTTGTCGCGGGCCACCCATCCGTGGCTGGTCGACCACACCATCGCCGACCGGTGCCTGCTGCCCGCCACCGCCCTGGTCGACCTGGTGCTGCACGCCGGGGCGGCCGGCGGGCACCCGTACCTGGACGAGCTGACCCTGCACAGCCCGCTGGCGCTGCCCACGGACGGCGCGGTGGAGATACAGGTCGTCCTCGCCGAGCCGGCGGACGGACACCGGACGGTCGAGGTGCACTCCCGGGCCGCCGGGGAGACCGACGGCCCGTGGACGAGGAACGCCGCGGGCCGGCTGACCGCCACCGGCGCGGCCGAGGCGGCGGGGTGGCCGGCCGCGTGGCCGCCCGCCGGGGCCACCCCGCTGGACGTCGACGGGCTGTACGACGAGCTGGCCGAGCTGGGTTACCGGTACGGGCCGGCGTTCCAGGGCCTGCGCCGGGCGTGGCGGGCGGGTGACGACCTCTACGCGGAGGTGACGCTGCCGGAGCGCGCCCGGGTCGACGTGGACCGGTTCGGCGTACACCCGGCGTTGCTGGATGCGGCGCTGCACGTCCTGGGGGTGACCGACGACGTGCGGGACGGCGTCTGGCTGCCGTTCGTCTGGTCCGGGGTGCGGCTGCACGCGACCGGGGCGACCTCGCTGCGGGTCCGCCTGTCCCGCCCGGCGCCCGACCGCGCCGAACTGGCCGTACACGACCCCGCCGGGCAACCCGTGCTGGCGGCCCGGTCGCTGGTGCTGCGGCAGATACCGCGCCAGGGCACCGGGCCGGGCGCACCGCGGGTGGATCCGCAGTGGCTGCTGCACGTCGACTGGCCGGTCCTCGCCGCAGCGGCCGGCGGGGACGGCCCGGAGGACCCCCACCTCGCCGTGCTCGGCATCGACGGGGCCGCCGCCGACCCGCTGCGCCGGGCCGTGCCGGCCGCGCCGGCCGCCGAAACGCTGGAGACGGTACGCGCCGTCGGCGCGGACGCCGTGCTGCTGCCGTGCTGGACCACTGCCGGCGCGGACGGCGACGCGACGGACGTCGACGTGCGGGCAGCGGCGCACCGGTTGACGGAGTCGTTGCTGTCGCGGTTGCAGGAGTGGCTGGCGGACGAGGGGCTGGCCGGCACCCGGTTGGTGGTGCTGACCCGGGGTGCGGTGAGCACCGGGGTGGACGACCGGATCACCGACCTGGCCGGGGCCGCCTGCTGGGGACTGGTGCGCTCCGCCCAGACCGAGCATCCGGACCGGATCACCATCGTCGACCTCGACCCGGCCGATACGGACGATCTGACCGAACTGCTGGCCCGGGCGGTGGGCTCCGGCGAGCCGCAGGTGGCCATCCGCGACGGTCGGCTGCACGTGCCGCGCCTCTCTCCCGCCCACACGACGGCGGGGCTACCCGTGCCGGACGGTGAGGCCTGGCGGTTGGAGACCACCTCGGGCGGCAGCCTGGACAACCTTCGGCTCGCCCACTGCCCCGACTACGCCGCACCCCTGCAACCCCACCAGATCCGCGTCCGACTCCACGCCGGCGGCGTCAACTTCCGCGACGTCGTCGTCGCCCTCGGCATCGTCAACGACCCCCGCCCCATCGGCGGCGAAGGCGCCGGCACCATCACCGAAACCGGCAGCGCGGTAACGAACCTGCACATCGGCCAACACGTCATGGGCCTGTTCAACGGCATCGGCCCCACCGCCGTCACCGACCACCGACTCGTCACCCCCATCCCCCACGGCTGGACCCACCCCCAAGCCGCCGTCACACCCATCGCCTACCTCACCGCCTACTACGCCCTCCACGACCTCGCCCACCTCCAACCCGGCGAACACCTCCTCATCCACGCCGCCACCGGCGGCGTCGGCCACGCCGCCATCCACGTAGCCCGCCACCTCCAAGCCCACATCCACACCACCGCCCACCCCACCAAATGGCCCACCCTCCACACCCTCGGCATCACCCCAGAAAACACCGCCAACAGCCGCACCCTCGACTTCGAACACCACTACCGCACCCACACCCCCGGCATCGACGTCATCCTCAACAGCCTCACCGGCGAACACCTCGACGCCAGCGGCCGCCTCCTCACCCCCGGCGGACGCCTCATCGACATGGGCAAAACCGACATCCGCGATCCGCAGACCTGGACCACCCAGCACCCCGGAACCACCTATCAGGCCTTCGACCTCATGGACGCCGGCGAAAACCACATCGCCGCCCTCTACCGACACCTCCAGCCCCTCTTCCACGACGGCACCCTCCCGCCGCTGCCCACCCGCGCCTACGACATCCGCCACTCCCCCGCCGCTTTCCGCCACCTCGCCAACGCCCGCCACATCGGCAAGATCGCCCTCACCCTCCCCCCACCGAACGCCTCCGCCACCGGCACCGGCACCGCCACCACCGCTGGCACCGGCACCACCCTCATCACCGGCGGCACCGGCACCCTCGCCCAACACGTCGCCACCCACCTCGCCACCCACCACGGCGTACGCCACCTCCACCTGCTCGGCCGCCAAGGCCCCCACCACCCCGACACACCCCGCCTCATCCACCAGCTCACCGGCCACGGCACCACCATCACCATCACGGCCTGCGACACCACCGACCGACGTCAACTCACAGAGGTCATCGACCACATCGACCACACCGGACACCCCCTCACCGGCGCCGTCCACACCGCCGGCACACTCCGCGACACCACCCTCACCAACCTCACCCCCCACGACCTGCACGCCACCCTGCACCCCAAGATCGACACCGCCTGGCACCTCCATCACGCCACCCGAAACCACCACCTCACCCACTTCGTGCTCTTCTCGGCGTTCGCCGGCACCCTGGGCACGGGTGGGCAGGCCGGCTACGCGGCGGCGAACACCTTCCTGGACGCCCTGGCGGCGTACCGACGTGCCGAGGGCCTGCCGGCCACCGCGCTGGCCTGGGGTTACTGGAACGACACGAGCGGGATGACCGCTCACCTGACCGACGTGGACCGGGCCCGGATGGCCCGCGCGGGCAGCGTCGGGCTCGACACGGCGGAGGGCCTGGCGCTGCTCGACGCGGCTCTCGCCCACGCCCACCCCAGCCTGGTGCCGGTCAAGCTCCACCTCCCGGCCCTGCGCGACCAGCCGCGCGTACCCGCCATCCTCACCGCCCTCGCCGGGGCGCCGACCCGGCGCGCAGCGGGGGCGGACGGCGGCGACATCGGGGCGGCCCTGGTGGATCGGCTGGCCGACCTCGGCGAGGACGAGCGGCGGGCGGCGCTGGAGGACCTGCTGCGGACCACGGTGGCGGTGGTGCTCGGCCACGCCACGGCCGAGTCCATCCAGCTCGGGCGGGCCTTCCGAGACCTCGGCTTCGACTCGCTGACCTCGGTCGAGCTGCGCAACCGGCTGAGCACCCGCACCGGCCTGCTGCTACCGGCCACCCTCGTCTTCGACCACCCCACCCCGGCGGCCGTGGTCGACTACCTGACGGACCGGTTGCCGGGCCAGGCGGAGCGGGCCGCGCCCGCCACCCGGGCGGTACGCGCACCGGCCGCGGACGAGCCGATCGCGATCGTGGGGATGGCCTGCCGCTATCCGGGTGGGGTCGGCAACCCGGAGGAACTGTGGGAGCTACTGGCCTCCGGCAACGACGCGATCGGGGAGTTCCCGACCGACCGGGGTTGGCGGGTGGAGCGGCTCTACGACCCCCGTCCGGAGCACACCGGCACCACGTACGCGCGGGAGGCCGGCTTCATCGCCGGGGCCACCGACTTCGACGCCGCCTTCTTCGGCATCAGCCCGCGCGAGGCGACCGCGATGGACCCGCAGCAGCGGCTGCTGCTGGAGACCGCGTGGGAGGCGGTCGAGCGGGCCGGCATCGACCCCACCAGCCTGCGCGGCAGCGCCACCGGTGTGTTCACCGGGCTGGCCTTCGACGAGTACGGGCCCCGGATGCACGAGGCGCCGGAGGCGTACGAGGGGTTCCTGCTGACCGGGAACACGACGAGTGTGGCCTCCGGCCGGATCGCCTACGTACTCGGACTGGAAGGCCCCGCGGTCACCGTCGACACCGCCTGCTCCTCCTCACTCGTCGCCATGCACCTGGCCACCCAAGCCATCCGCAACGGCGAATGCGACCTCGCCCTCGCCGGCGGCGTCACCGTCATGGCCACCCCCGGCATGCTCATCGAATTCAGCCGCCAACGCGGACTCGCCCCCGACGGCCGCTGCAAACCCTTCGCCGCCGCCGCCGACGGCACCGGCTGGGGCGAAGGGGCCGGCCTCCTCCTGCTCGAACGGCTGTCGGTGGCCCGGGAACGTGGCCACCAGGTCCTGGCCGTCATCCGCGGCTCCGCCATCAACCAGGACGGCGCCAGCAACGGCCTCACCGCACCCCACGGCCCCTCCCAGGAACGCGTCATCCGCCAAGCCCTCGCCAACGCCCGACTCACCCCCGCCGACGTGGACGCCGTCGAGGCGCACGGCACCGGCACCACCCTCGGCGACCCCATCGAAGCCCAAGCCCTCCTCGCCACCTACGGACAGGAACGCCGGGACGGGCAACCGCTCTGGCTCGGCTCCATCAAGTCGAACATCGGACACACCCAGGCCGCCGCCGGCGTCGCCGGCGTCATCAAGATGATCCTCGCGCTGCGCCACGGCCTGCTCCCCCGCTCACTGCACATCGACGCGCCCACCCCGCACGTCGACTGGAACAGCGGCCACGTCCGCCTCCTCGACCAGCCGGTCGAGTGGACGGCGAACGGGCACCCGCGGCGCGGGGCGGTGTCGTCGTTCGGGGTCAGCGGCACGAACGCGCACGTGATCCTCGAGGAGGCACCCACGGCCGAACCGGTAGCTCCCGTGCCGGCCGGCGACCCGTGGGACGGGTGGGTGTCGTGGGTGCTGTCGGCGAGGACCGAGCCGGCGCTGCGCGCGTACGCCCGGCGGCTGGGCACGTGGCTGGCCGGGCACGAGGAGGTGACGCCGGCCGCCGTCGGGGACGCGCTCGCCCGGCGGGCCCGGTTCCCCTACCGCGCGGTGCTGGTGGCGCGGGGGCGTGACGAGTTCGCCGCCGCGCTGGCCGCGCTTGCCGAGGGGCGACCCCATCCCGTGGTCGACACCGCCACCACCGGCGAGGGCGGCAGGGTGACGTTCTGTTTCACCGGTCAGGGCAGCCAGTACCCCGGCATGGGCGCCGACCTGTACGCCACCAACCCCGCCTACCGGGAAGCCTTCGATCAGGCCTGCGAGGCGTTGAACCCGCACCTGGAGCACCGCCTCCAGGACGTGGTCCTCGGCGAACCCGACAACGACCCCGCCGCCCTGCTCGACACCACCGCCTACACCCAACCGGCCCTGTTCGCCCTGCACGTGGCCCTGCACCGGGTGGCCACCACCCAACTCGGCCTCACCGCCGATTACCTCACCGGACACTCCCTCGGCGAGATCACCGCCGCCCACCTCGCCGGCGTGCTCACCCTCGACGACGCCGCCCTCCTCGTGGCGACTCGGGCCCGGCTGATGAACGGCGTCACCACCCCCGGCGCCATGATCGCGCTGCAAGCCAGCCGCGACGAAGCCGAACAACTCGTCGCCGGGCACCCCGGCGTCGGGATCGCCGCCGTGAACACCCCCCACACCACCGTCATCAGCGGCGACCGGGACACCTGCAAACAACTCGCTGCCCGCTGGCGCGACAGCGGACGCAAGGCCACCGCGCTCAAGGTCAGCCACGCCTTCCACTCACCCCACATGACCGTCGTCGCCGATGAATTCCGCACGGTCGCCGCCAGCCTCACCTACCGACCGCCGACGACCCCGGTCGTCAGCAACGTCACCGGACAACTTGCCACCACCGAACAACTCACCGACCCCGACTACTGGGTCCGGCACATCCTCGAACCCGTCCACTACGCCGACGGCGTCACCACCCTCCACGACCAGCACGGCGTCCGCACCTTCGTCGAACTCGGACCCGACGCCACGCTCACCGCGCTGCACCAGCAGACGCTGACCGACGTCGTCGCCGTCTCCGGCCTGCACCGGGACCGACCCGGGCCGCGTACCCTGCTCGCCGCCGCCGCCACGCTCGATGCCCGCCCGGCGGGCACCCACCCGCACCTCGACCTGCCCACCTACCCGTTCCAGTCGACCCGGCACTGGCTGTCCGGCACGTCCCGGACCACCCCGGCCGACCTGGGCCTGCACCCCACCCGGCACGCCGTGCTGACCACCCGGCTCGACCTGGCCACCGAGGGCGGCACCGTGCTCACCGGACGGCTCGCCGCCGGCTCCTCCTGGCTGGACGACCACCGCGTGCTGGCCACCCGGCTGCTGCCGGCCAGCGGCTTCCTGGACCTGGCCCTGCAGGCCGGCGCCGACACCGGACACCCGTACCTCGCCGAGCTGACCGTGCCCGTCCCGCTGCCCGTGCCGGACGGCCGGGCCGTGCAGGTGCAGGTCGCCGTCGCGGAGGCCGACGACGCCGGCCGGCGTACCGTGACCATCCACGCCCGGGACGCGGAGAGCGGGCCGGACGCGGCCTGGACCCGGCACGGCGACGGCATCCTCACCACGACGCCGCCGGCCGCGCCGCCGGCCGCGCCGCCGGCCGCGCCGGTCTGGCCACCGGCCGGCGCCGCGCCGGTCGACGTCGCCGAGGTGTACGCGCGGCTGGGCGCCGCGGGCTACCGGCACGGGCCGGCGCTGCGCTGTCTGCGCGAGGCCTGGCGGCAGGACGACACGTTCCTGGTCGAGGTCGCCCTCGACGACCTGCAGCGGGCGGAGGCCGCGCGGCACGCGCTGCACCCGGCGCTGCTGGAGGCGGCCCTGCACCCGCTGCTGGCCGACCTGCGGGACACCACGCCGACGGTCACCGGCTGGTCCGGCGTGCGGCTGCTCGCCGCCGGCGCCACGAGGCTCCGGGTGCGGCTGCGGCCCGCCGGGAACGGCCGGTTCCACCTCGACGGGCACGACCCGGCGGGCCAGCTGGTGCTCATCGCCGCGCTCGACACCGGGCCGCTCCCCGTCGACCGGTTGCCCACCGACGGGCCGGTGCCGGAGCTGTACGCCGTCGCCTGGGAGCCACGACCGGTCCCGGAGCGGTCCGGTGAAGGCGACGACGAGCCGGCGTACGTCGCCGGCGGCGTGTGGTCCTACCGGACGCCGGAGGCGGAGCTGGCCGACCCGGTCGGGGCCGCCGGCCGGGCGGTGGCGTTGCTCGACGCGGCGCTCGCCGACCCGGACGGGCCGCGGCTGGTCGTGCTGACCCGGCACGCCGTGGCGGCGCTGCCTGGCGAGGACCCGCGCGACCTGCCCGCCGCCGCCGTGTGGGGCGCCGCCGGCGCCACGCAGGCCGTCGCCCCCGACCGGATGATCCTGGTCGACACCGACGGGCATCCGGAGAGCGACGCCATCCTGGACCGGGCGGTGGCCGCCGCCGGCGCGGCCGGCGAGCCCCGGCTCGCCCTGCGCACCGGCACGATGCTGCTGCACCGGCTGGTCCGCGCGGCCGTCGACGCGGAGCGCCCCGCCGGTTTCGACCCGGACGGCACGGTCCTGGTGACCGGCGACGCGCGGGCCGTGGCGGCGGCGCGGGACCTGGTCACCCGGCACGGGGTACGCCACCTGCTGCTGGCCGGCACCGTCGACGTGGCCCCGGCGGTCGCCGAGCTGACCGGCCTCGGCGCCCGGGTCACCGTCACCGGCGGCGACACCACCGACCCCGGCGCCCTGGCCGACCTGCTCGCCACGGTCGACCCGGCCCGGCCGGTCAGTGCCGTGCTGCACGCCGGGGGCGACCCGGCCACCGGGTGGGCGCTGCACGAGGCGACCCGCCACCTCGACCTGTCGGCGTTCGTGCTGCTCTCCGACCTGGCGGGAGCGCTCGGCACCGCCCGCGAGAGCGACGCGGCGTTCCTCGACGCCCTCGCCGGGCACCGGCGGGCGTACGGGCTCGCCGCGGTCAGCATCGCCGGTGGTACACCGGACGCGCCCAGGCCGGACGGGCTGGTGCCCGCGCCCGCGTCGGCGGTGCTCGACCTGGCGCTCGCCGGCGACGCCGTGGTGCTGTTCGCCGGCCGGGTCACCGCGCCGACCGGACCGGTGCCGGCGCTGCTGCGTGGGCTGTTCCGCGACGGACTGCGCGACGCCGCCGCCGACGCCGGACCACTGACCTACGCCGAGCGGCTCGCCGGCCGGCCGGTGGCGGAGCAGCGGCGGGCCCTGCACGACCTGGTGCTGGGGGCGGTGGCGACGGTGATCGGGCTGGAGTCGGCGGAGACGGTCGACCCGGGGCAGGCGTTCAAGGACCTCGGATTCACCTCGCTCGCCGCCGTGGAGCTGCGCAACCGGCTCGGCGCGGCCACCGGCCTGGCGCTGCCGGCGACGCTGGTGTTCGACCATCCCACCCCGGCGGCGGTGGTCGAGCACCTGCGGGAGCTGGTCTCCGGGGTGCCGGCGGCCCGCGTCGCGGCGCCAGTCCGGGTGGCGGCGGCCGACGAACCGGTGGCGATCATCGGCATGGCCTGCCGCTATCCGGGCGGGGTCGGCTCGCCGGAGCAGCTGTGGCAGCTGGTGGTCTCCGAGGGTGACGCGATCAGCGAGTTCCCGGACGGCCGGGGCTGGGACGTGGACGCCATCTACCACCCGGAGCCGGGGACTCCGGGCACCACGTACACCCGGCACGGCGGGTTCCTGGACGACGCCGCCGGCTTCGACGCGGCCTTCTTCGGCATCAACGCCCGGGAGGCGGCGGCCATGGACCCGCAGCAGCGGCTGCTGTTGGAGACCGCCTGGGAGGCGGTGGAGCGGGCCGGCATCGACCCGGGCGGCCTGCGCGGCACCGCGACGGGCGTGTTCACCGGGGTCATCGACAACGACTACGGGCCCCGGTTCGACGAGGTGCCGGAGGACTACGAGGGCTACCTGATGACCGGGGCGACCACCGCGCTGGCGTCGGGGCGGATCGCGTACACGCTGGGGTTGGAGGGCCCGGCGATGACCGTGGACACGGCGTGCTCGTCGTCGCTGGTGGCGATGCACCTGGCCGCGCAGGCGATCCGCAACGGGGAGTGCGAGCTGGCCCTGGCGGGCGGGGTGACGGTGCTGGCCACGCCCGGTGGCTTCGTGGAGTTCAGCCGGCAGCGGGGCCTGTCCCCGGACGGCCGGTGCAAGCCGTTCGCGGCGGCGGCCGACGGGTTCGGCTTCGCCGAGGGCGTCGGCCTGGTGCTGCTGGAACGGCTCTCCGTGGCCCGGGAACGCGGCCACCGGGTCCTCGCCGTCATCCGCGGCTCGGCGGTCAACCAGGACGGCGCCAGCAACGGCCTCACCGCACCCAACGGGCCGGCGCAGGAGCGGGTGATCCGGCAGGCCCTGGCCAACGCCGGCCTCGCTCCGGCCGACGTTGACGCGGTGGAGGCGCACGGCACCGGCACCACCCTCGGCGACCCGATCGAAGCCCAGGCCCTGCTCGCCACGTACGGGCAGGAACGCCGGGACGACGAGCCGTTGTGGCTCGGCTCGATCAAGTCGAACATCGGGCACACCCAGGCCGCCGCCGGCGTGGCCGGGATCATCAAGATGGTCGTCGCCCTGCAGCAGGGCATGCTGCCCCGGTCGCTGCACATCGACGCGCCCAGCCCGCACGTCGACTGGGACAGCGGCAACGTCCGGCTGCTCGACCGGGTGGTCGACTGGAAGCCGAACGGGCGCCCGCGGCGCGCGGCGGTGTCGGCGTTCGGGATGAGCGGCACCAACGCCCACCTGATCATCGAGGAGGTCTCGGCCTCGGCGGAGCCGGCCGCCGTACCCGTCGTGGTGGCGGCGGACGGGCTGACGGACCTGCCGGGTGGCGGCTGGGTGCCGTGGCTGCTGTCCGCGAAGACCGAGACCGCGCTGCGGGAGTACGCCCGCCGGCTGCGCGACTGGGCGTCCGGCGCGGACGGACTGGACCTCGTCGGGGTGGCGCATGCCCTGGCCGGCCGGTCGGCGTTCCCGCACCGGGCCGTGGTGCTGGGCCGCAGCCTGGACGAGCTCACCGAGGCCCTGACCGCCCTGGCCGACGGGATGGAGCACCGGAACCTGACCGTCGGCGAAGCCCACGACGGTGGCAAGGTCGCCTTCATCTACCCCGGCCAGGGCAGCCAGTGGGCCGCCATGGCCTGCCAGCTCTACCGCACCTCCGCCGTCTTCCGCGACAGCATCGACCGGGCCGACACCGCCCTGCGCCCGCACACCGACTGGTCGCTGCGCGACGTCGTCCTGGAGAAGCCTTCGGCGGCCAGCCTGGACCGGGTGGACGTCGTGCAGCCGACCCTGTTCGCGGTCACCACTGCCCTGACCGCGCTGTGGCGGCACCACGGCCTCACCCCCGACGCGGTCATCGGCCACTCCCAGGGTGAGATCACGGCGGCCCACGCCGCCGGCGCCCTCGCCCTCGATGACGCGGCCCGCCTCATCGCCCACCGCGGCCGGGCCCTCACCACCATCGAGGGCACCGGCGGCATGCTCGCCGTCACCGGCCCCACCCCGGACGAACTGGCCGCCCTACTGGAACGGCTCGTCCCGGAGCACGCTCCTGAGCTGCACCTCGCCGCCCACAACGCCCCCACCGGTTGCGTGCTCTCCGGCGCGCCCGACGCCATCGGGGCGGCCCACGCCGCCCTCACCGACCACGGCCACACCGCCAGGCTCATCCCGGTCAGCTACGCCAGCCACAGCCCGCACGTCGACCCCCTGCACCCGGAACTGACCGGGGTGGCCGTCGACGGCCGGGCCACCGACACCGCCTTCTACAGCAGCACCCGCCAGACCGTGCTGCCCGGCGGCGAGCTGACCACCGACTACTGGTGGGAGAACCTGCGCCAACCCGTCCACTTCCACCCGGCCCTCCAGCAGGTGACCGCCGACGGACACCACACCCTCGTCGAGATCAGCCCCCACCCCCTGCTCGTCGCCGCCATCGAGGCCGACGCCGCCGCCACCTGTCACACGCTGCGCCGCGATGCCGACCCCTGGCACACCCTGCTCACCAACACCGCGCTGCTGCACACCCGGACCACCCATCCGATCGCCTGGACGCGGCTGCTTCCCGGCGCCCGCACCCAGGTCATCCCGCCCACCTATCCCTTCCACCACCAGTCGTACTGGCTGACCGGCCGGCGGCACCGCCGCCCGGACGGGCCGCAGCACCCGCTGCTCACCGGGCAGCTGGCCACCCCCACCGGCCAGCGGCTGCTCACCGGACAGTTCTCCACCCGCAGCCACCCGTGGCTCGTCGACCACGCCATCACCGCCGGCTGCCTGCTGCCGGGGACCGCGTACGTGGACCTCGCCCTGCACGCCGCCGCCGGCACCGGACACCGGCACCTCCACGAGCTCACCCTGCATCAACCGCTGTTCCTCGACGAGCGGCCGGTCGACCTGCAGGTCACCCTCGACCCGCCGGACGAGGAGAACCGGCGCGGCCTGACCGTCCACTCGCGTCCCGCGGGGAGCACCGACGAGACCGCCTGGACGCACCACGCGACCGCCGCCCTCGCCGCCGAGCCCACCACCGCACCGCCGGCCGCCCGCGCCGAGTGGCCGCCGGCCGGCGCCGACCCGCTGGCGGTCGACGGGGTGTACGAATGGTTGGCCGAGCTGGGCTACCGGTACGGGCCGGCGTTCCAGGGCCTGCGGCGGGCGTGGCGGGCGGGCGACGACCTGTACGCCGAGGTGGCGCTGCCGGAACCGGTCCGCGGCGACGTCGACGGGTACGGCGTGCACCCGGCGCTGCTGGACGCCGCGCTGCACGTGCTCGCCCTCGCCGCCGACGGGGACGTGACCCGGTTGCAACTGCCGTTCGTGTGGTCCGGCGTACGGCTGCACGCCACCGGGGCGAGCAGCGTCCGGGTGCACCTGGTACGCCGGGGCGGGGACCAGGCCGCCCTGGTGGTCCACGACCCGGCCGGCCAGCCCGTGCTGGACGCCGAGTCGCTGGTGCTGCGCGAGGTGCCGGTCGAGGGCGCGGAGCGCGGCCGCGTACGGGTGGATCCGCAGTGGCTGCTGCACGTGGACTGGCTTCCGGTCGAGCCGGCCGAGCTGGCCGAGGTCGGCCCGGTGGCGGTGCTGAGTGCCGACGCCGACACGGTCGACCGGTGGTCGGCGGCGTTCGGGGCGGGGTCGGCGTACCCGACGGCGGCCGCACTGGGTGCCACCGGGGCGTCGGCGATACGGACGGTCGTGCTGCCCTGGGAGGGCGCGGGTCCGGTGGTCGACGGGGCGGACACCGACGTGCTGGCCGCCACCCACGGGTCGATCGAGTCGCTGCTGCGGGTGCTGCAGGAGTGGCTGGCCGAGGAGGCGCTGGCCGACACCCGGCTGGTGGTGCTGACCCGGGGTGCGGTGAGCACCGGGGTGGACGACCGGATCACCGACCTGGCGGCCGCGTCGTGCTGGGGAATGCTGCGCACCGGGCTCGCCGAGCACCCCGACCGGATCACCGTGGTGGACCTGGACGGGAAGGCGGAGAGCGTCGCCGCCCTCGGCCGGGCGATCGGATCGGGTGAGCCGCAGGTGGCCATCCGCGACGGTGCGCTGTATGTGCCGCGCCTCCAGCCGGCGCACGTGTCAGCCGGACTGCCGCTGCCGGACGGTGAGGCCTGGCGGTTGGAGACCACCTCGGGCGGGAGCCTGGACAACCTGCGGCTCACCCACTGCCCCGACTACGCCGCACCCCTGCAACCCCACCAGGTCCGCGTCCGACTCCACGCCGGCGGGGTGAACTTCCGCGACGTCGTCGTCGCCCTCGGCATCGTCAACGACCCCCGCCCCATCGGCGGCGAAGGCGCCGGCACGGTCACCGAGATCGGCAGCGCGGTAACGGACCTGCACGTCGGACAACAGGTGATGGGCCTGTTCAACGGCATCGGCGCGAGTGCCGTCACGGACCATCGTCTGGTAACCCCTGTCCCGGATGGCTGGACCCTCAACCAGGCGGCGGCGGCTCCCATCGCCTACCTCACCGCCTACTACGCGCTGCACGACCTCGCTCATCTCCAACCCAGCGAGCACCTGCTCATCCACGCCGCCACCGGCGGCGTCGGCCACGCCGCCATCCACGTAGCCCGCCACCTGCGCGCCCAGATCCACACCACCGCCCACCCCACCAAGTGGTCGACCCTGCATCGCCTGGGCATCACGGAACCCCACATCGCCAACAGCCGCACCGTCGACTTCGAAGACCACTACCGCGCCCACACCCCCGGGATCGACGTCGTCCTCAACAGCCTCACCGGCGAACACCTCGACGCCAGCGGCCGCCTCCTCGGCCGAGGCGGGCGCCTCATCGACATGGGCAAGACCGACATCCGCGACGCCGACGCCTGGGCCACCGACCATCCGCACACCACCTACCAGGCGTTCGACCTGATGGACGGCGGCGAAGACACGATCGCGGCCCTCTACCAGCACCTCCAACCCCTCTTCCACGACGGCACCCTGCCGCCGCTGCCCACCCGCGCCTACGACATCCGTCACGCCCCCGCCGCCCTCCGCCACCTCGCCAACGCCCGCCACACCGGCAAGATCGCCCTCACCCTCCCCGCCCCCGACGTCAACCCGAACGGCACCACCCTCGTCACCGGCGGCACCGGCACCCTGGCTCAACAGGTGGCCACTCACCTCGCCACCCACCACGGCCCGCACCACCTCCACCTGCTCAGCCGCCAAGGCCCCCACCACCCGGACGCGCCCGCCCTCATTCACCAGCTCACCGGGCACGGGGCGACCGTCACCATCACCCGCTGCGACACCACGAACCGGGGCCAGCTCGCCGAGGTCATCGACCACATCGACCACGCCGGACACCCCCTCACCGGCGTCATCCACACCGCCGGCACACTCCGCGACACGACCCTGACCAACCTCACCGCGCAGGACCTGCACGCCACCCTCGATCCCAAGGTGGACACCGCCTGGCACCTCCACGAGGTCACCAGGAATCGCGCGCTCACCCACTTCGTCGTCTTCTCGTCCAGCTCGGGGACCATCGACACGCCGGGTCAGGGCAACTACGCGGCGGCCAACGCGTTCCTCGACGCGCTGGCCCAGCACCGCCGCGACCTCGGCCTGCCGGCGACCAGCACGGCGTGGGGCTACTGGACGCAGAAGACCGGCATGACCGGCCACCTGACCGAGGTGGACCGGGCCCGGATGGCCCGCGCGGGCAGCCTCGGCCTGGAGACCGAGGAAGGGCTCGCCCTCCTCGACGCGGCCCTCACCCACACCCACCCCGACCTCGTCCCCGTCAAGCTCCACCTGCCCACCCTCCGCAGCCAGGAGCGCGTACCCGCGATCCTCAGCGCCCTGGTCGGCGCCCCCACCCGGCGTGCCGCCGGGGAGCAGGTGGCCGGCGGACGGTCGCTCGCCGAGCAGCTCGCAGCCCTGCCCACGGCCGAGCGGCCCCGACTGCTGCTCGACCTGGTCCGCGGCCACGTGGCGGTCGTGCTGGGCCAGGGTTCGCCGACCTCGGTGCCGGCGGGGTCACCGTTCAAGGACCTCGGGTTCGACTCGCTGACCTCGGTGGAGCTGCGCAACCGGCTGCGTGCCGCGACCGGGCTGCAACTGCCGGCCACCCTCGTCTTCGACCACCCGACGCCGGTGGCGGTGGCGGAGTACCTCGCCGGGCAGCTCGCGCCGGCCGAGCAGGCGCCGCCGGCGTCCGTACTCGCCGAACTGGACCGGGTGGAGGCGGCGCTGGCGGTGGCCGCGCTGGACGACGCGGAACGGCGCCGGGCGGAGTACCGGCTGCGCGGCCTGCTGCGCCGGCTGGACGGCCTGCGGCCGGCCGGCGCGGACCTCGACGACGTCGTCGACCTGGAGTCGGCGAGCGACGAGGAGCTGTTCAGCGCACTGGACAAGGAACTCGGCGGTTCCCCGTCGTGACCCGATTGATGATCGCTTCTGCCGGCTCCGACCAGGGGGACGCACGATGAACGACGAAGACAAGCTCCGCAGCTACCTCAAGCGGGCCACCGCCGACCTGCGCTCGACCCGGCAGCGGCTGCACGAGATGGAGGACCGGGCCCACGAACCGGTGGCGATCGTGGGAATGGCCTGCCGGTACCCGGGCGGGATCGACACCCCGGAACAGCTGTGGGACCTGGTCGCCGGTGGCGGCGACGCGATCGGTCCGTTCCCCACCGACCGGGGCTGGGAGCTGGAGTCCCTCTACGACCCGGACCCCGACTCGCCCGGCACCACGTACACCCGCGACGGTGGATTCCTCACCGACGCCCCCGGCTTCGACGCGGCCTTCTTCGGCATCAGCCCGCGCGAGGCGACCGCGATGGACCCGCAGCAGCGGCTGCTGCTGGAGACCGCCTGGGAGGCGGTCGAGCGGGCCGGCATCGACCCGACCAGCCTGCGCGGCAGCGCCACCGGGGTGTTCGCCGGGGTGATCTCGCAGGACTACCTGGCCCGGATGAGCGAACCCGACCCGGACCTGGAGGGGTACCTGGTCACCGGCAACTCGGGCAGCGTGGCGTCGGGGCGGATCGCGTACGTGCTGGGGCTGGAGGGCCCAGCGGTCACCGTGGACACGGCCTGCTCGTCGTCGCTGGTGGCGATGCACCTGGCCGTGCAGGCGATCCGGGGTGGCGAGTGTGACCTGGCGCTCGCGGGTGGGGCCACGGTCCTCGCCCTGCCGCGCCCGTTCATCGAGTTCAGCCGGCAGCGGGGCCTGGCGCCGGACGGCCGGTGCAAGCCGTTCGCCGCCGCCGCCGACGGCACCGGCTGGGGCGAGGGCGTCGGCCTGCTCCTGCTCGAACGGCTCTCCGTTGCCCGGGAGCGCGGCCACCGGATCCTCGCCGTCATCCGCGGCTCGGCGGTCAACCAGGACGGTGCCAGCAACGGGCTCACCGCGCCGAACGGGCCCGCGCAGGAACGGGTGATCCGGCAGGCCCTCGCCAACGCCCGCCTCGCCCCCGCCGACGTGGACGCGGTCGAGGCGCACGGCACCGGCACCACCCTCGGCGACCCCATCGAGGCGCAGGCGCTGCTGGCCACGTACGGGCAGCACCGGCGAGACGGGCAGCCGCTCTGGTTGGGGTCGGTGAAGTCGAACATCGGGCACACCCAGGCCGCCGCCGGCGTCGCCGGGGTGATGAAGATGGCCCTGGCCATGGGGCACGACCTGCTGCCGCGCTCGCTGCACATCGACGCGCCGAGCCCGCACGTGGACTGGACCGCCGGCAACGTCCGGCTGCTGGACGAGCCGGTCGACTGGCGGCGGAACGGGCACCCGCGCCGGGCCGGGGTGTCGTCGTTCGGGGTGAGCGGCACCAACGCGCATCTGATCATCGAGGAGCCGCCGGCGTGGACCGAGGTCGCGGCACCGCCGGCCGAGTCACCGACCGCGCCGGCCGGGCGGACCGAGGTGAGGGACGAGCCGGCCGGCAGCGGATCCGGGCAGATCGGGTCGGGTGCCGCGACGACATCGGTGGGCGTCGTGGACGACGAAGAGCTGTCCGACCTGCCCGGCGGTGGTTGGGTGCCGTGGCTGCTGTCCGCGAAGACCGCGACTGCGCTGCGGGAGCACGCCCGCCGGCTGCGTGGCTGGGCGTCCAACGCCGAGGACCTCGACCTCGCCGGGGTCGCGCACGCCCTCACGGGCCGCACGGTGTTCCCGCACCGGGCCGTGGTGCTGGGCCGCACCCTCGACGAGCTGTCCGAGGCGCTGACCGCCCTGGTCGACGGGGTCGAGCACGACAACCTGACAGTGGGCGAGGCGAGTGACGGCGGAAAGGTCGCCTTCATCTACCCCGGGCAGGGCAGCCAGTGGCCCGCCATGGCCTGCCAGCTCTACCGCACGTCCCCCGTCTTCCGGGACAGCATCGACCGGGCCGACACCGCGCTGCGCCCGCACACCGACTGGTCCCTGCGCGAGGTCATCCTGGAGAAGCCTTCCGCCGCAAGTCTGGACCGGGTCGACGTCGTCCAGCCGACCCTGTTCGCGGTCACCACGGCCCTGACCGCGCTGTGGCGACACCACGGCATCCACCCCGACGC
>NZ_JBVJJA010000074.1:0-23019 GCF_055586005.1 Micromonospora sp. NPDC051924
CGATCAGTGCCCGCTGCCCCTTGCCGATCGGCATCACCAGGTCGATGACCCGCGTGGTCAGGATGTGCGGCTCGGTCTCCAGCCGCAGCCGCTCCCGCGGGTACAGCGGGGTGAGCTTGTAGAACTCCCGCCGGCGCTTCGCCTCCTCCGGCTCCATCCCGTTGACGGTGTCCAGCCGGACCAGCGGCGCGTGCCGGCCCCGGCGTGGCCCGGCGGCGGCCGCACCGGTCACCAGGTCGCCGCGGCGCAGGCCGAACCGGCGCAGCTGGGCGGGGGCGACGTGGACGTCGGCGGCGGACGGCAGGTAGCCGTCGGCGCGGAGCAGGGCGTGGTCGTCACGGATGTCCACGATGCCGGTCACCGGGACCAGCGCGTTGGTGTCAAGGCTCATCGGGTGCCTTTCGTACGGTGGATGCCGCCCACGCGGGCGGACGGGAGAGGTGACGCGCGCGCCGCCGGGCGGCGCGGGGCCGGGTCGCTCGGCCTCGTCGGTGTCGTGCCATCCGGCAACGGCAGCGGCGGCGAGGATGACCGGGCCCTCGGTGGGATGGCTCCGCGACCGGTCCGGCGGTGTGCCGGCCCGTCGATGCGGAGAGAGGGAAACCCCGGGCGGCGCCGCGCGCCGGCATCCGGGTCCACCCGCAGGCTAACCCCGCCGAGGCCGCGCGGGCAAGCGACTCGCCACGGCGCAGCCCGTTGGGCCGCCACCGCGACCGGCGATAGAGTGAGGGCCGCGCCGACCGGGAAGGCCAGCACCGTGACTGCTACGACCGTGGCCGACCAGATCCACCTGGGAGACCACGTGTGCTGGACCCATGACGACGAGAGCCTTGCTCTTGACGCCGTCGGCCGCTTCGCCGCCGCCGGTCTCCGCCTCGGCCACAAGGTCATCTGCTTCACCGAGTCGTCCACGCCCCAGGCGGTACGGGCCCGGGTCGAGTCCGTCGGGGTTCCGACCGAGGCCGCCGTGGCGTCCGGCCAGTTGCGTATCGTCCCGGCGGTGGAGGTCTACCTTTCGGGCCACCATCTGGCCCCGGAAGCCCTGGTCGCCACCGTGGTCGACGAGGTCACCCGCGCCGAGCAGGAGGGCTACCCGGGGGTACGGCTGGCCGGCGACATGGCGTGGGTGCTGCGCAGCGCCACCACCCTGGACGACCTGCAACGGTACGAGGCGGCGCTCAACCCGCTGTTCCTGGACGGACGGTTGGCCGGACTGTGCGTGTACGACCGCCGGCTGTTCCCCGCCGAGCGGCTGCGCGCCCTGGCCGCCGCGCACCCGGGCACGGCCGGTTCGCACACCGACCGGACCTGGGCGCCGCTGCTGCGGGCGTACCGGACGACCGACCCGCCGGGGCTGCGGCTGGTGGGGCAGGTAGATCGGAGCAACCGGGAGGCGTTCACCGCGGTGCTGGACGACGTGACGGCAACCGGCCCGGCCCCCGTGCTGGATCTGTCCGAGCTGAGCTTCGCCGACGTGGGGGCCGCCATCGCGCTGGCGCGGGCCGAACGCTCCGGCGGGACCGGCATCCAGCTGGTGGGCTGCCGACCGGCGTTGCGCCGGCTGCTCGGCCTGCTGGACAGCGGGCCGGCCACGGAGTCTCTGGCATGACCGGGACGCTGGGCACCACGGCCGCCGGCCTCCGCCACCACCTTCTCCTCTACACCGACGCCGCCGGCCTGCTGGCCGTGGTCCTGCCGTTCCTCCACGAGGGACTCGCCGCTGGGGAGCCGGTGCTGGTCGCCACGCCTGGCCCGCAGCTGGCGCTGATCCGCGCCGCGCTCGGCCCGGGCGGCAACGTGATCCGGTGGACCGACCTGACCGAGGCCGGCCGCAACCCGGGCCGGATCCTGCCCTGGGTGCTCCAGTCCTTCGCCGACCGGCACCCCGGCCGGCGGGTCCGCATCCTCGGCGAGCCGGTGTGGCCCGGGCGCACCGCCCAGGAGTATCCGGCCTGCGCGCAGCACGAAGCCGCGATCAACTGGGCGTTCGCCGGCCGCGAGGTGAGCATGTTGTGCCCGTACGACGCGGGCCGGCTCGATCCGGGCGTGCTCGCCGAAGCGCGCTGCACCCATCCGCTGCTGGTCGACGGGACCGGCAGCCGGCCCAGCGCCGGATACGCCCCGGCCGAGGTGGCGGAGCGGCACAACAAGCGGTTGCCCAGCCCCGCCGAGCCGGTCGCGGTGCTCCGCTACGACCTGGAGAGCCTGCCGCTGCTGCGGCGGTTCGTGGGCGACCACGCCGGCGACGCCGGCCTGGACGCCGACCGGGTGGCCGACCTGCAGATCGCGGTGACCGAGCTGGCCACCAACAGCGTCGCGCACGCCGGCGGCGCCGGCACGTTGCAGCTGTGGCGGACCGCGAGCCACCTGGTCTGCGAGATGCACGACGACGGCTGGCTCTCCGACCCGCTCGCCGGGCGACTGGCCCCGGCGCACGACGGCATCGGCGGCCGGGGGCTGGTCATCGTGCACGCGCTGTGCGACCTGGTCCTGGTGCACACCACCGCAGCCGGCACCACGGTCCGGCTGCACATGCTGCGGGACGCGCCGTGACCGGCGGGGAGCCGCTGCTGCGGCCGGTCGGCCGGGTGGAGTCCCCGCTGACCGACCCCGCGACGGCGCCGAAGCAGGGCGACGAGGGGGCACCGGAGGCGTGGCTGGTCTTCGCCGAGGCCTACGCGCCCGCGCTGCGCGGGCTGCGCGCGGGCGCGGACGTACTGGTGCTGACCTGGCTGGACCGGGCCGACCGGGACGTGCTCGCGGTGCACCCGCGCGGCGACACCTCCCGGCCGGAGACCGGGGTGTTCGCCACCCGCTCCCCGCACCGGCCGAACCCGGTCGGCCTGCACCGGGTCCGGGTCCTCGAGGTCGACGGCACGCGGGTACGGGTGGCCGACCTGGAGGCGCTGGACGGCACCCCCGTACTGGACGTCAAGCCGGTGCTCGACGGCGAACGCTGAGCCCGTGGCGAGCCGGCTCAGTGTCCCCGGGCGATCCACTCGTCGAGGTGGGGCGCCTCCGCGCCGATCGTGGTGTCGTCGCCGTGTCCGGTGTGGACGACGGTCTCCGGCGGCAGGGTGAGCAGCCGGTCCCGGATCGAGGCGACGATGGTGCCGAAGTCGCTGTACGAGCGGCCGGTGGCGCCGGGCCCGCCGGCGAAGAGCGTGTCGCCCGTGAACACCGCGCCGAGGTCCGGTGCGTGGAGGCTGCACGCGCCGGGGCTGTGCCCAGGGGTGTGCAGCACCCGCAGGGTGGTGCCGCCGACCTCGACGGTCTGGCCGTCGGTCAGCTCCCCGTCCGGCGGGGTGTCCGGGTGGACCAGGTCCCAGAGCACCCGGTCGGCCGGGTGCAGCAGCACCGGCGCGCCGGTGGCCCGGGCCAGCTCGGGGGCGACCCGGACGTGGTCGTCGTGGGCGTGGGTGGCCAGCACGGCGACCACCCGCCGGTCGCCGACCAGCTTGCGGATGGCGGCCACGTCGTGGGGCGCGTCGACGACCACGCACTCGGTGTCGTCGCCGATCAACCAGACGTTGTTGTCGACCTCGAAGGTCTGCCCGTCGAGGGAGAACGTGCCGGAGGTGACGGTGTGGTCGAGGCGGGCGGTCACGGGAAGACCACCACCGAGCGGAGCACGTCGCCGTGGTGCATCCGGGTGAACGCCTCCTCGACCTGGTCGAGGGCGATCTCCTCGGTGACGAACGCGTCCAGGTCGAGGCGGCCCTGCCGGTAGAGCTCGGTGAGCATCGGGAAGTCGCGGCTGGGCAGGCAGTCGCCGTACCAGCTGGACTTGAGCGCACCGCCGCGGCCGAACACGTCCAGCAGCGGCAGCTCGATCCTCATCTCCGGCGTGGGCACGCCCACCAGCACCACGGTGCCGGCCAGGTCTCGGGCGTAGAACGCCTGCTTCCAGGTCTCCGGGCGGCCCACCGCGTCGATGACCACGTCGGCGCCGAACCCGCCGGTGGCAGCGCGGATCGCCTCGACCGGGTCGTCCTCGGAGGCGTTGACGGTGTGCGTGGCGCCGAACTTCCGGGCCCAGTCGAGCTTTCGGGAGTCGGTGTCCACCGCGATGATCGTCGTCGCCCCGGCCAGGGCCGCACCGGCCACCGCGGCGTCGCCGACGCCGCCGCAACCGATGACGGCGACGGAGTCGCCCCGGCCCACCTGGCCGGTGTTCATGGCCGCGCCGAGGCCGGCCATCACGCCGCAGCCGAGCAGGCCCACCGCGGCGGGTCGGGCGGCCGGGTCGACCTTGGTGCACTGGCCGGCGTGGACCAGGGTCTTCTCGGCGAACGCGCCGATGCCCAGGGCGGGGGCGAGTTCGGTGCCGTCGGTGAGGGTCATCTTCTGGGCCGCGTTGTGGGTGTTGAAGCAGTACCAGGGGCGGCCCCGGCGGCAGGCCCGGCACTGGCCGCAGACCGCCCGCCAGTTGAGCACCACGAAGTCGCCGGGGGCGACGTCGGTGACACCCTCCCCCACCTGCTCGACGACGCCCGCCGCCTCGTGGCCGAGCAGGAACGGGTAGTCGTCGGCGATCCCGCCCTCGCGGTAGTGCAGGTCGGTGTGGCACACCCCGCAGGACTGGACACGGACCACCGCCTCGCCGGGCCCCGGGTCGGGCACCACGATGGTGGTGACCTCCACCGGCGCGCCCTTGCGCCGCGACACGACTCCCCGGACTTCCTGGCTCACGGTGTCTCCTGTCGACGTGGTGTCCCTTCCCGCGAACCTACCGCCGATCACCACCGCCGGCCCACCGTCGCATCGCGGTTATCCCGCGCGTCACGGGGTACGCGGGGCCCGATTCTGCGGCACCCGACGGGAGTGATCATGAAACTGACGCATGCGCCGCTGCGGGTCAGCATCGGCGCGTACATCCTGAACTCCGGGCTCGGCAAGCGGACCCTGGAGGGCGAGGCCGCGGCCGGGATGCACGGCATGGCGGTCGGGGCGATCCCGCAGCTGAAGCAGTTCGAGCCCACCCGATTCGCCATGCTGCTGTCCCGGAGCGAGATGGCGCTGGGCGCCGCGTTGCTCGTCCCGTTCGTGCCGTCGTTGCTGGCCGGCGCGGCGCTGACCGCGTTCGGCGCCGGACTGGTGCAGCTCTATCTGAAGACGCCCGGCATGCGCGAGGGCAACAGCCTCCGGCCCAGCCAGGCCGGCATCGGCCTGGCCAAGGACGTGTGGCTGGTCGGTGCCGGGCTGACCCTGATGCTGGACTCGCTGACCCACCGGCGGATCCGCCGCTGACCGGCGAGGTGCTCCGGCGCCAGCCGGCGGTCAGGCGCCGGCGGGCGCCGGTACGGCGGTGCTGGTGCGCTCGTCGGCGTACCGGCGGCGGGCGGCGTTGCGGTAGCGCAGCACCTGCACCGCGCCGAGCGCCCAGAGCAGGTACTGCACGGCGAAGGCCCAGCGGAACGCGTCCAGCGGCGGGGTGCTCCGCCCGGCCGGCGTGCCCAGGTCGAGCACCACGCCGACGGCCAGGATCAGCAGAATCGAGGCGACGAACCCGCCGACGTTGACGATCCCGGTGGCGCTGCCGATCCGGTGCACCGGGTTGAAGGTGCGCGCGTAGTCGAAGCCGATCACGGAGCCGGGGCCGTTGACCGCGAGCACCACGACCAGCGCCACCAGCAGCCAGTGCGGGGCGCGGCCGGGCCAGGCCAGCACCACCGCCCAGACCGCCGCGGTGGCGGCGGTGATGGCGAAGACGACCACCGAGCGGTGGAACGGGTGCCGGGCGCACAGGTGGGCGATCACCGGACCGCAGACCAGGGTCACCACGGTCATCAGGGTGAGCAGCGAGGCCGCCGCGGTGGGCGAGAAGCCCTGCCCCTGCACCAGGAACGGGTAGCCCCAGAGCAGGGCGAACACCGACCCGGAGAACTGGGTGACGAAGTGGGTCCAGAGGCCGAGCCGGGTCCCTGGCTGGGCCCAGGCGTCGGCGAGCTGCCGGCGTACGCTCGCCAGGTCGGCCGCGACCCCGCTGCTGTGCTCGGCGTGCGGGGTGTCCCGGACCGCTACCAGGACGAGCAGCAGCACGGTCGCGCCGAGCGCCGCGGCGGTGAGGAACGCGGGCGTCCAGCCGGCCTGGTGCAGCAGCGCCACCAGGGGTACGGCGCCGAGCACCGCACCGAGCTGCCCGATGGTGCCGGTGAGCTGCACCAGCAGCGGGTTGCGCCGGCCAGGGAACCAGAACGCCACGATCCGCAGCACGCTGATGAAGGTCATCGCGTCGCCGAGGCCGACCAGCACCCGGGCGGCGACGGCGAGGCGTACGTCGGTGGCGACGGCGAAGCAGAGCTGGCCGGCGACCATCAGCGCGCCACCGGCCAGCAGCAGCCGGCGGGAGCCGAACCGGTCGAGCAGCACCCCCACCGGCACCTGCATGGCCGCGTACACGGCGAGCTGGGCGACGGAGAAGGTGGCCAGGGCCGCGGCGTTGATGTGGAACCGGTCGGCGGCGTCGACCCCGGTGACGCCGAGCGAGCTGCGGTGGAAGACGGCCGCCACGTACGCGGTGACCGCCACCGCGTAGACCAGCACGGCGGGGCGCTTCGCGGCGGCGCTCACCGCAGTGTCCGCAGCACGGTCGCGGCGTTGTCGATGTGCGCGGCGACCGCGTCCAGGAAGACCTGTGGGTCGTCGCCGTCGAGGGCGGCGAGCTGGGCGGCGTGCTCGGCGAGGACCACCTCGGCCCAGCCGGGCGAGAGGCGGAAGCCGGCCTCGCCCATCCGGATCTGCCGGTCGCGCAGCCGGTGGTACAGCTCGGCGAGGATCTCGTTGCCGGCCGCCTCCACCACGGTGGCGTGGAAGGCCCGGTCGGCGGCCATCAGGGCGGTGACGTCGCTGGCGGCGTGCGCCCGGCGCATCTCGTCGAGCCAGCGGGCCAGGTCGGCGCGCAGCGCGGCGCGGCGCGGCCAGACCCGTTCGGCGGCGTGCAGCTCCACCAGGCGGCGGGCCTCGATGACGTCGGCGATCTCCCGGGCCGAGACCGGCCGGATCAGCGCGCCGCGCTTCGGGTAGAGCTTGACCAGACCCTCGGTCTCCAGGCGCAGCAGCGCCTCCCGGACCGGGGTGCGGGACACCCCCGTCGCCTCGGCGACCTCGCCCTCGCTGACCAGCAGGCCACCGGGGTAGACCTGCTCCAGGATGGCCCGCTTCAGGTGCTGGTACGCCCGCTCGGCGGCGGACGGCCCGGCGGCCCGCGCGGTGGTGCCGGCGCTCGTGGGATGCGTCATGTATCTATCCTGCACTCAACCCGCCCACCTCCCCTGCCGCCCCATTCCGCAGGTGACCCACCCCACTCCGCCCGGCTCGGGGCGAGCGGCGACAGGCCCGGCGGGTCACGGGGTGAGGGTGATGGCGGCGTCGGCCTGGGTGAAGCGGGTGTGGTGGGGGGTGCTGAGGGTGTCGAGGAGGTGGGCGAGCCACGCGGCCTCCGGCGGGGCGGCGGGCTCCAGGCGCATGCGGCGCATCCGGACCGGGACGAGGCGGAGCCGGCGCAGCTCGCCGGTCTCCGCGTCGAGGGTGGGCAGGCACAGCAGGCGCAGCTCCGGCCGGTACTCCTCCTGGCCGCCGATCCCCTCGTAGTCGTCGATCAGGTCACCGCAGCCGTAGAGGATCAGCCGCCCCCGGTACCGCTCGACCGGGCGGGGATGGTGCGAGGAGTGTCCGTGGACCACGTGCACTCCGGCATCGACCAGGGCGTGCGCGAACTCGACGTGTTCGTCCGGGACCTGGTAACCCCAGTTGGTGCCCCAGTGCACCGAGACCACCACGAGGTCGGCCGGCCCGGCCCGGCGGGCGATCCGGTCGGCCAGCGCCTCGGCCGACGTCACCGAGGCCTCCGGCAGGTACGCGACCCCGGGCCGACCGTCGGATGCCGCCCAGTGCGGGAACACCCCGCTGGACGCGGCGCCCACCGACCAGACGAGCAGCCGCCACCCGCCGTCGAGCCGTACCGTGGCCGGCTCCCACGCCTCGTCGGCGCCCCGGCCCGCGCCTGCGGTCCGGATGCCCCCGGTCCGCAGGGCGTCCAGGGTGTCGGCCAGCCCGGTCGGACCGAAGTCCAGGACGTGGTTGTTGGCCAGCGCGCAGACGTCCAGCCGGGCGGCGGCGAGGCAGGGCAGGTTCGCCGGATGCATCCGGTAATGGATGCCCTTGCCGGGGGCGTACTCGCCCCGGGCGGTCACCGCCGTCTCCAGGTTGACGATCCGCACGTCCGGGCGCTCGGCGTCGAGCAGCCGCAGCGCGTCGCCCCACGGCCACCCGGGCGGGACCGGACGCGGCACCGGGCCGGACACCGACTCGGCCAGCTCGACGTAGCGGCGGGCGTCGGTCACGGCCTGCTCGCGCAGCCCGGGCGGTCCCGGGTGCGGCAGGATCTGGTCCACGCCCCGGCCGGTCATCACGTCCCCGGCGAGGAAGAGCGTCAGCTCGGCCATGCCCGGGGTGTTCCCGCGCCAGGCCCGGTCGCACCTGCGAGTCTCCGGGAACCGGTACGCGTGGGCGCTCGCGGGCGGGGTACCAGGGCCGCCATGACGACGGACGTGACGATCGTGGTGGCCACCCGCAACCGGCGGGCGCACCTGCTGGACCTGCTGCCCCGCCACGCCGCCCCGGTGATCGTGGTGGACAACGGCTCCGACGACGGCACCCCGGCGGCCGTGGCGCATGGCCCCGGCGCCCTTGTCGCCGGCCGCGCCGTCGCTGACCGGCTGAGCTGGTTATCGTGTGGGCAGCTGACCCGCCGCCGGCGAGGAGCACCGATTGACCAGCAACCCGCCCGTCCGGGCCTGGCACCGGCCGATGCGCGCCCGCCGCCCCGACGAGGAGCACCGGACCGCGACCCCGCTGGAGCTCTTCTTCGACCTCTGCTTCGTGGTCGCCGTGGCCCAGGCGGCCGGCGGCCTGCACCACGACCTCGCGGCGGGACACCTCGGACACGCCCTCACCGGCTACCTGACCGTGTTCTTCGCGATCTGGTGGGCCTGGATGAACGTCACCTGGTTCGCCTCCGCGTACGACACGGAGGACGACGTGTACCGGCTGACCACGCTGGTGCAGATCACCGGGGCGTTGATCCTCGCCGCCGGCGTGCCGCGGGCGTTCGCCGAGGCCGACTTCGCCACGATCACCGTCGGGTACGTGGTGATGCGGCTCGCCGCGGTGGTGAACTGGCTGCGCGCGGCAGCCGGTGACGCGGAGCATCGCCGCACCACCGTCACGTACGCGGTCGGGGTGGCCGTGGTGCAGGCCGGCTGGCTGCTGCGGCTGCTCCTGCCGCACGAGGGCGGCCTGCCGGTGTTCCTGCTGCTGGCCCTCGCCGACCTGCTGGTGCCGGCGCTGGCCGAGCGGCACGGGATGACGACCTGGCACCCGCACCACATCGCGGAGCGGTACCAGCTGTTCACCCTGATCGTGCTCGGCGAGGTGGTGCTCTCCACCTCGGTGGCGATCCAGGGTGGCATCGACGCCGGCAACGGCGGCCTGTGGTCGCTGGCCGCGGCGGGCCTGGTGATCGTCTTCGCCGTCTGGTGGCTCTACTTCGACCGGCCCGGCCCGGTGCCGCCGCTGGCGCTGCGGGGCGCGCTGTTCTGGGGCTACGGCCACTACCTGATCTTCGCGGCGATCGCCGCGGTGGGCGCCGGGCTGGCCGTGGCGGTCGACCACGACCTGCACGCGACGCACGTCTCCGGCCGGGTCGTCGGCTACGCCACCGCCGTCCCGGTCGCCGTGTACCTCGTCACCCTCTGGGCGCTGCACCTGCGGGCCAAGCGCGGTCTCGGCCGGGTACTCTTCCCCGCCGCGGCGCTGCTGGTGCTGGTGGCGCCGTGGCTGCCCGGGCCGGTCGACGTGATCGCCGGGGTGCTGCTCGCGCTGGTGGCCGTCACGCTGCTCCAGCGGCACCGGCTTGCGACCAGAATCGCCTGACCAGGGCCTCGAACGCGGCGGCCCGCTCGATCTGCGGCATGTGCCCGCAGTCCGCGAAGAGGTGGGTGCGTGCCTGCGGAAACCGGGTGCGCGCGTTGGCCAGGTGCCGGGCGGGCAGGATCAGGTCGCGCTCGCCCCAGACCACCAGGGTGGGCAGGCCGAGCGCGGCCACCGCGTCGAGCAGCTCGGCCCGCCACTGTGGGCGGACGCCCCACCAGGTGCCGAGGCTGCGGACCAGTTCCAGCATGACCCGGGCGGCGTGCGGCTCCCGGGCCGCCGTCAGGGCGGTGGCGACGCGCGCCTCGGTGACGTACGCCGGGTCGTGGAAGATGGCCCGCTCGGTGCGGCGGGCGATCGCCGGGTGCGGTCGCAGCAGCAGTCGGGCGAACGGCAGCGCGAGCAGCCGCAGTGCGAAGGTGACCTCCTTGCCGAAGCCGGCGCTGTTGACCAGCACCAGGCTCGCCGCCCGGGTCGGGTCGTCGACGGCCAGGCGCATCGCCAGCGCCCCGCCGAGGGAGTTGCCGACCAGGTGCGCCGGACCGGTGACCCCGACCGCGTCGAGGACCTCGGCGACGGACGACGCGAGCGCGGGCAGGCTGTGCGGCACGTCCAGCGGCGCCGAGCCGCCGTGGCCGGGCAGGTCCACGCTGACCACCCGGTGGTCAGCGGCGAGGCCCTGGTGCTGGTCGGCGAAGTCCTCGAGGGTGCGGCCGATGCCGTGCAACAGGACCACGGGCGGGCCGTCGCCGGAGACGCGGCAGCGGACCCGCCGCCCGGCCACGGTCAGTTCGTCGGCGGGCGCCAGGCTCACGCCGGCCGCCCCGGCTCGGAGCCGGCGGGCGCGGCGGCCTCGGGCTCGGGGCGCGGGGCCGGCACGGCGGCCGGCCTCGGCCGCATCCCGAGCGCCAGGACCTTCCCGTACGAGGCGGGGGCGATCCGGGCCAGCAGGTCGGGCAGCTTCGCCGACCAGCCGATCAGCACCCGACCCCGGCGGTGCGCGACGCCCCGCAGGATCACCTCGGCGGCCTTGGCCGGGTCGATGGAGAGCAGCTTCTCGAACTGCTTCCGGCCGGCCTCGTACTCCTCGCGGGAGACACCGCTGCCGACCCGCGCGCTGGCGGCGATCCGGGTGCGAATGCCGCCCGGGTGCACCGAGGTGACCCCGACACCGTCGTCGACCAGCTCGTGCCGCAGCGCCTCGGTGAAGCCGCGCACGGCGAACTTGCTGGCCGAATAGGCGGCCTGGCCGGCGGGCGCGATGATCCCGAACAGACTGGAGATGTTGACCAGGTGGGCGCCGGGCTCCGCCTTCAGCGCGGGCAGCAGCGCGTGGGTCAGCCGGACCACCGCCCGGAAGTTAATCTCGATGACCCAGAGGAACTCCTCCAGGGTGACCTGGTCGAACCGGCCGCCCAGGGCCACCCCGGCGTTGTTGACCAGCAGCCGGATCCGGGGATGCGTACGGCGGATCTCGGCGGCCACCCGGTCGGTGGCCCCGGCGTCGGCGAGGTCGACCAGGTGGGTCTCGACCCGCTGCTCGGGGTGGGCGGCGCGGATCGCCGCGACCACGGCGTCGAGCCGCTCGGCGTCCCGGTCGAGCAGCACCAGGTCGGCGCCGCGCCGGGCCAGGCCGTGCGCCAGCGCCTCGCCGATGCCGCTGGCCGCGCCGGTCAGCACCGCGGTGCCGCCGGGGAAGACGAAGTCACGCATGCGGTCCTCCTGGTCAGCCGACGGGCGCGGCGGGCTCGGTGACGGTGGCCCGGGAGAAGCGCACGCCGTCGGTGAGCGGGCCGCGCCGCATCAGCCGCACGTCCCGGGGATAGTTCTGGTGCAACCGCCACGGCGCCCGGGGTCCCTGCTTGGGCAGCCGGTCGACGGCGCGCAGCACGTACCCGGACTTCAGGTCGATGATCGGTTCGAGGTCGTCCGAGTCGGGGGCGACCGGGGTGACGAGCTGCTGGCCGGTCGCGTCGAGGTGGCGCAGCAGTCGGCAGACGTAGGTGGCGACCAGGTCGGCCTTGAGGGTCCAGGAGGCGTTGGTGTAGCCGATGGTCATGGCGAAGTTCGGCACGCCGGAGAGCATCATGCCCTTGTAGGCGACCGTGCGCCCCAGGTCGACCTCGACGCCGTCGACCGCGATCGTCATGCCGCCGAGGGCGAGCAGGTTGAGCCCGGTGGCGGTGACCACGATGTCGGCGGGCAGCTCGGTGCCGGAGGTGAGCCGGATGCCCCGCTCGGTGAAGGTGTCGATGGTGTCGGTGACCACCGCGGCGCGCCCCTCGCTGACCGCCCGGAAGAGGTCGCCGTCGGGCACCACGCAGAGCCGCTGGTCCCAGGGGTTGTAGCGGGGCGAGAAGTGGCGGTCGATGTCGTACCCGACCGGCAGCTGCCCCTTGACGGCTCGGCGCAGGAACGTCTTCACCAGGTTGGGGGCACGCCGGCTGAGCTGGAAATTGGCCACCCCGAGCGCGACGTTCTTCCACCGCACCACGGCGTACGCGGCTTTCGCGGGCAGCCGGCGCCGCAGCGCGTCGGCCAGCCCGTCGCGCGAGGGCAGCGAGATGACGTACGTGGGTGAGCGCTGGAGCATGGTGACGTGTCCGGCCCGTTCGGCCATCGCCGGGACCAGGGTGACCGCGGTCGCGCCGCTGCCGATGACCACCACCCGCCTGCCCGTGTAGTCGAGGTCCGCGGGCCAGTGCTGCGGGTGCACGAGCCGGCCGGCGTACCGCACGACGCCGGGGAACTCGGGGGTGTAGCCCTCGTCGTAGCGGTAGTAGCCGGAGTTGGTGAACAGGAATCCGCAGGTGAGGACGACGTCCTCGCCGGTGTCGTCGCGGTGGGCGTGGACCGTCCAGCGGGCGGTGGCGCTGTCGAAGTCGGCGCGGACCACCCGGTGGCGGAAGCGGATGCGCTCCTCGACGCCGTACTCGCGGGCGGTCTGGCGCACGTAGTCCCGGATGGAGTCGCCGTCGGCGATCGCCTTCGGGTTGGTCCACGGCTTGAACGAGTAGCCGAGGGTGTACATGTCGGAGTCCGAGCGGATGCCCGGATAGCGGAAGAGATCCCAGGTGCCGCCGATGGCGTCGCGCGCCTCCAGCACCGCGTACGTCTTGCCCGGGCACTGCCGTTGCAGGTGGACGGCGGCGCCGATGCCGGACAGCCCGGCACCGACGATGAGGACGTCGACGTGGTCCGACATGGCATCTCCCGTTCGGGCGCGGTGGACCGGACCCTATCCACCCCTGTCGGCGCCAGTCAACACTCTGTCGACTCTCATCGACACGGTGTCGAGCGGGTGTAGCATCAGCCGACATGACCACCGCCCGCACGCCGACCGGGTCCGCGAGGACCCGCGGGCGGCGCCCGGGCCGCTCCGCCGGCGACGACCGGGAGCTGGCCATCCTCGCCACCGCCGAACGGCTGCTGGAACAGCGCGCCTTCGGCGACATCTCCATCGACGATCTGGCGAAGGGCGCCGGCATCTCCCGGCCCACGTTCTACTTCTACTTTCCGTCCAAGGACGCGGTGCTGCTCACCCTGCTCGACCGGGTCACCGAGGAGGCCAACGTCGCCGCCGGCGACGTGCTGGACCGGCTGGCCGAGGACCCGCGCGCCCGCTGGCGGGAGTTGATCGCCCGGTTCCACGCCACCTTCGGCGCGCACCGCGCGCTGGTGCTGGCCTGCGCCCAGGTGCGCGGCACCAACGCCGAGGTACGCCGGCTCTGGGCCGAGGTGCTCGAGCGTTGGGTCCGCGCGGTCGAGGCGGCGATCGAGGGCGAGCGCCGACGCGGCGCGGCCCCGGGCGGGCTGCCCGCCCGGGACCTCGCCATCGCGCTGAATTCCATGAACGAACGGGTCTGGTACGCGACCTTCGCCGGGGACGGGCCGGCCGTGGCCGAACCCGACGTGGTCGACGTGCTGCTCGACGTCTGGCTGACCGCGATCTACCGGACGACCACGCCGCCCCCGGCCTGAGGGTCACCCGGTACGGACGAATTCCATGATCCAGTTCGTCTCCCAGGTGCGTTCCCCGTCGATCGAGAACGCCTGCTCCCAGCGGCAGGTGGTGGGGGTGATCGCCGACCAGATGAACCGGCAGCGGATCGGCCGCCCCTCGTCGGTGTCGTCGCCGTAGAAGGTGCCGACACCGTCGACGAACCGGCCCACCACCGGCGGCAGTTCCAGCACACCCCGCCGGCTGTTCATCCAGTAGATCGACCAGAGCCCGGTGGTCCGGTCGAGGATGCGGACCGTGGAGCCGGAGAAGCCTCGGGTCGGGAAGTGGATCTCGTCGAAGCTGCCGGCGCCGTCGAAGAACGAGTGCGCCACCGAGGTGCCCGGGAACTCGTCCCACTCGTCGCTGCCGACGTGCCGCTTGGTCAGCCGCCGGTTGGTCACGTTCCAGGTGCCGACGAAGAAGTCGAAGTCGCCCATCAGTGGCCCACCGACCCCTCGGCGCGGGCGTCGGCCAGGTAGCCGGCCAGATCGGGCGTGTCCGGCGCCAGGACGTGGCGGACCCAGGCCACGCGCTCGTGCTCCAGCACGCCCAACTCCCAGACGCAGCCGACGCCGGGGCGGTCCAGCGGGACGAAGTGCGCCGGGTCGTCGTCCGGGCAGTCCAGCGCGGGCTGGCCGGCGATGGCGATGCGGCACTCCACCACGTTGTCGAAGAACCAGCTGTACGCCAGCAGGTACGCGCCGGTGTCCGCGCCCCGGTGCAGCACCACCCAGCTCGCCGGCGGGGTGCCGCCGTCCGGCTCGGGCAGCAGCTTCGGCAGGTACGCGTACGCGGCCTCGACCACCGCGGGTTCGAGACGGCGGTCGGGCTGGTCGATGTGGTAGCGCTTGACGTGCCGGCCGGCGACCTCGACGGTCCCCGGCACGGTCAGTTCCTTGTCGTGGAAGGCCATGCCGGGACGGTAGGACCCCTCCCCTGACAGCTACTGTCAGGGGAATGCGGGCCAGTCGTCTCCTGTCCATCCTGCTGCTGCTCCAGGCCCACGGCCGGCTCACCGCCGCCGAGCTGGCCGACCGCCTGGAGGTGTCGGTGCGCACCGTCTACCGGGACGTCGAGTCGCTGCACGCCGCCGGCATTCCGCTGTACGGGGAGGCCGGCCACGCCGGCGGCTACCGGCTCGTGGACGGCTGGCGGACCCGGCTGACCGGGCTCACCGCAGAGGAGGCCGATCGGCTGCTCTTCGCCGGGCTGCCCGGCCCGGCGGCCGAGCTGGGCTACCAGTCGGTCGTCGCGACCCTGCAACTCAAACTGCGGGCCGCCCTGCCGCCGCCGCTCGCCGACCGGGCCGCCCAACTCCAGCAGCGCTTCCACCTGGACACCCCGGGCTGGTACTCCGACGGCGATCCGTCGCCGTACCTGGCCCCGACGGCCGACGCGGTCTGGCGGCAGCACCGGATCCGGGTGCGCTACCGCAGCTGGACCGGCGAGGTGACCCGGGTGCTCGAACCGTACGGCCTGGTGCTCAAGGGCGGCCGCTGGTACGTGGTCGCCGCCCGGCCGGACCGGCCCGAGCCGGCCACCTACCGGGTCAACCAGATCCTCGGCCTCACCCCGCTCGACGAGCCGTTCGACCGGCCCGAGTTCGACCTGCCGGGCTGGTGGCGGGCGCACGTGGTGGAGTTCCGGTCCCGGCTGCACCGGGACGAGGCGACCATCCGGCTCTCGCCGCGCGGGCGGGAGCGGCTGCGGGAGGTCGCCAGCGACGCGGTGGTCGCCGCCGTGGACGCCAGCGCCGGCCCGGCCGACGACGACGGGTGGGTCCGGGCGGTCGTACCCATCGAGTCGCTCACCCACGCGCACGGCGACCTGCTGCGGCTCGGCGCCGAGGTGGAGGTCCTCTCCCCCGCCGCGCTGCGCGACCGGCTCGCCGACACGGCCGCCGCCCTCGCCGCCCTCTACCACCCACCCTCCTCCTCTCGACCACTCCCGCCGAATTGATCAAGAGGTTCGCGGCAGTGTCGATCTCCACCGCGACGCGAACTCCTTGATCAACGCGGCTGGACGTGGGCCGGGGGCGGTGCGTGTCAGCGCAGGTCGCGCAGGGCGGCGCCGACGGTGGCGAGGCCGCGTTCGAGGTCGCCGGCCGGGTTGGCGGCGTAGCCGAGGACTAGGCCGGGTGGCTGCGGGAGTTGGGCATGCCAGGAGAGTGGCTGGACCTTGACCCCCCGGCGCAGCGCCGCGGCGGCCACCGCCACGTCGTCCACGTCGCCGGGGAGGGTGACCAGCAGGTGCAGGCCGGCGGCCGCGCCGTGCACGACCGCGCCGGGCAGGTGGTCGCGGACCGCGCGGAGCATCGCGTCGCGGCGGCGCACGTGCCGGCGGCGCAGCAGCCGCAGGTGGCGTTCCAGCGCGCCGGAGTCCATCAGCTCGGCCAGCACCAGCTGGGGCAGGGCCGCGTTGCCGAGGTCGGCCATCCGCTTGGCGGCCACCAGGGCGGCGTGGTGCCGGGGAGGCACGAGCACCCAGCCGATCCGCAGCGCCGGGGCGAGCAGCTTGGAGACGCTGCCGGTGTAGCAGACCCGGTCCGGCAGCATGCCGCGCAGGGCCGGCACCGGCGGCCGGTCGTAGCGGTGCTCGGCGTCGTAGTCGTCCTCGATGACCAGGCCGCCCCGCTCGGCCCAGCGCAGCAGCCGGCGGCGCCGGTCCCCGTCGAGCACCACGCCGGTCGGGAACTGGTGCGCCGGGGTGAGCATCACCGCCGGGGCGCCGAGGGCCGCCAGCCGGTCGACCCGCAGCCCGTGCGCGTCGACCGGCACCGGTGGGGTGTCCAGCCGCCAGTTGCGCAGGTGCTGTCGTACGCCGAGGGAGCCCGGGTCCTCCACCGCCACGGTGTGCACCCCGTCGTTGTGCAGCACCTGGGCGAGCAGGCCGAGCGCCTGGGACACCCCGGCCACGATCACCACCTCGGCCGGGTCGACCCGGATGCCGCGGTTGCGGGCCAGCCAGGTGGCCACCGCCAGGCGCAGCGCGGGGGTGCCGGTCGGGTCGCCGTACCCGAAGTCGGCGGGCGCGAGGCGGTGCAGCACCGCGCGTTCGGCCCGCAGCCAGGCCGCCCGGGGAAAGGCGGCCAGATCGGGTACGCCGGGCGTCAGGTCCAGCTCCGCCGGGGCGGTGCGCAACGCGTCGAAGACGTCGACGCCGGGGCGGGCGGCGAACACCTCGACCGGCGGGGCCGGCGCCGGTGCGCGGGTGACCAGCGCGGCCGGGGTGGCCACCACGACGGTGCCGACGCGGCCCCGGCCGACCACGTGGCCGTCCTCGGTCAGCCGCTGGTACGCCTCGGTCACCACGCCCCGGGAGACACCCAGCTCGGCGGCGAGGACGCGGCTGGCCGGCAGGCGGGCGCCCACCGGCACCCGGCCGTCGGCGATGGCGGCCCGCAGCCGTCCCGCCAGCCAGTCGGCGCGCCCGCCGGGCGGGGCGTCCCCCACGTCCAGCTGGAGGAAGTCGGCACCCGCCGCTATGGACTCCTGCGCCGCCGCCGCTTTGGCCCTGTCCACCGGGCCATTATGGTCGCAGGCTGGACGGCATGACCATCGCCTTCCTGTTGACCACGCTGGTCGTGGTGCTCACCCCGGGCACCGGCGTGGTGTACACGCTCTCCACCGCGCTCACGGCCGGCCGGCGCGCCGGACTCGCCGCCGCGGTCGGCTGCACGGTCAGCCTCGTGCCGCACCTGGCCGCGGCGGTGACCGGCCTGGCCGCGGTGCTGCACGTCGGCACTCCCGCGTTCCGGGTGGTGACCTGGCTGGGCGTGGCGTACCTGCTCTGGATGGCCTGGTCGGCGCTGCGCGACCGCTCGGCGCTGGCGGTCGACGACGGACGCCCGCCCCGACCGACCACCCGGGTGGTCCGCGACGGCGTGCTGGTCAACCTGCTCAACCCCAAGGTGACCGTGTTCTTCGTGGCGTTCCTGCCGCAGTTCGTGCCCCCGGACGCGCCGGCGGCCACCAGCCGGATGCTGCTGCACGGCCTGGTCTTCATGCTGGCCACGCTCGTCGCCTTCGCCGGGTTCGCCGTGCTGGCCGGGGGCCTGCGCCGCCGGGTCCTGGCCCGGCCCCGGCTGACCGCGCTGCTGCGGCACGGCTTCGCCGGCAGCTTCCTCGCCCTCGGCCTCGGCCTCGCCCTGACCGCCCGATGACCCGGCCTCGCCCTGACCGCCCGACAACCTCGGCCGCGCCGACCGCCCGACAAGGAGCTTCCCGTGCGATTCCGGCACTCCCCGCAGGTCTGGTCCACCTTCCCCGAGCTGAGCTGCGGGGTCCTGCACGTCACCGGAGTGGACCCCACCGTCGACCTCGGACGGTTCCTCGCCCGCCACGCCGACGCGGCCCGGACCCGGCTCGCCGGCGGACCGGAGGGCGGCTTCCCGGAGATCCAGGCGTGGCGGCGGGCCTTCGCCCGGATGGGGCTGGCCCCCACCCGTTACCGGTGCGCGGCCGAGTCGCTGCTGCGCCGGTTCCGCCGCGAGGGCGCGCTGCCCCGGCTGCACCCCCTGGTCGACCTGGGCAACGCCCTGTCCATCGGATACGCCGTCCCGGTGGCCGTCCTGGACCTCGAGCGGATCGCCGGCGACCTGACGGTGCGCCCGGCCACCGGCACGGAGACGTACCTGACCCTGAGCGGAGAGCAGGAGCGTCCCGAGCCGGACGAGGTGATTTTCGCGGACACGGCCGGCCGGGCGCATTCCCGGCGCTGGACGCATCGGCAGAGCGGCTGCTCGGCCGTCCGCGACGGCACCGGCGAGGTGCTGGTGGTGATCGAGGCGATGCACGGCAGCGGGGCGGAGACGGTGCGCCGGATGCTCGCGGAACTGAGCGAGGTCCTGGCGGCGCCGGCCCGGACGGCGGTGCTCACCGCCGACGCCCCGCAGTTCGCGGTGACGGCGGCCCGGGCCGGCTGACCGACCGCCCGGTCAGGCCGCCTCGCCCGGGGCCAGGTACCGGTAGCCCGGGACGGTCTCCCCGAACCAGCCGTTGACGCTGGCCATGCCCCGGTCGTTGAGCTGGGCGTCGTGGATCGGAAAGACCCGGCGGGCACCGATCGTCGTGGCGAAGGTGATGGCCTCGGTCAGCTTCAACCAGGACCCCTGCGCCGGAACCAGCAGGGTCTCGACCGGAGCGCCGGGCAACGCCAGCGAATCCCCCGGATGGTAGACCGCGTCGTCGACGAGGTATCCGAGGTTGGCACAGTCCGGCTGCCCGTCGTGGATGACGGCGTGCCGTCCGCCCACGGCGGTGACGGCGAAGCCGGCGGCGGTGAACCGGTCGCCGGCCGCCACTCGGGTCACCGACAGCGACGCCAGATCGGGCAGCCGGGCCCCGTCCGGCGCGAAGACCGGCACGCCGAGGCCGGCGAGCCGCAGCACGTCGACGTGGTCGGTGTGCTCGTGGGTGAGCAGCACCGCGTCGGCTCCGACCAGGGCTCGCGGCTCACTCCAGGTGCCAGGGTCGACGACCAGGACGCGTCCCTCGTGTTCGAGCCGGACGCAGGCGTGGGTCCACTTTGTGATCTTCACCCGGTCAATCTATTCGGCCGCCGGCGGCCGACGGTGCCCCTCAGCGGTCGCCCCGCCGGGGCTCCTCGTCGCCGGCGTCCACGATCTCCTCGAACTCGGCCGGGGTGATCTCGCCGGTGCGCAGCCGCCGGGCGTTGGCGGCGAACCGGGCGACCGCCGCGCCGCGCGGATCCGGCGGGGTGACCAGGCGGCTCTCCACGCCGAGCGCGGTCGCCTCGTCGGCGACCTGCCGCGGGTCGTCGGTGTCGACCAGCTCGCCGTGCAGCTCGCGCAGCGCTGCCGCGAGCTGCGCATCGGCCGCGTCACCGGTGCCCCACCACCGCCGGGCCAGCTCGACCGTACGGCCGAGGGTGTCCTCGCCGACCCGCTCCGCGCGCAGCACCGCGCGCATCATGCTGAGGAAGGTGACGGTGACGGCGTCGGAATCATCGGCGATCATGCCTGCACGATAACGACCCGCTGCGACAAAACCCGCGGCGCACCCGTCTCCCGCCGGCATGATCGGGGCATGGAGCGACGACCGCCGCGGGGGCACCGGAACGTCCCGCACACCGCCGACGTCCGGATCGAGGCGTGGGCGCCGGACCGGGAGGGCTGCGTGGCGGAGGCGGTGACCGCGTTGGTGGACACCTTCGTGGACGCCGCCGGCGTCAGCCCGGAGGCGGAGACAGCGTACCGGGTGCCGCCCGGCGCCGACCCGGACCTGCTGGTCGGTGTCCTCGACGAGATGATCTTCCGGCTGGAGACCGCGGGCGAGGTGCCGTTGGCGACCGAGGTGTGGCCGGCCGAGGACGGCGGCCTGCTGGTGCGCTGGCGGGTGGCCGACACCGACGCGGTGGAGGCGGTCGGCGCGATCCCCAAGGCGGTGTCGCTGCACGAGCTGCGCTTCGGTCCGGACGACGCGGGCTGGTCCTGCGCGGTGACGCTGGACGTCTGAGGCTGGCTCAGCCCTTCACCACGCCGAGCGGCACCAGCCGGGCCACCCGCCGGCACAGGCCCGCCCCTTCGGCCGCCGCCACCACGGCGGTGATGTCCTTGTACGCGGCCGGCATCTCCTCGGCCAGCCCGCGCCGGGACGCGCCCCGCACCGCGATGTCCTGCGCCTCCAGTTCTTGGCGGGGGTCGTGGCCGCGTACCGCCTTGGTGGCCTGCTTGCGGCTCTGCACCCGGCCGGCGCCGTGGCAGGTGGAGGCCCAGGCCGGCGAGCCGGGGACGCCGGTGAGGACGTACGAGCCGGTGCCCATCGAGCCGGGGATGAGCACCGGCTGCCCGGCCGGGCGCAGGTCCTCGGGCAGGTCCGGGTGCCCGGGCGGGAGGGCCCGGGTGGCGCCCTTGCGGTGCACACAGAGCCGGCGCGAGGCCCCGTCGACCTCGTGTGTCTCGATCTTGGCGAGGTTGTGCGAGATGTCGTACACCAGGTCGAGGTCGCAGCCGGTGACCCGGTGGAAGACCTGGCGGGCGGCGTGGGCGAGCAGCTGCCGGTTGGCCCGGGCGTAGTTGGCGGCGGCGGCCATCGCCCCGAGGTAGGCCCGCCCCTCGTGGGACGACACGGGCGCGCAGGCGAGCTGCCGGTCGGGCACGTGGATGCCGTAGCCGGGCATCACCTTCTCCATCTCGCGCACGTAGTCGGTGCAGATCTGGTGGCCCAGCCCCCGGGAACCGCAGTGGATCATCACGCAGACCTGGCCGGCCCGCAGCCCGAACGCGCCGGCGACGCTCTCGTCGTAGACCTCCTCCACCGCCTGCACCTCCAGGAAGTGGTTCCCGGAGCCGAGGCTGCCGACCTGACGGGCGCCGCGCTCGACCGCCCGCTCGCTCACCTGGGCCGGGTTCGCGTCGTCCACCGCGCCGTAGTCCTCGCAGCGGTCCAGGTCCCGCTGGACGCCGTAGCCGCGCTCCACGGCGTAGCGAGAGCCGCCGCGCAGCACCGCGTCGAGTTCGGCGCGGTCGGTCAGGTGCCACACGGCGCCCTTGCCCATGCCGCGGGGGGTCGACTCGCTGAGGCCGTCCATCACCGCGTCCAGCCGGGGGCGCAGCCGGTCCCGGTCCAGGTCGGCGGCGAGCAGCCGGACGCCGCAGGAGATGTCGAAGCCGACGCCGCCGGGTGAGACCACTCCCCCGTGCTCGATGTCCGTGGCGGCCACCCCGCCGATCGGGAAGCCGTAGCCCCAGTGCACGTCCGGCATGGCGTAGGAGGCCTCGACGATGCCGGGCAGGGTGGCTACGTTCGCCACCTGGTCCAGCGACCGGTCGGCGCCGGCGTCCGGCAGCAGCGACCGGGACGCGAAGACCACGCCGGGCACCCGCATCGGGTCGTGCCGTTCGATGCGGAACCGGTACGGCGACTCCTCGACCAGGTCCATGTCGGCCCGGCTACCCCGGCCCGGGGCGGTTACACCCGCTCTGGTTCAACTCGCCCGATCCGGGTAGAGCGCCGGCATGCCCCAGCGATACGAGGACTACGACCGGATCGCGATCGTCACCGGCGCGGACTCCGGCATCGGCAAGGCGTGCGCGGTGGCGCTCGCCGAGGCCGGTTTCGACGTCGGCTTCACCTGGTACGGCGACCCGGAGGGCGCTGAGCGCACCGCCGCCGAGGTACGCGGCACCGGCCGCCGCTGCGAGTTCGCCGAGGCGGACCTGACCCGGCTGCCGGCGGCGGCCGGGGTGATCGACGAGCTGGCCGACCGGCTCGGCGGGCTGGGGGTGCTGGTCAACAACGCCGGCACCGGCCTGGCCACCCCCTTCGTGGACGTGGCCTGGGAGCAGTGGCGGGAGGTGCTCTCCGTCGACCTGGACGGCCCGTTCCTCTGCTCACAGCGGGCCGCCCGACGGATGCGGGCGACCGGCCGGGGCGGCCGGATCATCAGCATCACCAGCGTGCACGAGCACGCCCCCCGGGTGGGCTTGTCGGCGTACTGCGCGGCCAAGGGTGGGCTCGGGCTGCTCACCAAGGTGATGGCGCAGGAACTGGCGGCCGACGGGGTCACGGTCAACGCGGTCGCGCCCGGGGAGATCGCCACCCCGATGACCGGGCAGGAGGATGTCGACCCGTTCACCGAGGAACGCCCCGGCGTGCCGGTGGGCCGGCCCGGCGACGCCCGCGAGGTCGCCGCGGTGGTGGCACTGCTGGCCTCACCGGCGGCGGCGTACGTGACGGGGGCGTCGTGGCCGGTGGACGGGGGGATGCTGCTGATGGGTCCCCAGGCTTCCGTTCTTCCCTCTTCTTGGCGTTCGGTGTGACGTTTGGGGCCGCCGTGGGTCAGCTGCGTGGGTCGGTGACGGCTTGCGGACCCACACCCGCATCGGGAGTTGAGCTGATCGTGCCTGTTTCCGGGTAGTGGCAGGCGGTGAGTTGGGTGCCGCCGTCCCGGGTGGTCAGGGCTGGTTCTTCGGTGGCGCAGCGGTCCTGTGCTTTCCAGCAGCGGGTGCGGAAGCGGCAGCCCGACGGTGGGTTGAGGGGGGTGGGGACGTCTCCGGTGAGTCGGATGCGGCCGGCGGGGCCGAGGGTGGTGACGTCGGGGATGGCGGACAGCAGGGCCCG
>NZ_JBVJJA010000075.1:0-22557 GCF_055586005.1 Micromonospora sp. NPDC051924
TGATCACCCCCCCCCCAACCGCCGGAGCGGCAAGGGGACGCCCCCTCCGACCAGGGGCTAACCCCGAACTCCGACCCTCGCCCCCCCCCCCCCCCCCCCCCCCGGGGGGGGGGGGGGCCCCGCCCCCCCCCCCCCCCCCACGCGGCGTCAGGGTGCGGTGTAGCGGGTGGAGGCGTAGTTGTCGAAGCTCAGCGAGCCGGTGGTGGTGGCGGTGCGGGCGACCAGGCCCAGCGCCGCGGATTCCACCGTGTAGCCGCTGGTGTCGCCGGTCAGGGTGCCGACGGTGACCGTGCCGACCTTGAGCGTGGCCGAGCCGGCGGTGGCCGACGCCCAGTCCAGCCGTACCGTCCCGCCGCCGGCCGCCACCCAGCCGGTGTACGTCCAGCTGGCCGGCCGCAGGAGGCCGAGCCGGAACTGGTTGGTGGTGCCGTTGCGCCGGTACTGCACCACGGCCACCGCCGTACCGGAGGCGTTGCGGAGCTGGTAGACGGTGACCACGGCGGTCTGCGGGTTGAACGTGCCGAGGGTGACGTCCGCCCGGGCGTGGAAGGTGCGCTCGGCGGCCGGGGTGTTGTCGACGACGTACCCGACGGTGCCGGCGACCAGTTGGCCGGAGGTGGCCGACACCGTGCCGACCACCTGCGACCAGGCGCTGGTGCCGCTGGTGAAGGCGTCGGCGAAGATGGCGTTCGGCGGGTCGACGCTGACCGTCACCGTGCCGGCCGTACCCCAGTTGCCCAGCGCGTCGCGGGCGCGGACCCGCAGCGTGTGGTTCCCGGCGCTGAAGCCGTTGAGCGCGACCGTGGTGGAGACGGCGGTGCCGCTGACCGTCATCGGGTGGCCGTTGCCGGCGCCGGGGTCGGCGCCCTCGTACCACTCGGCGGCGGTGACCGCGGAGAGCGCGTCGGTGGCGGTGGCGCTCAACGTGAGGGTCGCCGCGCGGGCGGTCGGGTTCGGGGTGGCGGTGATCCCGGTGACCACCGGCCCCGTCCGGTCCAGGGTGAAGGTGACCGCGGCGAGCGGACCCCAGTTGCCGGCGGAGTCCCGGGCGTGCACCAGCACCTGGTGGACACCGTCGGCACGCCCGGTCAGCTCGCTCAGCGGCAGCAGCCCGTAGGTGTTCTCGGTGCCGCTGTTGAACGAGCCGTCGAGGGCGACGAAGGTGAAGCCGGTGCCGTCGGCCCCACCGGCGTCGAGGAAGCCCTCCGCCGCGGTGATCGCCGAGTGCACCCCGCCGGCGGTGGGATCGGTGAAGGCGGCGTTGATCCGCAGGTCGGTCGGGTCGGACGCGGACCCGGTGCGGCCGTCCGTGACGGCCGGGTCGACGGCCCCGGAGACCAGGGTCGGAACCGTCCGGTCCACCACCAGGTCGGCGGCGGCGTACGGGCCCCAGAGCCCGAACGAGTCCCGGGTGTGCACGAAGACCGTGTGCCGGCCCTCGGCCAGCGCGGCGGCCAGCACGGCCGGGATCGTGCCGGACTCGGCGGTCACCGCGGCACCCGGGTTGGCCAGGGTGAGCGGGGTGCCGGCGCCGTTGTCCCCGGTGGTGTCCACGAACCACTCGGCGCCGGTGACCGTGCCACCGAGGCCGGAGTCGTCGCCGGAGGCGGAGATGGCGATGTCGCCGGTGCCGGCGGTCGGGCTCGGGGTGAGCGTCACGCCGGTGGTGACCGCGCCGGTGACCGCGAGGTTCAGCGTGGTGCTGCCGACCACGCCCCAGTTGCCGGCCGCGTCGTGGCCGCGTACCCAGATGGTGTGCCGGCCCTGGGTGAGGGTGGTGAGCAGGTCGGCGGGGATCGCGGCGGTGGCCCCGGTGACGGTTGGTCCGGCGCCGAAGCCGGCGGCGGTGAACGGGATGCCGGTGCCCTCGGCGACGCGCAGGTCGTCGACGACCGCCTCGGCCCGGTCCACCACCGAGTTGCCGTTGCGCGCGTCGGTGAAGTCGGCGGTGACGGTCACCGCGTCCCGCACGCTCGCCGGGTTCGGGGCGACCCGGACGTTCGCGGCGGTCGGGCCGACGTGGTCGCCGCTGTCCACCGGCGGGTTGGTGTCCAGGAAGGTGAGCATGCCGCCGAACGCCTGCTGCGGGCTGACCCCGGTGACGGTGCTGCCATAGCGCTGGCCGGCGTTGTTGAGCTGCCCGCCGGACTCGAACAGCGCGAAGCGCCGCCCGTCCGGCCCGCCCGGCACGCGCACCACGGCGTCGACCGCCTGCCCGGGTTGCAGCGGCACGGTCACTGCGGCCTCCGGGTATGCGGCCGGCCGGGCGTCCTGCCCGACGACCGCCTGGTCCAGCCCGAGCAGGGTCATCGGATGCGGCTGCACCCCGGCGGCGACATAGCGCAGCAGCACCGTACGGCCGACGTCGGTGGCGACCACGTCGGTCTCCGGGAACGCCTTGCCGTTGATCAGCCGGTACTTCGGGGCGTAGGCGCGCATGTCGTAGCTCAGCGGGGCGGCGTTGAAGGCCGGGTCCACCTCGGTGAGCACCAGCACCGCCTCGTCGTCGTAGACCGACGCGGCGTCCCCGTACGCGCTGGGCCGCCCGGCGACGGCGGGGGCGCGGACCATCAGCGCGCCGACCAGGCCCATGGCGACCTGCCGGGCGCCGAGCGCGGTGTGCCCGGCCTCGTAGAGGTAGGTGCCGGGGCGGGTGGCGGTGAAGGTGTAGCTGCGGGTGCCACCGGCGGCGGCGCCGGTACGGTCCGGGGCGAGCCCGGTGACCGCCGGGAACGCCAGCGACAGCGGGTCGGCGAGCCCGTTGTGCAGGGTGACGGTCACCCGCTGGCCCTGGTCGACCACGAGGACCGGGCCGGGCAGGGTGGCCGGGGCGGCGTCGGTCGAGGCGAAGCCCCAGATCGGCACCGGGGCGGTGGCGCCGGGCAGCACCACCGTGCCGGGCCTGGCCCACAGGTCGCACGTCGCCGTGCCGGCGGCGAGCTGGCAACCGGTCTGCGGCAGCACGCCCTGCGGCGGGGCCGGGTCACCTGCGAGGGTGGCCGCCACCCGGCCCGCGGGCGCCGGGGCCTGCATGGCTGGTGCCCGGCCGGCGCTCGCCGGGGCCTGTCGTTCGGCGGCCTGAGCCGGGGCCGGGCCGAGCGCCAGCAGCGCGGCGGCGATCCCGGCGAGCAGCCGGGACGTACGGGTCAGTGTCATCGTCGCCCTCCCCTGCCGTGTCACGCCGGACACCCGGCGGGCGGGTCGATGCGGATCAGCGTCATCATTCCGCCGAAGCTCGCCCCGTAGTTGGTCGCCTGTTCCAGCGCGTGGCTGTGCGCGACGTGGTAGTACTCGCCGCACTGGTTGTTCTGCACCACGCCGGGCGGCAGCTCGCCGAGCTCACCGCCGAGGTACGGGTTCTCCGCGAACCAGGTCTCCGGACCCGGCCCGACGATCTGGTCCTGCAAGGACGGCAGCGGCACCGGGATCGGGTTGGCGTCCGGGTCCCAGTGCTCGGCGTCCTTCCAGATCATCAGCGTGTCCACGGTCTGCCCGGGCGCCACGTCGATGAGGAAATTGGAGAAGGACAGGTCCTGCCCGCCGGGGCCCTGCGCCGGCCGCCCGTCCCGGGCGATCAGCTGCTCGTCGCTGCCGTGCGGGTGGAACGGGTAGCTGACCGATCCGGCGTTCAGGTAGCGGATCAGCGCCGGCGCCGGGTTGCTCACCGGGTCGTACGGGCGGATGTGGATGAGCGCCCCGTACGGCTGGGCGGGCAGCCAGTCGGCGTGGTTGGGGGCGATGGTGTCCGGCATGCTGCGCCCGTTGAAGGTGAAGTAGCGCGCCTTGTACTTCGTGAAGTCGTACGCCCGCTTGCGCTCGACCGCCAGGTGCAGGTCCGGGTCGATCTCGCCGAGCAGGTAGAGGTACTCGTGGTCGGGGTCGAACGCCGAGTCGGCCCGGTCGTTCTCCCGGTCCGGGTGGTCGACGGGGCGGACGACGAGCGCGCCGTAGAGCCCCATCTGCACCTGCTTCTGCACGTCGGTCCCGGACTGGTAGAGGTAGGTGCCCGGCGGCCCGGCGGTGAAGGTGTAGGTGACCGAGCCGGTGGTGGCGGCGGCCGTGGTGGTCAGCGAGGTGAGCGTGCCGGCGGCGTCGGTCTCCGGCTGGGCGGGCCGCCCGTCGGCGAGCACCTGCGCCTGACCGGGAAAGGTGATCGAGGTGGGTTCCGGCAGGCTGTTGTGCAGCACGACGGTGACCTTCGCCCCGGAGGTGACGCAGAGCGTCGGGCCGGGCAGCTGGAACGCCCCGCCGCTGGCGGCGTAGCTCCACATGTAAATGGTGTTGCCGTCGGGCATGGCCGCGTAGCCGCCGGTGGCGGTGAGGTCGAAGGCGTTGTCGCCGGAGGTGAGGCACTCCAGGCCGGCGGGCGGGCTGGCGGCCACCTCGTGCGACCCGGGGACGACGAGCACGGCGACGATGGCCGCGACGAGCGGCACCGCGCTCAGCCGCTTCCACCGGCCGCGGTCGAGACGAAGCATCGGTACCCCCATCTCAGGCGTTCGCCCGGGTCTGCGCCGGGAGCGTGCCCGGCGGCGAGATCCGGATCTCGGTCAGTTGCCCGCCCCGTCCGCCGCCGGCGTTGGCCAGCGACATCAGGTCACGGTCGTAGAGCAGGTACGTGCCGGGGTCGGGCGCGGTGAAGATGACGTCGCGGCTCTCCCCCGGTCCGATCTCGACGGTGTTGGTCACCTGGTACTCGGCGCTGCCGTCCCGGCCGCGCAGCAGGGCCGCGTCCTTGCCGACCACCAGCAGGTCGACCCCGTCCACGGTGAGCGCGTGGTTCTGGTAGCCGAGGTTGGCCAGCCGCAGCAGCACCCGCTCCCCCGCGTTCGCCGTGATCAGCGAGGAGATCGGCTGGTAGCGCAGCCGTCCGGCGGCCGGGCTTCGTGGGTCGCCGTTCGGGGCCAGGGTGTCCGGGTAGCAGCGGCCGTTGAAGGCGAAGAAGGACGGCTTGTAGTCGGTCCAGTCGGTGGTCTGGATGTGCGCGTCCCGGTAGTGCGCCTCGGCCCACACCTCGGTGAGCATCAGGGCGAACTCCCGGTCGTACCGGGTGCTGCCGTCGCCGTCGTTGTAGACGTACTTCCCGGCCGGGACGTCGGCGGTGCCGGCGTTCTGCGCCGGGCGCACGTAGACGATGCCGGTCATGCCCATCTGCACGTGCTCGACGTCCTCGAAGTGGCAGTGGTACATGTACGTGCCGGCGTCGTGCGGCCGGTAGAAGTAGGTGAAGTCGCGCCCGATGGGCACCGAGATGGACAGCTCCGGCACGCCGTCGAAGAGCGGGATGGCGTTGCGGAAGCCGTGCCAGTGCACGGTGTGCCCGTCGGTGAGGTCGGGGCGGACCGACAGCCCCAGGTTGGTGAGGGTGATCCGGATGTCGGTCTCCTGGTCGAAGCCGAGCAGCGGGGCGCTGATCTGCGCCTTGCCGCGTTCGGCGGTGACCTCGGTGGCGGACAGCCCGGTGACGTCGCGGAACCCGAAGACGTAGAGGTCGGTGCCGGCCGGGGCGAGCGGGTCCGGCCAGAACGGGCTGATCGGCGGTGAGCCCTGCGGCATGGAGACCCAGCCGTCGGTGGCGGCCAGGTGCAGCGACGCCGTCGGGTTCGGCAGCGCGCGGGGCAGCAGCGCCGCGGGGCGGCGCGGTTGGGCGTCCGAGCCGCTCTCCGGCAGGACGGCCCAGGTACCCAGACCGGTGAGGCCGGCCAGCAGGGCACGCCGGCTGATGCTCCGCTGCCGTACGGGATCGGTCACGATCTCCTCCTCGATGGGTGCTCGGGGTCCGGGGGCGGCCGCTGTGGGTCGGCCACCCCCGGACGGTCAGGCCGGTGCGTCGCGGTCGGCCGGTCGGGTGCGTGGGTCGGGCACGGCCGTCAGCGGCCCTGGAACGCGGTGACGGGCAGTCGGCGGAGCGGGGTGATCGGCAGTTCGTCGGCGCCGGCGTCGGGGTGCAGGACGTTGCGTTGCTGGCCGTCGATGTCGGTCGTCGGGGCGGTCACCGTGGTGGTGCCGTAGGTGTGCAGGATGACGCCGAGGTCGCTGGCGGACGAGTTCGCGTCGGCCAGGTGGTAGTCACCCATCCGGGTCAGCGGGACCTGCTGGAGCACGATCACCGCCTGGCGGAAGGACGGGAAGGTACGCGAGGTCAGGATCGACACCGACACCGGGAACGGGCTGCGGAACCTCGGGTCGAGCCCGACCCGGTTGGTGCCGCTGGGCGCGGTGCCGGTGGTGTCCTGGAGCACCGACTCGGTCGGGGTCAGCGGGCCCACCCCGTCGGCGGAACCCATGTCCCAGTGCCGGACCGGTTCGCCGGCCGGGGCGCCGGCCGCGCCGATGCCGGTGACGGCGACGCCGTTCCACTCCCCGGCCCGGTTGTCCCAGAAGATGTTGTTGAACATCTTCGGCTTGCTGAAGGTGGGCGCACCGGCGGGCAGGGTGGCCTGGAGCTGGTCGCTGTTGGCCGTGGTGGACAGGCCGGCCGGGGCGGCGCGGCCGGTGCTGGTGGCCGCGGTGGCGGTGGTGATGTTGCCGGCCACCGTGTTGTTGACGAACCGGACGTCCGGCGCGTCGTCCAGGGCGATGCCGCCGCCCTCGTGGGTGGAGATGTTGTCCACCAGCATGTTGTCGGTCACCGTGATCGGCACGTTGCCGACCTGGAGCAGCCGGACCCCGCCGCCGTCGTCGTTGGCGAGGTTCGCCTCCACCAGGTTGCTGTCGATGGTCACCGCGCCGGAACCGGGCGACAGCGCCGCCGGGTCCGCGGGCAGTTCCCCGGCGACCATCACGCCGCCGGCCTCGTCGTACGACTGGTTGAGCCAGATCCGGTTGTTCGCGATCCGGCCACCGGCCGAGAGACCGTAGTGGGTGATCCCGCCGCCGTACTCGGCGGAGAAGTTGCCGCAGAGGGCGTTGTGGTCCACCGAGTAGCCGGCGCTGCCGGCGAAGATCCCGATTCCGCCGGCCAGGTTGGTGCCGCCGTTGTCCCGGATCTGGTTGCGGGAGATGGTGACGTGGTCGTTCCCGGTGTTCAGGTACGGCGTGCCGACGCGGATGGCGCCGCCGTACGCGCCGCTGTTGGCGGCGATGACGTTGTCGGTGATCTCGGCGTAGCGCACCTGGGAGTGCAGGTAGATCCCGCCGCCCTGGGTGATCAGCGCGCCGTCCGCGCCGACCGGGGTGTGCACGCTGCCGTTGGTGTTGACGTTGCCGGGGAAGTCCGACTGGTTGCCCCCGGTGATCCGGAAGCCGGACAGGGCCGGGGCGTTCTGCCGGCTGAACTGGTTGTCCCGGCCCAGTACGGTCACCACCGCCCCGTCGGGCACGTCCGCCGGCGCGGCGTGGGCGGTGGCCTGGACCAGGTTCACCCAGGCCGTGCCGGCCGCGTTGTCGATGCCGAAGCCGCGCCCGTCGAGCACCGAACCCGGTACGTAGCCGCCGTCGGCGTACCGGCCGCCCGGGCCGACGCCGCGCAGCCAGACCGTGGAGTGCACCACCACGTTCTCGTAGTAGGCGCCGAACGGGTTGTCCTTGCCGGCCGCGTTCGGCCAGACCGCGACGACCGCGATGCCACCGGCCCGGGCGGCCGCCTCCAGCGCCGCCTGCACCGTCGAGTACGTGGTCTCGCCGGGCCGGACGGCGGAGGCCGGCGGATTCACCTGGAGCACCCGCGGGTTCCCGCGTGATCCGGTTCCCGCGCCGTTGCCGACGATCTGCAGGGTGAACCCGTCGACGGTGCGCTGACCGTTGGCGGCGGTCACGCTGAGCACCGCCTCGCCGTGTTCGAGGTCGTCGGCCGGGTTGTTGCGGTTGGTCAGGGTGAGGGTGATCTGCCGGTCGGCCCAGGACGTGACCGTGACCAGCGGGGCCTCGGTCGGGTCGGTGAAGCCGCTGACGTCGACCCGGCCCGGGGTGGCGCCGAAGCCGGCGCCGGTCAGGGTGAGCCGCTTGGTCGGGTCGTTGCCCCGCAGGTACGGCCGGGAGGCCGCGAAGATCTGCGGGACGTCCGCCGCGGGGTCGCAGACCACCTGGCCGAGTTGCCCGGAGTCCGGACCGATGGCCACCGCGGCGACCTGGGTGGGCGCGGTGTCGGTCACCGTGTAGAGCCCGGGCCAGGCCTGGAAGTTGGTGGCGATGGTGCGGTAGCGCGGGTTGTAGTTGCCGTTGAGGTGGCCGGGTTGGCCGGGGTCGTTGCCCACGAAGCGGTACATGTTCGGGCACGGCCCGGCCGGCAGCGGACAGTTGTACGTGCTGGTCGAGGGCTCGATCGCCTCGTACATGCCGTTGAAGTCGGTGTCCACGGTGTCCACCAGACGGCCGGCCCAGTCGTACAGGCCGACCGGGATGTTCGGGATGCCCTCGGCCTCGCCGAAGTTGGCGCTGCGCTTGTCGTGGGTGAGCCCGAGATCGTTGATCACCAAGCCCCAGAAGTGGGTGGGCAGCGGCACCGGGGTGAACAGGTTGAAGTTGGGCGCGCTGGCCTGGCCGGTGCGTACCTCGACCAGCTTGGTGTCGCAGAGCGGCCGCTGCTGGCCCTCGAACGGGCTGCCACCGCCGTCGAGGAAGCCCGGGTCGGTGACCGTCACGGTGTGCACGGCGCCGGCGCAGGAGGAGTTGATGCCGTTGCCCTGCGACGGCGGCTCACCCGGGTCGGGTTGCGGGGTCGGCGGGGCCGGCTGGTCGGTGGCCTGGTCGGCCGAGGGCGGGAAGTTCTCCTGGGGCAGGAAGCCGTCGCCGTCGAAGACGTTCACGTCCTCCTCGCGGGTGGGCACGTAGATCGGGCCCCCGCCGACCGGGTTGGTCGGACTCTCGACGCTGACCAGGTAGTCGTCCGGCACCAGCGGCTGCATCTCGCCGTCGGGCAGCGGGGCGTACAGCGGCAGGTCGTGGTCGGGGCCGGGGTTGGCCGGGTCGCCCGGCGGGATCAGGTTCACCTTGCTGTCGGCGAACGCGTAGTTGCCGTTGACGGTCTGCCCGAAGTTGGTCGGGTCGTTGTCGGTCGGGGCGGCCTGGAAGCCCATCATCGGGGCCTCCACGCACATCTGGTCGGCCTCGGTGCCGAAGTCGGGCAGGGCGAGCTGGTCGGTGAGCGGGCGCCCGTCGAACATCCGCGCGGTGCAGCCCCGGCCGGGCTGCCAGGTCTCCGAGGTGTACGCGTCGTTGAGCTCCGGGCCCTTCTTCAGCGAGCCGTCCTCCTCGCGGACCGGCTCCCCGTTCTCGTCCCGGACCACCGCGTACAGGTGCACCTGGATGCCCGGGATGCCCGGCTGGTACGGCTCGGTGGCCGCGTACGCCGGGTCCAGTTCGTTGCGGGTGGTGTCGTAGGTGACGGTGCCGGCGATGCCACCGTTCTCCGCCCCTCGGTACGGCTGCACCCCCCAGTCGACCCGGCCGCTGAGGCCGATGATCGGCAGCACGTCCACGTCGACGGCCGCGCCGAGCAGCGTGGTCGGGCTCGGCTCGTTGGGGGCCTGGTAGGTGATGCCGGTGGTCTTGTACCGGGTGTTGAACGCCTCCAGCACCAACCACTTGGTCAGCGGGTACGCCTCCTTGATGGCGTAGTGCCCGGCGCTGTCGGTGACCACGCTGTTGGTGCCCTGGTCCATCAGGGTGTTGTCGCGTTCCTTGAGCACGACCGGGAAGCGGGGCACGCCGCTCTCCCCCGGGTCCTGCCGGCCGTTGCCGTTGGTGTCGACGAAGACCGTGCCGGTGATCTCGGTGAACCAGCCGACCAGCGGCTTCGCGCCGATGTCGACGGTCTTTCCGCCGCTGACCGTGACGTTGAAGGAGTCGAGCAGCATCTCCTGCGGCCCGTCCCAGAGGGTCAGCTGGTAGTCGCCGTCGGGCACGTGCGGGATGCGGAAGGAGCCGTCCGCGGCGCCCCGGTCTAGGTAGACCATCTGGTCGCCGTCGCCGAGGTCGGACAGCGCCACCCAGGGCCGGGCGACCGGGCCGGCGATCTTCGCGCCGGCCACCCCGTCGGCCGGCAGGGTCACCCCGCCCTGCCCGCCGACGTAGGTGTACGCCTGCACGACCGTGCCGGTGATCGCGCCGGTGGCGGTGCCGGTGAGCGCCTTCGGGGAGACGAAGCCGAAGTCGACGTACGGCACCGGCTCGCCGCCGAGGGACTGTTCGGTGTCGTAGCCGGTGTCGCCCTCCTGCACCCACACGTCCCAGTCGTGGCCACCCTCCAGGGTGGTGGTCTGCACCCAGCTGCGTCCGCTCGGCGGAACGACCTGGGCGGCGTACCGGTCCGGGCCGAGGTTCGGGATGGTGATGTCGCCGTCGGCGTCGCTGCGGCAGCCGGTGGACTCCTTCGCGATCACCGGCTTGCCGTCGGCGTCGAAGACCACCCGGCCGGCCGGGTGGTCGGCGTCGGGCGCGGTGTGCTGGTACTCGGTGCACAGCGGGTTGCCGTAGTAGTCGACGGTCACCTCGCCCATCACGTCCGAGAGGTGGGCGGTGAAGCCGGCCAGGCCGTCCTCGGCGCCGACCTCGTAGGTGCCGTCCACCGGCACGCTGTCGTCGAAGACCCGCAGCCGGACGGTGCCCAGCGGCAGCGGGTACGGCTGCATCCCGACGGTGACCGCGCCGGACTGTCCAGGAGTGACGGTGAAGTGCTCGCCGTCGATCTTGTAGCCGTCGGCGGTGACCGAGATGAGGTAACGGCCGGCGGGAAGCCCCTCCAGCGCCGTACCGGTGGCGAGCGTGTCCTGGTCGCCTTGGGCGACCACCGGCACGGCCCCGGGGGTGTTGCGGATGGACGGCCAGCGGCAGTGGTCGGCGAAGTCCGGCGCGCTGGCCACCCCGGCCCGGGCCGGCAGGCAGTGCTCCAGCGCGTCGTGCGGGTCACCGGTGTCGTCCGCGGTGATCATCCAGCGGTAGTCGGTCACCGGGTCGCCCTGCTGGATCTGCGGCGCCGGGCCGACGGTCCGGGCGCTGACCACCTTCAGGGTGATCCCGCCGGTGGTTGGCTCGGCGGCGGCCGGCTCCGGCGGCACGACGAACCCGACGAGCAGCAGGCAACACGCGGACACGAACCAGCGCGGCCAGACGGAACGACGCAGCATGCCCTCACCCCCTCGGTCACGGAGAACGGCCGCGGCGGTACGCGGCCGGGCTGGTGTGAGGAGCATGAGCGGCGCAGCCCCGCCGACGACCGTTTATGACCACGCCGTCATCCGACCGTCATCCGGCCGGCGACCGGCCGTGTCGGAACGGCGACACAAGCTAGCCCCGTTCGGCGGACGCGAAGATGAAGCCGACGGGAGCTTCATGAAGGCGCCAGAAATGTCACCGACGGCTGTGGGGGCACGGTGGGACGCGTACTGGTGATCGAGGACGACGAGCGGATCGGCCGGTTGGTCACCCGGGCACTGGAGGGTGGCGGCCTGCTGACCGAGCGGGCGTCCTCCGGCAGCGCCGGGTTGGACGCCGCGCTACGCCGGGACTTCGACCTGGTGGTGCTGGACCTGATGCTGCCCGGCCTGGACGGGCGCCAGGTGCTGGACCGGTTACGGGAGCAGCGGCCCGAACAGCCGGTGCTGGTGCTCTCCGCGGTGCCGGAGATCAGCACCCGGGTCGCGGTGCTGGAGGCCGGCGCGGCCGACTTCCTCGGCAAGCCGTTCGCGGTGGCCGAGCTGCTCGCCCGGGTACGCGCCCGGATGCGGGCGGCGCCCGCCGGGGACGCCGGCCGGTGGCTGCGGGTCGGTCCGGTGCAACTGGACCTGCACCGGCGCCGGGCCACCGTGGACGGGGCGCGGGTGGAGCTGCCGCTGCGGGAGTTCCTGCTGTTGCAGCACCTGATGACCCGGGCCGGCCGGCCGTGCAGCCGGGAGGAACTGCTCGCCGACGTGTGGGGGCTGCACTTCGACCCGGGCAGCAACGTGGTCGACGTGTCGGTCCGCCGGCTGCGCGGCCGGCTGGACCGGCCGGACCGGATCGAGACCGTCCGCGGCGTGGGTTATGCGTACGCCGTCGACTGACCGGGCGCTCGCCTGGACCTGGATCCTCTTCGCCACGGTCAACGTGGTGCTGATGTGGTTCCTGCCCGGACAGGAGACGGTGCCGTTCCACCTGGTCTGGATCAGCCTGGCGCTGGTCTACGGCTTCACCACCTGGCGGCTGTCCTGGATGGTCGCCGCGCTGGCCGCGGTGACCACCTCCACCGGGACGATCCTGGCCCACCACGCGGCGGTCGGCGAGATCCGCTGGGAGGAGACTGCCGAGGAGCCGCTGATGGCGGTGATCTTCATCGTGATGGCCTGGCACGTGCACCGCCGGCACGTGCTGCTGCGTGAGGTGCGGCGGATCGGGGCGGCCGAACGGGACCGGGCGCACCGGCAGGAGCTGCTGGTCCGGCTCGCCTCGCACGAGCTGCGCACACCGCTGACCATCGCCCGCGGCTACACCGAGCTGCTGCGTACCGCGCACGACGATCCCGCCAGCATGGCGGACAGCGGGGTGGTCCTCGACGAGCTGGACAAGGCGACCCGGATCGCGCACCGGCTGGTCACCCTGATGCAGCTGGAGCAGCGGCACGAGGTCCGCCCGGTCGACCTGGACGCCGAGCTGGCCCGGATCGCCCGGCGCTGGGCGCCGACCGCCGACCGGAACTGGACCTGCCACTCCGCGATCGGTCCGACCCGGGTCAATCCGGAACGGCTGGAGGCGGCCCTGGACTGCCTGATCGAGAACGCGGTCAAGTTCACCGGCCCCGGCGATCGGATCGCCCTGGTCGGGCACCGGGACGCGACCGGCTGGACGGTGGCGGTGGCCGACTCGGGGGTGGGCATCGCGCCGGCGGCCGTACCGGACCTGCTCGGCGGGCGGCCGGGGCGGCCCACCGCCACCGGCACCGGCCTCGGGTTGGCCATCGTCCGGGCGGTCGCGGGCGCGCTCGGCGGCCGGATCGTCATCGGCGGCGAGCCAGGCGGCGGCGCGCGGGTCGGCCTCCGGGTGCCGGAACGGGCCGTGGCCGGCCCGCCCCGCCCGGGACCGGTCCGCGCCGACCCCGGACCGGTCCGCCTCGCCGCCAGCTGACGTCCCGCCACCTGCCGGCGACCAGGGGGGGGACGGCCCGGCACGCCCCGGTGTGCCGGGCCTGGGCGCGGTCAGGTGTCGGCGCGCGGCGGGCGGGGTAGCCGGAGGCAGGACGTCGAAGGAGGAGATCATGACCGACCCCCGATACGCCCCGCTCGGCCTCACCGCCGCCGCCGACCTCGTCGAGGACGCCGGGACGGGCGACGACGGTCCCGTCGTCGGCGCGGACGACGCCCGGGCCGACGCAGCCCGCGCCGGCGCGGAGACCGACCTGACCGACGCCACCCGCGACTCCGACGACACCCCGGTCGGCGCCGCCGACGCGGAGGCGGACCGCGCCCGCGCCGCCGGCGAACCGCGCCCGTGACCGCCGGCCGGGGGCCGTCGCACCGCCCCCGGTCGGCACGGCCCAGCACGCGAAGGCACGCCCCGCCGGCACGACACCGCCGTCGGGGAGCACGCCCGACCGGCACGGCTCAGCGGGCCGAGGCGCGGCCGGCGCTTCCCGCCAGCCAGACGCCCGCGACGAGCGCGGCCGCGGCGACCGTGACCAGCGGGATCCGCGCCCCGCCCAGGGAGAGCGTCTCCCGGAACGCGGTCACCCCGATGAGCACGCCGGTCACCGGCTCGGTCAGGGTGAGCGCGGTGAGTGGGGCGGCGATCCGCCCGCTCTGGAAGGCGTTCTGGTTGAGCTGCACGCCGACCAGGGCGACCACGACCAGTGCCGCCAGGCGGGGATCGGTGACCAGCGCGAGCGGGTCGCCGTGGAACCGGGTCGCCACCGCCTTGAGCAGGGCGGCCGCCGTGCCGTAGAGGATGCCGGTGGCGACGCCGAGCAGCGCGCCCCGGGTCGCGCCGGTGGTCGACCGGGCCGCCACGAGACAGGCCGCCACCACACCGCCCACCCCGACCGCCACCCATCCCCAGGCGGTGGCGCCGGGATCGTCCACCCCGGCCCGCGGATCGATGGTGACCAGGACACCCACCAGACCGGACAGACCGACCAGGGTCGCCACCAGGTCCCGCCGCTGCACCCGCCGGCGGTTCCAGGCCGCCTCGAGCAGGACCGCCATGAACAGTCCGCTGGCCAGCACCGGCTGCACCACGGCCAGCGGCCCGTAGCGCAGCGCGAGCGCCTGGGCGAGCGTGCCGGCCACGTCCGGCGCCCAGCCGAGCTGCCACAACCGGGTGCGCAGCAGCCGCCAGAGCAGGCGGGGGTCCAGCGCCCGCCTGCGCGGCTGCCGCTTCGCGGCCCGCTGGTGCATGGTGGTGGCGAGCGCGAAGCTGAACGCCGCCACGAGGGCGGCCACCACCGCGAAGGTCACCGGGCCGGGCCTCCGTGCCCGCCGAGCGGCCCGACGGCCCATCCCTGCCGGCGGCACTCCGCCAGCAGCCGGGGCAGGGCGGCGAGCCCGGACCGCCAGGCGCCCGGCGCGGCCGTGCACGAGGAGTCGTGCAACAGGATCGTGCCGCCGCCGGACAGGTCGGCGCGGACCGTCTCGTACACCGTGTCGCCGGTGGCCGACCGGGTCCAGTCCCGCCCCCAGCAGCTCCAGAGCACCGGCTCCAGCCGCAGCCGACGCGCGGCCAGCAACGCCGCACCGGTCAGCACCCCGTACGGCGGGCGGAAGAACCGTGGCGTCCGGCCGGTGACCTCGGCGATCAGCGCCCGGGCACGGGCCAGGTCGCGTCCGGTCGCCACCGGCCCGCGCAGCAGCAGGTTGTCGTGCGCCCAGCCGTGCACGGCCACCTCGTGACCGGCGTCGGCGACCTGCCGGCCGAGGTCGGGCGACCGGCGCAGCATCGCGCCGAGCAGGAAGAAGGTGGCCCGTACCCGGTGGGCGGCGAGCACCTCCAGGAAGCGCGGGGTGGACTCCGGGTCGGGCCCGTCGTCGAAGGTCAGCGCGACCCGGTCGGGCCGGCCCACGCCGTGCAGCCGGGGCAGCAGCCGGGACCGGACGGCCGGTACGGCGGCCAGCGCCGGAGCCGCCTGGAGCGCCGGCAGCGCGAGCGCGGCGGCGATCCATCCCGGGGGGCTCCTCACCTGCTGCCCCCGGAGGCCTGGAGCAGCGCCGCGACCACGGCCACCGCGTCGCCGACGGAGTCCACCAGGGCGCGGCGGCGCCGCTCGTCGGCACCGGCGCTGCCGGCCCGGCTGGCCGCCTCGGCGATCAGCCCCGCCGGGTCCCCCGTTCCCGCGCGGTACGGCTGTCGCTCCCCGTCGCCCGGCCCGGTCCGGTCGGCCTCTTGCGGGGCGTTCCCGACCAACGCGGCCAGGACCGGGCCCAGCTGGTCCGGCCCGGGCACCCACCGGGTCAGGCCGGAACGGGCGAGGATCGAGGCGTTCGCCCGACCGTGCCCGGGGATGGGCCGGTAGGTCACCACGGGCACCCCGCAGGCGAGCGCCTCCTGGCAGGTCAGCCCGCCCGCGTTCTCCACCACCACGTCCACCGCCCGCATCAGCGTCGGCATGTCGTCCACCCAGCCGAGGACGTGCTGGTGGTCGGCGCGCAGTCGGTCCCGCAGTTCCTCGTTGCGCCCGCACACCACCACGGGGCGTACGCAGCCGGTCGCGTCGATCTCCGCGGCCGTGGTGGCCACGTCACCGGCGCCCCACGCACCCGCCACCACCAACGCCAGCCGGTCGTCCGGGGGCAGGCCGAAGCGCTGCCTCGCGTGCCGGCGGTCGGTCGCCGCCGAGGTGGCGAAGGCCCCTGACACCAGCGGCTGCACCACGGTGACGTCGATGCCGGCGGCCGCGTCCGCCGGCTGCACCTCGGCGTGCCGGATCGCGCAGTAGACGTCCACTCCCGGGGAGAGCCAGGTCGGGTGGACCACGAAGTCGGTGACATAGGTGATGACCGGGACCGCCAGCCGCCCCTGCCGCCGCAACGGCCCGAGGAGCTGGTTGGCGAACGGGTAGGTGGTCACGACCGCCCGGGTGTCCGAAGGGATCGCCCGGCGCATCCGGCGACGAACCGGTCTCAGCAGCGCCCGCAGCACGGTGACGGACGTCCGGGACCGCCTGGTCAGCCCGAACAGCACGTCGTAACCCCAGGGCAGCCAGCGCAGGATGCCCCGGTACGCCTCCCTGAACGCCCAGTGCACCGGGCGCGGCAGCACGTCCAGCAGGTTGAGCCGGTCCACCGCGAAGCCCCGGTCGCGGAGTCGCCGCGCCAGCTCGGCGGCGGCCGTGTCGTGGCCGGCGCCGACGTCCGCGGAGACCACCACGATGCGTCCCGGGTGCTCCATGCCGCGGCGCTTACCCATGATCGCGGCTTCCACGCCGTTCGGCCTCCGCTCAGACGGCACGCCGGCGGACGAGCCCACGCAGCGCCACGTATCCGGGCAGCACCGGCAGCCAGAAGGTGGCCAGCCGGTAGACCAGCACCCCGGCCACCGCGATCTCCGGCCGGACGCCGTAGATCAGCAACCCGGAGACCAGGGCCGCCTCGGTGGCGCCCAGACCGCCGGGGGTCGGCGCGGCCGAGGACACTCCCTCTCCCACCACGCAGACCAGCACGACCGGCGCGATCAGGGCCGGATCGGCCGGCAGGCCCACGGCGAACAGCGCCAGCCACAGCGCCGCGCCGTAGGCCACGGTGAGGGCCACGCTGACGACCAGCAGCGGGCCGATCCGGCCGCTGCGGGCCAGCGCGCGCACGGCGTCGGCGGCCTGCCGGCGGGCCACCCGGACCCGGGCCCGCAGCCGAGGTACGGCGAAGGCCGCGGCGGCCAGCAGCAGCACCGCCAGCACGGTCAGCAGCACGGTGAGGCCCCGCCCGGTGGCCGCGCTCATCAGGTGCCGGCGGGTGCCGCGGGCGAACGGCAGCAGCACGGGCAGCAGGAGCGCGACCCCGAGCACGCCCGCCACCCGGTCCACGGCCACCGCGGTGGCCGCCGCCGGCACCGACAGCCCCTGCTGGCGCAGGTAGCGCACGCTCAGCGCGGCGCCGCCGACCGCGCCCGGCGCGAGCCGGTTGACGAAGGAGGCGGCCACCTGGACCGCGAGGGTGCGGCCGAACGGGACGCGGGCGGCGGCGGCGAGGCGCAGCGCCTGCGCGCTCAACAGGTAGGTGGCGACCGAGGCGAGCACGGCGCCGGTCACCGCGAGCGGCTCCGCGTGCAGCACGGCGCGCAGCGCGGCGCGGACCTGGCCGATCTGCGGCAGCAGGAAATGCACCAGCAGGCCCAGCATCACCAGGAGGAACACGTCACGGGGGGTGACCCGCACGACCCGGGCCAGCCGGTTGCCCCGGCCCGGGCAGCGGCGGGCGATCTCCTCCCGCAGGTCGTCGAGCAGGCCGGGGCGGGTGTCGGCGAGCGCGCGGCCGGCGCGGGAAAGCAGGGCCGGTTGCAGCCAGGGCAGGGTGTCGGCCACCGGGCCGGCGTCGAGCTGCCCGACGGCGGCGTCGACCGCGGGCCGTACGCCGGCCAGGGCGGCCAGGGTGACGAGGAGTTCCACCAGATCGCGGGCCTGCTGGTCGGCGGAGGCCTCGCCGGTGCCGAAGCTCAGGTCGACCAGCCAGGCGGTGCCGTCGGCGACCAGCACGTTGGCCGCCCGCAGGTCCCGGTGCGCCAGGCCGGCCCGGTGCAGCCGGGCCACCTGCCGGCAGATGTCGTCGAGGGCGTCCCGGCCCAGTTCGGCCGGGTCGAACGCGTCGAGCGGCCGCCCGGGCACGAACTCCTGCACCAGCAGCGCGTCCCCGGCGGGGTCGGTGGCGGTGGCGACCAGCCGGGGGCTGCGCACCCCGGCCCGCTCGGCGCGCAGCAGCAGGTACGCCTCGTGCTCGCTCTTCTGCCGCGCCGTCACGTACGGCGGCTCGTCGCCGATGCCCCGGTAGCGCAGCCGCCGGTAGAGCTTGTAGAGCCAGTCGGCGTCCCGCTGGCTGCCGCCGGTGACCTTGACGAAGAGGCGCCGCCCGTCGGCGGTGGTGACCCGCCAGGGGCGGGAGCCCCGGGTGTCCCCGGCGACCGGGGTCAGCTCGGTCGCCTCGATGCCCCGGCTCAGCAGCACCTGCCGCAGCCGGCCCGCCGTGCCGGCCGGCCCCACGTCCCCGACCAGCACCCGGGTGAGGCTGGCGGCGAACCAACCGACCAGGAATCCGCCCAGCACGTCGACCGGCAGGTGCGCGCCGACGTAGATCCGGGCGACCGCGACGGCACCCACCGCGAGCCAGACCAGCCCGCGTACCCGGTGGGGCAGCGCCGGGGCGAGCACGGCCGCCAGCGCGGTCGCCACCGCCACGTGCCCGGAGGGATAACCGTAGCGGCCGGTGACCGTCTCGTGAAAGCGGATGTCGGCCAGGTAGGCGGCCGGCCGGGCCCGGGCGACCGCGAGCTTGGCGAGCAGGGCCCCCCAGTACGCGAGGTTGCCGGCGAGCAGCAGGTCTCGGGTCAGCCGCCACTGCCGGGCCGCCGCCGCGACCGCTGCGGCCACCAGGATCGCCGGGTACGCCCCGAGCTGCATGACCAGCAGCAGCGGCGTTCCGACGGGCCCGGGTATCTGGTTGACCAGCGTGAAGAGGTCCCGCTCCCAGCGGCCGGGCGGACGCTGCCGGACCCCGACGCTGACCAGCGCGAACAGTCCGCCGGAGACGACCAGGCTGAGGACCAGCGCCGGGGACGGGCGGTGGGTCCGGGGCATCGCCGAGGTCAGCGGAGGACGGGCGGACGACCAGCGCCGGTACGCGCGCCCGACGTCCCGACGGCTGCCCCGCTGTCCCGCATGGCTCGACCCTAGGACGCGCGCCGGCCCGCCGGGCCGCAACGCCCACCGATCCGCCCGGTCGGTTCGGGGAGCGGGTGGCGCGGGCGGGGGGCGCGGTCAGGCGCGGCGGCGGCCGACCCGGCGGGGCCGGTTCCGGCGGGCGGCCAGCACCGCGACGAGCACCCCGACGGTGAGGGCGAGCAGGCCGGCGGCCGGCACGATCACCCGCCAGTCCCCGTCGGCCATCCGGCGCAGCGCCGTTCCGGCCGGGCCCCGCCACTCGGGCGGCGCGGGCGTCGGCGCGGCCGGGGAGCCGTTCGGGGCGGCCTCCGCCGCGTCCAACTCGCCCGGCTCGACCAGCCGGCCGACCGAGGCCCCCTTGGGCAGGCCGAAGCCCCAGTCGAGCAGCTGCGCGCCCTGCTGCCAGCCGCGTACCGGGCGGGCCTCGGCGCCGAGCAGGGTGACCACGAGCCGGCGGCCGTTGCGCTGGGCGGCGCCGACGTAGCTGTGCCGGGCCAGCTCGGTGAAGCCGGTCTTGCCGCCGAGCGCGCCCCGGTAGCGGTAGATGAGCTGGTTCTCGTTCTGGATCTGGAAGCCGCCCACCTTCAGCGCGGGCTGGGCCGGGATCTGGGTCCGCTCGGTCAGCGTGTAGCGGCGGAACAGCGGGTTGGCGAAGCAGGCCCGGGCGATCAGCGCCAGGTCGTACGCGCTCGTGAACTGCCCCTTCCCGTCCAGCCCGGACGGGGTGACGGCGTGGGTCTGCCGGGCGCCGAGCCGGTGCGCCTCGGCGTTCATCGCTTGGACCCCGCCGGCCACCCCGTCGGCGCTGCCGCCGAGCCGGGCCAGCACGTTCGCCGCCTCGTTGCCGGAGTTGAGCAGCAGTCCCAGCCACACCGTCTCGACGGTGTACTTCCCGCCGACGAGCAGGCCGACGGCCGAGCTGCCCCGGGCGATGTTCAGGTCGCCCCGGGTCACGGTGACCACCTGCTTCGGGTCGAGCTTGGGCAGCATGGTGGCCGCCAGCAGCAGCTTCTGGGTGCTCGCCGGGGTGCCGTACTCGTGCGGGCCGCAGGTTCCCAGCACGGCGCCGGTGTCGAGGTCGGCGACGAGCCAGGACGTCGCGGTGACCGCGGGCGGGGCCGACGCGCCGTCGGGCACCACCAGGCCCGGGGTGTCGAGCCGCTGGCCGCCGACCACCCGGTCGGCCGGCACGTTCGGCGGCGGCACGGGCCGCGGCGGCCGGGTCACCTTCGGCGCCGGGGCCTTCGGGCAGGGCAGCGGCGCGAGCGCGGCACGCGCGGCCGGACCGGCGGGCGCGGCCTGCGCGGCCGGGACGGCCGTCGCGGTGCCCAGGAGGGCGGCGGCGATGACAGCGGCCAGGGCCCGTGCTCTCATGACCACGGAGACTAACCCGCAAGATCCGCGCCGCGGGGCACCGGTCACGCATCCCACGCCGTGCCGACCGCGCCGGCACGGAGAGTCACCACCGGCGGCGCGCGGCCCGGGTCAGCGCACCCGGTGCAGCCAGCGGCGCTGCCACGGGGTCTCCACCGCCCGTGGGTGGTGGCGGGCGCGCACCCAGGCCACCGCCTGGTCCGGCGGGAGACCGTCCAGCACGGCCAGCGCGGCGAGCACCGTGCCGGTCCGGCCGACGCCACCCCGGCAGGCCACCTCCACCCGCTGGCCGGCGTACGCCCGCCGCCAGGCCTCCCGGACCGCGTCCAAGGCGTCGGCCGGGTCGCGCGGCACCCAGAAGTCGGGCCAGCGGATCCGCCGGTGCGGCCAGTCCGGGACCGGCCCGGGCGCCAGGAGCAGGGCGAAGTCGGCGGGGACCGGAGGGGGCGCGGCGATCCGCCGGCCCCGGACGGCGGCCCCGCCGGGCAGCGCGACCAGCGCCGTCCAGTCCGTCCACGCCGTACCCGTGCTCACCCGGTCATTATGCTGGGCCAGCTTTGCTGACTGGTGTCCGTTTATCGCCTCATCGCTACCGCCGCGCCCGCCCGCCGGTGCGCGCCGCGACGTCGTGCAGCGTCTGCTCGATCCGGTCGACGCCGGCGCGCAGCGACATCTCCCGGAGGTAGACGTCCCGCCCGCGCCGGCCCATGTCCGCCCGCGCCGCGGCCGGGATCGCCGAGGCCAGCCAGAACCGGTCCGCCAGCGCGGCCCAGTCCTCGGGCGGGCAGGAGAGCCCGGCCCGGGCCCGTTCCACCAGGGCCACCGTGTCGCCACCGGCGGAGGCGACCACCGGGATGGCGCAGGAGAGCGCGGCCTGGAGCTTGCCGGGCACCATGCCCCGCAGCTCGGGCAGGTCCCGGAGCATGACGAGCTGGTAGTCCGCCGCCGCGTACAGCTCCGGCATGTCCAGCGGCGAGCGCCGTTCGACGAACCGGACGTTGTCCGCCCGGAGCTCGGCGGCGAGCCCCCGCACCCGCCGCTCCTCCGCTCCGGAGCCGACCATGACCAGGTCCATCCGGTCCCCCAGCGCGGCCGCGGCGCGCACCGCGGTCTCCAGGCCCTGGCGTACGCCGATCGTGCCCGCGTGCATCACCACGCAGCGGCCGTCCCGACGGATCAGGCTCCGGGCGGCCCGGCTCGGCTGGGTGGGCCGGAAGATGCGCTCGTCGGTCCAGTTCAGCACCACCCGCACCCGCTGTGGGTCGGCCCCGGCGCCGAGCACCAGCTCCCGCATCGAGGGGGCGGTGACGGCGACCGCGCCGGCCTCCTGGTAGAGCCGGCGCACGGTGGCGTCGAGCCGCCCCGACCAGCGGCGGGGCTCACCGGACCGGACCGGCTGCTCCTCCGGCCAGACGTCCTGCACGTGCAGCACGGTGGGCACCCGGCCGAGCAGCCGCAGCAGACCGGCCGCGGCGAAGGTGACCGCGGGATGTTGGAAGACGTACAGGGCGTCGACGTCGCTGAGGTAGCGGCGCCCGGCCAGCGCCGTGCTGCCGGCGAAGGAGAGCCAGCTTGCCATCCGGGCGCGGGTCGACCCGTCGCCGCCGGCGTACCGGGGCACCCGGCGGACGGTCAGCCGCTCGCTGTGCGTCTGGTACCGCCAGCGCTGCCGCCAGCCCGGATAGACGTGCCCGCCCGGGTAGTCCGGGAAACCGGTCAGCACGCGCACCTCGTGGCCCCGGGCGGCCAGTTCCTCCGCCAGGCTGCCCGGGATGAACGCCGGTTCGGGCGGGAAGTGGTAGGACAGAATCCCGATCTTCATGGTCGCGCTCCTGGCGCGGCATCGCGGCGTCCGGTCGGACGCACCCCGTACGATGCCCGCATCCCCTCCGTGTCCGGCCGCCCCGGCCGGCTCCGCACCGTCGTGGCGATCCGCGCCGCGACCAGGCCGACGAGAGGGGTGCAGATGGTCGACGAGGTGCTTTTCGTCTGCCACGCCAACATGTGCCGGTCGCCGATGGCGGAGTACATCGCCCGACGGCTCTTCGCCGACTGCGCGGTGAGCGTGGCCAGCGCTGGCACCGACGCCCTGGACGGCGCCGCCATGCACCCGTACGCGGTCGAGGTGGCCGCCGGGACCGGCGCGGACCCGGCCACCTTCCGCACCCGCCGGCTGCGCACGGAGCACCTGACCGGAGCCGCGCTGGTGCTGACCGCGACCCGGCGGCAGCGGTCGGTCTGCACGTCGCTGGCCCCGGCCGCGCTGCACCGGACGTTCACGCTCCGCCAGTTCGCCCGGCTGGCCACCGCCGCGGAACCCCCCGGGGGGGGGGGGGGGGGGGGGGGGGGGGGGGGGGGGGGGGGGGGGGGGGGGGGGGGGGGGGGGGGGGGGGGGGGGGGGGGGGGGGGGGGGG
>NZ_JBVJJA010000076.1:0-21604 GCF_055586005.1 Micromonospora sp. NPDC051924
GCCCACGGCAGGTCGGCGACATCGTCCGCGCCGCTCTCCACCTCACCCATTTCGAATACCGATACCTACCGGATTCTTGTTGAGATCACGTCAGTAGGCCGTCAGCGTCCCTCCTTGGCGGGTAGGTCGCTCACCGTGCGACCGTACGTTCCGCCGCGCAGGCCAGCTGCCGCTGAGGATGGGATGGCCGACAGCCGTCCAATGGGCAGCATGGCCATGATGCGTTTCGAGCCCGGGTTCAGCTGCTGGTCCCGGACGGGGCCGGGTAGGCCAGAGATGACCACCCGATTCGATCAGGCCAGCAGGGAGCCGCGGCCCCGATCGTTGACACTCCTTCCACCGTCGAACAGCCCACTACCTTGTCAATTCCTACATAGAGTCGTTGCCGAGTCGAGGGGACACCATGGTTGGGCAGCACGCGGTTGTGGTTGGGGCCGGGGTAGGCGGCCTGAGTGCCGCGGCGGCGTTGGTTCAGCGCGGGTGGGTGGTAACCGTTCTGGAACGGCAACCGGTGGTCTCGGGCGCCGGCGCGGGCATCAGCTTGTGGCCCAACGCGCTTCGTGCGCTGGACCGGCTGGGTATCGGCGAGTGGTTTCAGGTCGGTGGCGTGATCGGCGGACGCAGCGGGGTACGCCGTCCGGACGGCCGGTGGATCGCGCGCTCCGATATCGCCGATGAGATCACCCGCCGCTATGGCCGGCCCTTTGTCCTGAGGCATCGCGCCGAGCTGATCACCGCACTGGTCGACCTCCTGCCGGTCGAAGCGCTGCGCCCGAGCGTGCGGGCAACGGCGATCCTTCAGGGCGAGGCCGGGCCGGCGGCCGTGTCGACCACGGACGGAGAGCTGACCGCCGACCTCGTGGTGCTCGCCGACGGGCTGCGTTCACAGCTGCGGCACGAGTTGTTCCCCGGGCATCCTGGGCACCGGTACGCCGGCTACACCAGTTGGCGGATGGTCGCGAGCCGGCCCACCGGGCCGTTGGAACCCGCCGAAACGTGGGGCCGGCGGGGAGAGCGCTTCGCGGTCCTCCCGTTGGCGGACGACCGGGTGTACTGCTACGCCACGGCGAACGCCCCGGCTGGTGTGCGCAGCCCGGATGAGCGGGCCGAACTGATCCGGCGCTTCGGCGAGTGGCACGAGCCGATTCCCACCATTCTCGGGTCGCTCTCGCCCGAGGGGGTTATTCGTACCGACATCCACGAGCTGGCGCAGCCGCTGCCGGCGATGCACGCCGGCTGCGTCGCCGTGCTCGGTGACGCGGCGCACGCGATGACTCCGGATCTCGGTCAAGGCGGCTGTCAGGCCATCGAAGACGCTGTGGTGCTCGCTGCCGTCGTCGGGTCGGGCACCCAACCCGTACGCGCTGCGCTGCCTGCCTACACTGAGGCCCGACTCGGTCGCACCACGGACATCGCCCGCCGATCCCGCAGCGCCGGTCGGCTCTATCAGGCGCCGCCGCTGATCGCCAGGGCGGCCGCGCGTGGCATGAACGCCATACCCGCATCGATCATCGCCCGAGGGCTCGCGCCGATCCTCGACTGGCAGCCACCCCAGTAGTCTTCCCGCCACGGCAGCGGCATCGGGATGAAGCGTGCCGCCGGTAGCAACCGGTCACCCATGCTGGGTAGCCCAACATATGCCGTCGCTCGGCTCGTAGAGGACCTGGTGGTGGTTGCCGGGTACGCGCGTCGACGTAGTCACGGTGTCGCTGTGGTGCTGACGAAATGTCGGCAGATGGTTCATAGCGTCGTGGCCATGAGACTTGTATACATCGCCGCCGCGCTGGCGGCCGTCGCGGCAGCGCTCGGGGCACCCAGCGGCGGCACCGCCGCCGGCGCGTCTGACCCCGCGGTCGTCAGCATCGAATCGGGCGTGCTACGTGGCACGGTCGCCGCCGATCATCGGACGTTCCTTGGTATCCCCTACGCCGCACCCCCGGTTGGTGACCGGCGCTGGCGGGCGCCGCTGCCGCCACACCCGTGGCCGTCGGTCCGCGACGCGACCCGGCCTGGCAATTCCTGCCTTCAGATGGGAGGACCGACCGGGTCCACGGTGGTCGGCAGCGAGGACTGCCTGTACCTGAACGTCACCACACCGGCAGGCGGTGAAGCTCGACGTCTGCCGGTCATGGTGTGGCTACCCGGCGGAGGCTTCGTGTCCGGGGCCGGCAGCGACTACGACCCGACCCGGCTCGCGGTCTCCGGACATGTGGTGGTGGTGACCGTCAACTACCGGCTCGGCGCGCTCGGCTTCCTCGATCACCCGGCGCTCGCCGCGACCGAACCGGCCGCCGGCAACTTCGGCATCGCCGACCAGCAGGCCGCGCTGCGCTGGGTGGGGCGCAACATCGCCCGGTTCGGCGGCGACCCCCACAACATCACCCTCTTCGGCCAGTCGGCCGGCGCGTACAGCGCCTGTACCCAGCTGGCATCGCCGTCGGCGGCCGGCCTGTTCCAGAAGGCGATCGTGCAAAGTGGCCCTTGCGGCAACGCCCTCGTCACCCGCCCGGTGGCCCAGTCCCGCGGTAGCCGGCTGGCCGACGACCTCGGGTGCGCGGTAACGGCCGACGTACCGGCGTGCCTGCGCGGCGTCCCGGCCAGCCGGCTGGCCGGCATCGGCGGCGACCGGGTCTTCACCGCCACCGCCCGCATCGCCGACCTGCCCTGGCTGCCCGTGGCCGGGACCCCGATACTGCCCTACCAGCCGTTGGAGGCGATGCGGCGAGGGCTGGCTGCCCGCGTACCGCTGATACAGGGCAGCATGCGTGACGAGATGCGCCCCTTCGTCGCGGTTAACTACGACATCCACGGCCACCCGGTGACCGCCGACCAGTACCCGGGCATCCTCGCCCAGGTGTTCGGTGCCGACACGGCCGAGGTACTCGCCCGATACCCGGCGAGCGCCTACCCCAGCCCGGGCGTCGCGCTCGCCACCGTGCTCACCGACTGGGGACACAAGCTCGGTGGCTGCACGGTGCTACCCGCCGACCAGGCGGCGTCTAGGCGTGCCCCGGTCTACGCCTACGAGTTCGCCGAGGACAGCGGCCAGATATTCGGCGGTTTCCCGATCGGCGTCGGTCACGGGAGTGAACTTCCGTACCTGTTCGACGGGACGTTCAACGGTCCGGGCGGCTCGCCGACGCTCAGCGAACGGCAGCAGCGGCTCTCGAGCGAGATGATCGCCTACTGGTCCAACTTTGCCGCCACCGGCAACCCCAACGGAGCGGGACTGCCGCACTGGTCGGGATACCGGGGCGACGGGCGGCTACTCTCGCTGGCCGCAGGCCCAGGGGGCGTTGTCCCGACAAACTTCAGCCGTGCGCACCAATGTGGGTTCTGGGATGGCTCCGTCCGACATGTGCCTGCCAGGTGACGATTGGACCCGTCCGATATGCGGGCAGCTCATCCCGGCTGCCGACATCACATCGACGATCTGCTGCGCGTAGTCCGCCAGGCGCTGGCCCGCGACCGTGAGCCGCAGACTGCGCGGCCCCGGTCCACCAGCGTCACCCCGGCCTTCTGCTCGAGGGTGGCGAGCTGGTGGGAGACTGCGGACGGGGTTAGCCCAAGCTGCTCTGCGGCGGCGACGATGGTGCCTTGGCGGGCGATTTCCAGGACGACCTGTAGGCGTGCGGTGTTGAACATCGGCCGAATGCTTCCCTGCTCACGGGCGGTGCGGTCAGCCGTCGACGTCCGCCCGGCCCACACTCTCGCTTGCCGTCCGGGTCTGCTCCGCGCCGACCACGACGACCCATAACGGCCATCGCGGGATCCGGTCTGATGCTATGCGGCGATCGGGGTGGGGTCGGCTTGGTCGGTGCCGTGTTCGCCGGTGTCGATCGTGACCTTGCGGGCTTTGGTGAGTAGTTCCAGGCCCGTGTAGCGGCGTCCTTCGGTCCACTCGTCGGTCTGCTCGGCTAGTACGGCAGCCCGGGTTCGTTATGTAGATGCTGGTTGATGGCTGAGTCCGGCTCGGCGGCGGTGGTGGCTGGTCCGGGCGCGTGCTTGGTGTTGGCGTCGCCAGTGTGACCAGGTCAGCCAGTGGTCGATGGTGTGGACGGTGTTGGTGATCAGCTTGGCGAAGAGGCGGCGGATTTCGGGCTGGGTCACGGGGATCAGCTCGTGGTCGGCTGTGCGGTGGTGAGCGCGTTCGCGGGCGGCGATCACGGTGAGGATGGCCTGGGCGAGCATGACGAGGGTGACGTGTCGGTGCCAGGCGTGCCAGCGGCGGACCTGTGGTTCGTCCAGGCCGATGGTCTTGCCGGTCTGGAAGCAGGTCTCGATCGACCAGCGTGTCCCGGCCACCGCTACCAGCGCTCGTAGGGGAACGGGTCGGGGTGACCAGCAGCGGTAGAACGCCAGCTCGCCGTCGCTGATCCGGCGTCGGATCAGCAGGGTGTGCTGGCCTGGGGTCTCGTCGGCGGGCGCGGTGATGGCGATCCAGGCCCAGTCGTAGTCGCGGGCGCCTTTCGACCCGGCGCCGGCGGACAGCCGGTTCCAGGCTCGGGCGGGTAGGTCGGCGGCGAGCCGGTCGGCACGCAGTGGGCCGTCGACCGGGCGGGCGGTGATCCGGTGACTCTTGGCCACCGCCAGCACGTAACCCACACCGTGTTGTTGCAGGTCGCGGCGGAGGTGCCGGTCACCGCCGTAGGCTTCGTCCGCGGTGGCCCACGCTGCCGGCGTGTTCGCGTCGAGGGCGCGGGTGAGCATCCGCCGGGCCAGGACGAGCTTGGTAGCGAACGTGACATCATCGGGGATGCCTGCGGCGGCGCACCGCTCTGGTTCGTCGGTCCACACCTTCGGCAGGTAGACCTCCCGGTCGATCAGCGTGTATCCGTCCGGTGCGGCATAGGCCAGGTAGACCGCAACCTGCGCGTTCTCCACCCGACCGGCCGTGCCGGTGTACTGCCGCTGCACCCCGACGGTGTGCACACCCTTCTTCAGATCACCGGTGTCATCCAGTATCAGCACCCCGCCCGGGTCACCGAGGGCGTCGACCACGTAGCCCCGCACGTCATCGCGCACCGCGTCGGCGTCCCACACCGCCTCGCCCAGCAGCCGCTGCATCGCGTGCGGCGACGCGTCCCCGGCCTGCTCAGCCAACTGCCAACACGACCGCGTGTCCACATCCGACAGCAACCCGAGCACGAACGACCGCGCCTGCCGGCGCGGCTCCACCCGCCCGAACCGGCCCGCGATCCACGCGAACCCGGTGTCGAACTCCGCCAACCATCCCTCGACGTCTACGCTGTCCCCAGCGGCCGCCGCACGATCTTCACTTGTCCTCACAAACAGTGCATGATCAACCGGCGGCCGCCTCCATGCCCGCAGACACGCCGACCAGCCCAAACCGAGCCGAACTCATCGCCGGTTGTCTACATAACGAATCCGGGCTGCCGTACTAGGACGGCGAGAAGCGCGCCGGCCGCCGCGCTGTCGTCTACGTGCAGGTGTCGGCAACCCGTCAGCGCTACTACTGTTTCGGCCAGTGACCAGGTGCAACGCCTCGTGCAAACGTGAGTAGATGACCACGAGCGGGTCCGTTCTAGTCATCATCAGTGTTGCGATCGGGTTTCTGGCCGGGCGTGCATATCAGGTCGCTCACCGGGCTTGGTCGGATTACAAGAAGGCGAAGGCGCTCGTGCCGCAGCTTTTGAGGACGTTCTGGGCGGCTGTGCGGGGGGCTATTGTGATCCTTGCTGTCGCCTTAGCATGGATGGTTGGTTCCGCATGGGCGGCCGCGTCCAGCAACTCGACGGAGGGCCCGTCGCCATCGCCATCGCCGTCATCGCCAGCTCCGTCGCACGGTCGGTAGAGAGCAGGAGTGTGGGGGTACCCATCTCCTGGCATCCGCAGCTGACATCAACCGAGCCGACCGTCAGCTCCATGCGGCCGAGTGTGCGGTGCGGGCTGATCAGCCGCGGGAGGCCGCTGCTGCCGCCGAACTAACGCCGGTGATGGCGGATCTTCGTGGCGACGCACGGCGGCTGACCGGGTCCGATCGGCAGGCGGTCGCCGACTTGCTCCAGCGCGCTGTGAACGTGGGTCAGTTGGAACTGCCCGAGTTCGACGAGCGGGTACGGGCCGCGTACGGGCTCAGCCAAGCCGTCACGGGGGGACACTCAGCCACTCCCGACGACTGCCCAGAATCTATGAAGTGGCGGCTACCGCCTGCACATGCCGCCAGCACCATGTCGGCTGCGCCAGCCAGCTGTGGCTCGGCGAGGGATGCTGCGCGCTCGACACGATCCCAAATGAAGGCAGCGTAAGCGTGGTGGGTCGCGGACGGTAGTCAATGGGAGTTCTTGCGGTGTGCTGTCACCATCAACTGGAGTTGACGGCGCTATGTGCAGTGGTTGGGCATACGGCTGCATTTTTTGGCAAGGGGGCGATGGAGATTATTGGGGGGCGGTCTATCGCTGGCTTCGCTCGGGTTCGGCATACTCGGCGACTCTTAACGGCATCAGCTTTAATGTACTCAATCGTCCTGTCTTCTTCGTTTAGGAAGATATGCCAGCCGTCCTTCGTTGATAGCGTGTAGCCTACTCTCGCCCCCGCATCCTTTACAGCTATCTGCTCGGCCGGCAGCCATGGATCGTGCAAGATTTCCAGTATGACTTGCGGTTCGTGCGGCAGTCGGTAGACCTGTGTGACCGCCGGCAGGGAAAGATAGCATATTGCGGCCATGGATAATGGAAGTACGCGATAAAAAAGGTGCGTGACCAGTGCGGGCCTGATTGTGTCATCTCTATGGATGAAACGCCACCTGCGCGCTCTATTGCGGGCCAATGCGTACCCTGATGCCGTATAGACGAAGGATTGGCACCTCCAATCGCTCAGTATGCTCGTGACATGGAAATCGGCTAAGGTGGTCCTGATCGCTCCAACTATGGCGTCCAACGAGGAAAGGGTTTCCTCGTTCTTCGAATACCATTCGGGCAGGCCAACAAGCCAATCTCGTAGTTGTTCGCAGCGAAGGATTGCTGCGTGCATTGCAGCGCTAGGCGTTGCGTGCGCTGGAGATATCGTCAGCGCGGCAAGGGCGGTGAGCGTTGCAGCAATGAACCGTCGCACAAGGATCAACAGGAGTAGAAGTGCCGGCAAGAGAAGCGGCAGGAGTGGGATTACGGTGCCGAGCAATGTTCCAACAGCGCCATTGGAAGATGCGATTGTGGATGCAGTAGAGGTATCGTAGTTTGATATGACTATTAGTCGCACGCCGGTTGCCAGCAACAAAAAGATGGGTGAAGCGAGCAGGGTCTTTGTGGTTGTCGATAGCGTAAAGATCGGCTGGCGAGGGGCGGGCTTGGGGCGCGGCGAAGACTCGGTGGGCTCAGCGGGGTCAGTGGGCTCAGGGAGTGACGGCGAGGGTGACGGGGGGTTGGCGGTCGGCTTTTGCAATTGCCTTCTAAGCTTCACCAACTATTCCTCCATGCGGGCCAGCTGTTGAGAAGGATCTATCTCATCCGCTTAAAGAGTCGATGATGACGGGCGCGGCGCGGCTGCCTCTTGTTGAGTCGGGTGCACGAAGCTGACCGACCGATGGGTCATCGCGTATGCCGGATCTCAGGAGCAGTGCCACAGCCCCGCCGCTGGTCACAGGAGGTCATGCGCTTCGGCGTTACTCTCAGCCTCAGCAGGCGTTGCTAAAAACAACGCCGTTCGAGGTTGCCTGCGGCACGCGGAGGGCGGCCACCACGTGGTCAAGGTTTTTCCGGCGTTGGCGACGACGAATGCGTGGGGTGGAATGCGATTGTGGCGGAAGCGGTCCGGCCATGCGTGGCGCTGCTCTGACGGCGTCACCGCAGCGGTGTGCATCGCTCAGGCGAGGTTTCCTTCCCGGTGATCTCGTTGACGAGCCGCGTCGAGCAGGTGCTGAAGGGCCTGCCGTGACCGGCCCGTTGCCGTGGCGAGCGCCCCGAGCGGGTCGGTGTGCCCGCGATCGGTGAGGTCTTCGAAGACGTCGAGGAGGTCGGATTCGAACCCGGCTGCGGTCGCACCCCGGGCCTGGGCCAGCTCGGCGAGGCGGCCGTCGATGTAGTCGCGCATCATCATCTGGTACGCGCCGACGCTCGGCATGTCGTGGAACTCGGCCACCATGTCGTCGACGTGCCGGCCCATGCGGTGCAGGATCGCCGAGCTGACGCCGCGCGCCTGGACCTCGGGCGCCGCGTCGTCGGCCACTCTGATGACGACCTCGTCCGGCCCGGTTATCTCGGACGGCCCGGCGTCGGTGCGCCAGCGGGCCGTGACGACGAAGCCGTCGTCTCTCCGGGACAGCTCAGGGGACGGGTCGGATACGGCGTGGAGGCGTTTCCTCTGGGACATGCCTTCCTGTCTTTCCGGCGGCCTGGTGGGCGCCTGCTTCCGGGCCGCGGTGGCGGCCGATGTCGTATCCGTGCCGCCCGCGTTAGGGCGTCGGGGTGGCCGCGCTCAGGACGCTGCCGAAGAACACCATCACGGTGAAGAGGATCATGGGGCCGACGAAGACGTAGCCGAGGACGAGACCGGCGACTGCCATGCCGTGCCCCGACCGCGTGCCGTCGCGGGTTTCCCGCAGGGCGAGGTGGCCGAGGATGACGGCGAGGATGCAGGGCAGCCCGAACAGGCACCAGCCGCCGAGCACGCCGAGGATCCCGAGCACCAGGGAGGTGGTCGCCAGGCCCGACGTCAGGGTCGGCTGCACGGTGACCCGCTGCGGGTATCCGGCCTGATAGGCCATGCCCGGGCCCGGCGGGTAGGCGCCGGGCGGCGCGGACACCGGCGGGTACGGCCCCGGCACGGTAGACACCGGCGGGTACGGACCCGGGACGGCGGGCAGTGCCGGCTGCGGGCGGGTGAGGTCGGGGCCGGGCTGCGGGTAGGTCATCGTTGCGGTTCCGTCCTTCGGTCGAGGTGGGTGAGCAGGGTGCTCACCTCGGTGTGCAGGCGACGCAGCTCGGCGGCCGTCGGCGCCAGTTCGTAGCAGTGGTGGTGGGCGGCGGCCGACAGCGCGGCCCAGGTGAACGCGACCCGCCGGGCGACGGCGGCGCCGGGCCCGAACCGGCCGCGCAGCATCAGCTGCTTCGCCCGGCCCTGCCGGCACGCGGCCACCACCGGCCGGGTCCGCCGCCAGTAGGCGTCGATGCCGCCTTCGAGGGCGAGCCGGATGAGGCAGGCGCATGCCCGCGGCCACCAGCCGGCGGTCACTGCGGCTGCGCCGAGCTGGCCGGCGCCGCGCAGCATCTGGTCGGCTGCCTCCAGGCAGTGCTGTGGCGTCGGCGCGGTCACGACCGGACCTCCGTCCCGTTGCGGGGTCCGGGCACGGCGGCGACGTGGCCCCGCAGCGCCTCCACGAGATAGCGGGCGTCCGCGACCAGTGGGGGCAGGTCGAACAGGTACGCCCCGTGCACCCCTTCCTTGCAGGCCTTGTACGCGCCCACCACCCGCGACCCGTGCCGGCGGCTCAGGTAGCCGAGCACGTCACCGCCCCGGTCGGCGTCGTCGAACAGCGCCAACGCGACCGTGGTGGTCAGCCGGCGGGACGCGGCGACGACGGCCGCCTCGATGTCGTCGTGCGGTACACCCCGCGCGACCCGGCGCCGCCACACGATCCGGTGGCAGGCCGCTTCGATCGCCGACCGGCACAGCTCCGCCACCACCGGCCCGCGCACCTCGGCGGCGACCTCCTCCGTACGCGCCAGGGCGTGCGCGTCGTCGAGGTAGCGGGTTACCGGGTCGGAGCTGGGGCGCAGGGTCACCACCGACCGTTCCGCGCGGGTCACCTCCACGATGCGGGACTGGCCGAGGTCGAGGCGGGCCAGGGCGTCGGGCAGCCGGGTGTCGTGGGTGAAGACCACCACCTGCCGCTGCTCGGCCAGCTCGGCGAGCACCCGCGCCAGGCCGTCCACCTTGGCGGAGTCCATGCTCTGCACCGGGTCGTCGACCACGATGAACCGGAACGGGCTCTCCGGCGCGCAGCCGCGCGGCAGGAACGTCGCCAACCCGAGGGCGTGCATTTCACCCTGGCTCATCACCCCGAGCGCGGTGCCGTTGTCCGCGCCGTCCACGCTGACCGGGATCACCACCCGCCGCCGGGTGTTCGCACCTTCCAGGGTCATCGCACCAAGTTCGACGTTGCTCTCCTGGCGCAGCTGCGCCCAGATCCGCTGCGAGTGCTCCGCGAACGGCGCCACCCGCTGGTTGCGCAGCTCCGCCCCGATCGCCTTCAGCCACGCCCGCGCTGCCTTCACCCGGATAAGGGCGCGTTCCCGCTCTGGCAGCCTCCCGGCCGCCGCGACCCAGGCCCGCAGCTCGCCGGCCGCCGCCTGCCAGCCGGTGTCGCGCTGGCGGAGCAGACCTTTCGCGTACGCCTGCACGGCCTGCGCCGCCGCGAGCAGCGCCGGGTACCGCGCGGTCAGATGGTCGGCGAGCTCGTCCGGCCCGCCCGGCGCCAGCCGCAGCGCCGCCGCGGCGGCGTGCAGCGCGTCGAGCGGCACGCCGACGGCGTCGCCGGCAGGCACCTCGAGGTCGTCGATCAGGTAGTGGGCCCGCTGCAGCAGCGCGGACAGCCCGGCGGCGGCGGCCTGGGCGGCCAGGGTGCGGTCGCGCAGCTCCGCCAGGGACGCGGTCGCGCTGGTCCGCCAGTCGCCGTCGAGGCGGCCCGATGCGCAGACCGGGCACGGCCCGTCACCCCGGTCGTCATGGTGCTCGATGGCCAGCCGGAGCAGTTCGGCGCTGCGCAGCGACGCCCGCGAGCGGCTGCCGTCGTGCCGGCGCGCCTCGGCCGCGGCCTCCCGCAGCCGCTCGGCGAAAAGCACCACCTCGTCGGCGCCGGGCAGCTGCATCGCCACCAGCCGCCGGCACAGCAGCACTGCCTCGTCGGCGGTCGGCTCCTCCGGCTCGTCGAGGATCGCGGTCAGCGCCGCCAGGTCGGGACGGGTGACGAGCAGCGCCGCCGCCCGACGGGCCCGGTCGTCTGCCACCTCGGACAGGGCGGCGGCCAGGGCGGCACGCTGTGCGCGTACCTCCTTGATGGCGGCGTCGACGGGGCGCGCGGCGGTCATCAGTCGGCGGTCGGCGTCGGTGATCGCCTCCAGGCCGAGGATCGCGGAGATCGCGTCGAAGAGCTGGCTCTGCGTGCCGGCGGTGAGCCGACCGAGCTCGGCGGCGGTGAGGAACGGCCGGTACAGCTCCAGCGGCCGGGCGAGCCCCAGCTCGGCGAGATCCTGATGGGTGCCGTGCCCGCTGGTGACGGTCACCTCGGCGTCGTTCAGCTCCGCGCCGGTAGGCCAGGAGCGGACCACCCGGGTCGGGGTGGCGACCCCGTCGACCCGCAGGTCCACGGCGATCCGGCACGGGTCTCCGGCGTGCAGGTTGCGCCATCCGGTACGCCACACGCTGTTGCGGTCGGCCCAGCGGGCGCTGTCCCCGGTCAGGGCCAATTCCAGAGCCTCGGCGAAGCTGGACTTGCCGGAGCCGTTGCGGCCGACCATCACGGTCAACCCCAGGCCGGGCTCGATGGCGAGGGTGCGCTCCGGGCCGACGCCGCGGAACCCGGCGACGGTGACCGACGAGAGCCAGATCCGCTCCCGCGGCTCGTCCGCCGCGCTGTGCTGCGGCGTCAGCGCGGTCGGCTCGCCGGCGAGCGCCGCGGCCAGGTCGGCCTCGCCGTTGAGTGCGGCGAGGACCACCTCGGCGGTGTCATCGGGTACGCGGTCGGCGGCGAGCCGGTCGAAGATCAGCTCGACCAGGGGTTCGGTGCGGTTCATCCGATGACCTCCACTGAGGCGGGTGGGGGCGGTCCATTGCAGCGGCTAGCTTTGCTGGCAGTGGTGGCGCGGCGACGGTGCGAAGTTGCCGTCAGTGGATGAATCGGCGGTCAGGCCGGCAACGCAACAGGTCAGCACAGATCGGGCGCCGGTCGCGGCTGCGAGAGCCCAGGGCACAGCCTCCCGCGGAGGCATCGCCCACTCGATGGTTCTCAGGGGACTCCAGCGCCATCAAAGGGGGCGCGGCGTCGTCCTGCTGGTCCCAGATGTGATCGGCTGCTGAAGCCTGGTCATGGCAAGCTCCTCGCTGGCCCTGGTGCCAGTGCCAGCTCACTGGGCAGTGGGGGAGCCCTCGTAGACGGTCTCCAAACCACGCCGGACCCGGATGAGCGACGCCAGGTAGTCGCGTGTCTCCGGGTCGGTGGAGTAGAGGATGGTGCCACGCATGCCGCGCGTCATCAGTACCTTATAGGTGTTCCGGATCAGCCGGTCAGCTTCGAGGTCGCTCAGCTGCTTCCGGCTGCGGAAGGCAGGGTCTTTCGACTCGGACCGCTGGCTGACGAGGCGGCCGTCGCGAGCGACCAGGTCAGGGCCCATGATCACGCCCGACCACTCGTACTCGAAGCCCTGGGCCGTGTAGACGCAGCCCACCTGGCCGAAGCCGTTGGGATCGGTCGCCCAGTACGCACTGCCTGGCGCGTCGCCCACGCTGCGGTCACTCTTGACGTTCCACGGCCGAGCCCAGCCACCGATCCGCACGTCCGGTACCAGGGAATCGTCCGGTCGGGGGTCGCTCCACGGCCAGCAGTACCCCGCGGACATCCGCGCCGTTTCCCCGGTGGCCTGCTTGGCCGCCAGGAACGCCTCCATCTCCTCCGGCGATTCGGCCAGCCGCAGGTCGAACCGGCCGTCGCCGGACCAGACCGACGGCTTACCGCCGTCGAGGCCTAGCAGGTCGAGTACCCACTGTTCGTATGCCTCGCTGCCGCCGCACCGGAACTGGTCGTGCAGTGAGACGATCTCGACGTCCAGGTTGAGCTGTTTCGCGTGGGCGGAGATGACGTCGACGCTGCCCAGTTCGCCCGGCTTGACGACCTGGTGCTCGTCGAGGAGGAAGACCGGCACCCGGGCCGCGGCGATCAGCTCGTCGATCTGCGGGCGGGACGTGTCCCGCTTCGTCATCGGCGTAAACCGGTTGACCGACGTTTCCCGGATCCGGTGGGCCTCGTCGCAGATCAGGACGTCGAGGCCGTTCCGTTCGGCAGCCATGAAGCTGTTGAAGTAGCCGAACAGGTTCTTCAAACGGGTCGAGCCCTTCCCGGCGTACCTGCGCAGGGTCTGGGTGAACGAGCGCGAGCCGGTAGCGTGCATGACCGACCGCTGTTGCCGGGCCAGCTCCCCGAGCACCGACAGCGCGATCACGCTCTTGCCACTGCCAGGTCCGCCGGACACGACGACGACTGACTTACGGTCCGCGGCCCGCGCCCGCTCGACTGCGTGTAGCACCAGTTCGTACGCCAGGCGCTGCTCATCGAGCAAGGTGAAGTGCGACCGTACCTTCAGCTCGGCCGCCGCGTACGACAGCAGGTGCTTGCTGGGGCGGACGGAGCTGGCGAGGAAGCGGTCGGCCGCAGCCGCACTAGAGGTGGGCGCCAGGTGGGTGCGCAGGTAGTCGAGAAACTGGCCGCGACGCTGCTTGGTGAAAATCCGGCTCTGCTCGGTGGCGCGACGGACGAACAAGTCGTTCACGTCCCGATCGACCGCGTTGTGCAGGTACGCAGCGCCGACGATCGGGCTGCGACGGTGGGAGAGTACGCCGAGAAAGTCCGTCAGGTACTCGCAGTAGTCACCGACCTGCACGCCGGGGTGCAGCCGCGGCCCGTGCGCGTGCTCGACCAGGACGAGCCGGTCGGACCCCTCGTATGACTCGGCCTGCGACCACTGCTTCAGCTCCACGACCACGTAGGAGTCCTCGGCCGTCCTCGGATGAACGCCGGCGAGCACCACGTCGATCCGCTTGCTGGTCAGCGGCAGTTGGTACTCGACCAGCACCTCGACCTGGCCCAGGCCGGAGTCGGCCAGGTCCTGGCCGAGCACGGTGAGGCTTCGCTCCCAGGCCCGGCGCTCGGCGGCGCTCACGTTGTGCCCGATGTGCTCGGCGATCCGGTCGACCAGGGTGCCGCTGATCGCGTAGCGGACAAGACCCTCCGCGGAGGTGCGGAACGCAGACAAGACTTGCCCCCGGGCAGCACGAAGTGATCGTGCGCATGGGGGGCATGTCCGGCCCGAGCCGGAAGCCCGTCGTTACGCGCAGGTACGGATGGACTGTAGCGAAGAGATCAACACCTCGCATGTCCCGCTACCGCTTCGTGGCCGAGCCTCTGACCTGTTCGACGGGATAGCGGACGGCTACCTCGGCCAGTTTGGCGACGGCAGCCTCCTCCAAGTCGATGCCGAGGACATCCGCTAATCGGGTCAGGTAGATCATCACGTCGCCGATTTCCGCCCGGACACGTGCGCCCGCCTCGGGCTCGTCCATCACCGCGGCGGCCTGTTGGGGTGTGAGCCACTGGAACTCCGCGAGTAACTCACCGACCTCGCCCGCGAGCGCCATGGCCAGGTTTTTCGGCGTGTGGAACTGCTGCCAGTCGCGCTCCTCGGCGAAGGCTCGCGCTCGAGCTGTCAGGTCGTTCACCTGGCGAGTCTTGCACGGTCGGCTCTGTTGGTCTCCAAACCATGGTCGTTACCGGAGCCGGCCGTGCACGAAGCCGTGGCTGTTGATCCCTTCGATGAAGGTGGCCCAGGCCTGCTGCAAGCAACGGTCCGTAAGCGAGGCCGGCGGCTGGTGCGGTCAGGGTGGTCGGAAGATCGCTGGTGCCCAGCCCCACCGGGCGGGGCGGGCGGCTGGTGCCGTAAGCACTACGGTCGATGGCAGCGTACCGGCGATCCTTTGAAGACGCTGATCAACATCAACAACGGACCGGTCTGCACGGAGCCTGGGTGTAGCAAGCCACACGTGGCCAAGGGCCGGTTCCGAGGGGAACTCGATGACGGCCGACGCCTGCTCGCCGACGCGGATCGAGGCCGGTCGGCAGCGGCCGACAGCTTGGGACCGCATCCCCCCGACGGGGGTCGTCGCTGCTACGGCTCACCGAAGTAGGACTCTTCCTCGCCGAGCAGCAGCGGCACGTCGTACACCGAGATGTCCGGTCGCGCCCGTGCGTACCCCACCCGATGTCGCCAGCGCCCGTGCTCGAAGGCCACGTCGGCGCCGATCTCCGCCACGACGGTCGGTTCCACCTGCACGTACCGCAGCGGTTCCGGCCGCTCCAGCTGTCCGGACCAGGACGCGGGCATCGGCTCCGGCCACGGGTGGGCCACGGCGGCGCGGCGGTGCTGCAGAGGGTGCAGCGGGGACAGCAGCGCGCCGAGCTCCTCCCGCTGGGCGCTGGTCAGCGGGTGGGTCCGGCCGGTGTACCTCAGCCGCCCGCGTCGGTCTAACCGGCCGAGCAATGCCGTCTCCGGGTCGCGGATACTGCCGGTCACCCCACCGACGATCGCCTCAGTGACGATCCGGGTCCGGAACTTCGACCAGCCGCGCCGACCCGGCTCGTACCGTCCGGACAGCCGCTTGCTCACCACGCCCTCAATGCCTGCTGCGACGGTCCAGTTCAGCAACCAGTCCGATACCTGCCGCATGTCGGTGGTCTGCGGAGTCAGGGTGAGCTGCGCCGGCGCGTCGACGAGCAACTCCTCCAGCCGGGCCCGCCGCTGCGACAACGGCAAGTCAAGGACAACCTCGCCACCGGCGTCGGCGAGGAGATCGAACAGCACGTAGTGCGCAGGGCAGTCGTGGACCAGGCGGAGAAGCCCGCGGCCGGCGGTGATCCGCTGCTGGAGTAGCGCGAAGTTCGTCCGCCCGCGCTCCCACGCGATCAACTCGCCATCGAGCACCACCCCGGGCGGGATTGCCGCTCGGATAGCCCGGGTGACGTCCGGGAAGTAGGTAGTGAGGTTCCGGCCGGCCCGCGACTGCAGGTGCACCCCGTCCTGCTCGCGGAAGGCGATACACCTCCACCCGTCCCACTTCGGCTCGTGGACCAGACCCGGGGCATCCGGTACTGCGTCGACCGGGGCGGCGAGCATCGGCGCGACCGGCCGGCGCAGCACCGGCTCGGCGGCCGCCCCGGCCCGACGTCGGGCCGGATTCATTGCCCGCGTCGGCTGTGAACGCTCCTCATCCTCCGCCCCCCAGGCCATCGTGGGGGAGCGGCCACCCGGGCGGGGCGAAGATCCGTGACAACGAATGGCCAAGGGCCGGCATCGAACATGTGCTCGGCGAGGAGTCGCTGTCCCACTCGCCGGGGTTATGCACGGATCGCAGGCGAGGTAGGGCGGTGCGGTGGGCGCGGGCCGGCACCGCCCTCTCCTGTGATTGCTAGAAGGCGCGCACGACCGTGATGGTGACGTTGGGGCAGGAGTTGGCCCAGCTGGTCAGGGCGTTCTTCTCGGCGGTGTCGACGGTGAGCCGCCAGCGGATCTTCGTGGCAACCCACTCGTTGATGTACCGGCAACGGGCGGAGGTGTACGGGGGCATCCAGGTCGCGGGGTCCTGGTCGCCCTTGGCCTGGTTGACGTTGTCGGTCACCGCGACTAGGGGGCGGGAGTCGCCGAGGTCGTTGGCGTAGGACTGGCGGCGGCTGGTGGTCCAGGAACGGGCGCCGGAGTCCCACGCTTCGGCGAGCGGGACCATGTGGTCGATGTCGAGGTCGCTGGTGAGCGTCCAGTAGGCGTTGTCGTAGTAGGAGTACCAGCGCCCGCCGGACAGGCTGCAGCCGGAGCCGATGGTGGGTTTGGTGGTGGCCTCGGCGATGAGGACCTCGTAGCGGGTGTTGCAGCCGTCTCCGTCGGCGTCGATCCACAGGGGGAACAAGCTGCGGTCGTAGCCGGTGCGGACCTCGGTGGCGACAGGCAGGTTCGCCACGGCGGTGCGCAGGGCGGCGGAGTAGGTCTCGGCGTGGGCGGGGGCGGCGGTCAGGGCGGTGGTGGCGGTGACGGCGGCCAGCAGGGTGGCGGCCCATCGCAGGGTGCGGGTCACGGTCGACTCTCCCGGTCATCGAAGATAGCGGCACCTCGATATACACAGGTGTCGACCGTCATAGCAATGGTCTGCGAGCGAACTACTGCAGGACAGCATTCCGCTGGGGGTAGGTGTCAGCCTCTCACCGCTGAATCGGGCGGCCGGTACTGGTAGACCTCCGTGTCATAAAGCCTGTATGCGAGGACGTAGACGTGCTCAACCGCGGGCGCCGCGAGGTGGCTCGCCCCGACGTAAGCCCCCGTTTGAGGCAGCTTCACCACCGCCGGTGGACTGCCGTCGGCGGTCACCTCCATCGGCATCAGTCTCCCGTCGACCGGTCCACCCAGAAACCATGCCTGTACTGCCGCCACTGCCACTTTGCGTACCGCTTGTCGGTGGCTGAGATTCGCCGCTGGCCGGGGGCATAGGAATGAGACGTGCGGAGGCAGGAGCAGATCTCCCTCCGCACCTTCCTGTATTGCGTCACGTGTCGCAGGCGATGCCGTCGCCGTCTCGGTCCAGGTCGTAGATATCGCTGCCGACCACCCTGACAGGCCCGTCGACGTAGGCGGGGCCGTTGCCGCTGCCGCCGGCGCAGTCGACGTCGCTGGCGATGGGTACGCAGGCGCCACTGTAGTTCGGGTCGCACTGCTGGGTGACCTTGGTGCCGACCCTGACGACCTGGGTGACGGGTGCCTTGGTGACCTGCGAGCGGACCAGCTTCTTGGCTGTCTGGACGCCGTCAGTCAGGGTCACCTGGTAGGTGAGGGTCTTGATTCCCGCGACCCCTTGGGTGGTCACCTTTCTGGTGCCCCTGGGAAGTGAGGAGTCGTTGACGGTCCTGGTCTGGTACGCGATCTTCTGCGTCTCGGTGACGGTACGGGTCTCGACCACCGGGGTGGCGGTAGCCGTGGGGGTCACCGCAGTCGGCGATGTTGCTACTGGCGTGGCGGCGAGGCCTGCCTCCGTTGCAGTCGACGGGGCATCTGCGGCCTGAATAGTCGGGGCCGGCGGGGTGGTGGCGTCCTTGTCGGAGCTGGTAGGGGAGACAAGGGCGACGATGCCGGGCACCCCGCAGCACAGCACGACCAACACCCCTGCGCTGATGAGCGCAATCTTGCCCTTGGATGCCTTCCGCCGCGCCGGCGCCTGGTCCCAACTGGTAGCTGCCGGGAACTGCGCCGTCGGGTACGGCGGTACATCGCTGCCGTGCCCGCTCCGCGGCTGGTAGGGCGGTGGGGGCGGGGGTGGTGGTGGCGTTGGCTCTTGCCACGGGTCCTGCGGAGGCTGGTTCGTCACCTGTCCGAGTGTGCTGACCAGTGTCAACGTCCGGCACCGGCCGGTCGGCCACGATGTGTATCGGCATTTCGACCTACGGTTACGACGTTCTCTGTCTGCTGCTCACCACTCGCCGAGGGCCAGAGCATGTCCCGACGGGACCATGGGGGCGGGGAAAGAGTTGCGCGGAAAGCGCCGGCCCACCTGATGGCGGGCCGGCGCTCACGGTGTGCTGGTTCAGCAGTAGGTGTAGCTGCCGGTGCTGCCCCAGGAGCAGGAGTCGATCCCCGTGCCGGCGGAGTTACGCAGGTAGGCGGCGTCGCCGGTGTTGTTCCAGACGTAGGCGGAGCGGCCCCAGTAGCGGTGGTAGGTGGTGTTGGTGCCCTTGCCGGTGTGGATGTACACGTTGTAGCCAGGCTTGAGGTAGAAGTTGCTGCTGAACGTGTAGACGTGGCTGGACTTGTCGCGCAGCGTCCAGTACTTGAGGTTGATGGTGGTGCTGCGCTTGTTGGTCAGCCGGATGTACTCGCCGTTGAGGCTAGTGTTCGACCCGGTGTCGCTGCCCGGGGAGTTGTAGTACGCCAACGTGATCATGACGGCCGGGGTGGCGGCCTGCGCCGGCGTGGCGGCGGCGAGCGACCCACCGACCGCAATGGCGAGCGCCGCGACGGCACCGATCAGCTTGTTCTTCAAGTGGTCCCCTTGACTCGAAGCTAGAAGCCGGCGAGAACCCATCGCCGGTAGATGCATGGCATCACATGCGTGCAAGATCATAATATTGCCCAACGACAAGTTCACGAGCCGAAGCGGCCGACTTCCGCGATAGTGCCGGCCCGGGCATCCGTGCATGGCCGATAGGGACCCGGGGGCGACCAATTAGCGGAGCAGTGATCAGGTAGCAGGCTGAACGATCGCTCAGGCGACAGGGCCTACGGTCGGCTGATGGGGTTCTCCATCAAGCTGGCACCCGGGGTGCGTATCCGTGCCTCCTCTCGCGGCATCCGCACCAGTGTCGGTCCGAGGGCGGCCCGGGTGCACTTCGGCGCCGGCCGCACCGGCTTCTCCACTGGCGTCGGTCCCGTCGGCTTCTACACCTCCCTCGGGGGCGGCCGCCGCTCCAGCCGTTCCGGCGGTCGAGCGACGTCGGCCGCGACCTATCAGCGGCAGGTCGCGGCTCAGCAACGGCAAGCGGCACACGCTCAGCGAGTCGAGGAGGCCCACCGCCTGGCGCAGACCTTCCTGCGCATCCTGGAGCTGCACCGGGTCGACTTCCCCGCGGCTACCCGACCCATCGCACTGCAGCCAGGACCCCCGGACCGGGCAAGCATCTACCAGCATTACGAACAGCACGCCCTGGCCGGCGTCGGCCTTTTCGAGCGCGCGAAACGAGCTCAGGCCAAGCACCTCGCCACCGGGTGGACCGAAGCCGAGATGCAACGGCAATGGACGACCCGATGTGAACAGCAGGCAGCCTGGCAGCAATACCTCGACCAGCGGTGGCACCAGCTGTGCAGCAACTCACCCGAGGTTGTCATGGAGACGCTGGAGGAAGCCTTCGAGGACAACGAAGCACCCAGCGCCGCGGTCGGCGTCATCGCTGACGAGGTCTCCCTCGTGGTGCTCGTACCCAGCGTGGACCAGGTCGTGCCCGAACGCATGCCCACCACCACACAGGCCGGCAACCTGTCCCTACGCAAGCTCCCGCAGCGCGACCGCGCCGACTACTACAAACAATTCGTGTGCGGCCAAGTGCTGGTCACCGTACGGGAAGCTCTTGCCGTCGCACCCGCGATCGCCTCCGCCCGCGTCGCCGTCCTGCGTCAGGACCGGCCCGACAGCTACGGTCGGCCCCGCGTCTCCTGCCTACTCGCCGCCAAGTTCGACCGCCAGGCACTCAACGGCGTTCAGTGGCAGACAGCCGACGCAGCCCGGATCGTCAACGACACCAGCAGGGAGTTAGTGCTCAACCAACGAGCCCGCACCGGCGAACTGCAGCCCCTGAACCTCGCCACCGAGCCCGCACTCGCCGAACTCCTCAGCGCCGTCGACCTTGCCGAGCTAACTGGCGAGCAGTAGGCCGATGAGCCGCAGCAAGAGCTGGCCCCCGGGTGCCGACGGATGGGGCGGCGCGAACGGCGGTGGCATTTTCTGGCGAGATTGGTGTTGCCACGCCGGAGCTCAGGATTGCGGTCGGTGAATGATCAATGGTGCTCATGTGATCATCTACAGCCGCAACCCAGAGGCGGACCGCGCCTTCTTTCGGGACACGCTCGGCTACCACCACGTCGACGCCGGCCATGGCTGGCTCATTTTCAAGCTCCCGCCGGCCGAGCTCGCCATGCACCCGGCCGAGGGTGAGCCGGCCCACGAACTCTTCCTCATGTGCGACGACGTCGCGGCGACCATGGCCGACCTGGCCGCGAAGGGCGTCGAGTTCACGATCCCGGTCACCGAGGAGCGGTGGGGGCTGCGCACCGCGATGCGGCTGCCCGGTGGCGGCGAACTCGGTCTCTACGAACCGCGTCACCCGGTCGCAATCTGACGCGCCGGCTTGACGGCTGGCCGAGGCCGACGGAAGGGCAGCCCAGGCAGCAAGAAGGTAGCGAAACCCATAGCAACAACCGTGGCCAGGCTCACCGGATGGCCACAACCCTGCGCGTGCCGACAGCCCCTGCCACCCAGCCGGAGTCGTTGGTGCGATCCGCAGCGGGGGTCACGCCCTCAGCGGGCAGTAAGCCGGCAGCAGCGGCGGCCTGACATCAGTCGTTGACATCAACGGTGGCGGCCGAGGCCGGACGAGTGCAGACGGGTGTCGCCTCCGACCCGAACCCGCTGGACGTCAGCGGACGCTGCGACTCTTACCGAAAGCGCCTTGTAAACGAGTGCTCACTGGTTCGTGTTGACCCGGTGAGCATGCAGGGCGAGCCAGGTCCTGCTGGACCGAGTCTGGTCCGCGTGGCGGACCTTGAAGCCGGCTGTGACGAGCAGGGCGGTCAGATCCGGCAGACGGTGGAAGGTGAACCAGCGTCTGCGGTTGGAGCCGTAGTTGGATGCAATCTCCCAGCCTTCGCCGTCGCCTTCCGTCACGTTGAGGTAGAGCTGGCCGCCGAGGCGAATCGCGCGGGCGAACTCGCCAAGGACCGCAGGTACCGCTTGACGGGGAATGTGCAACAACGCTGCCTGGCACCAGATCGCGTCAACCGCTCCAGACCGCACAGGAAGATGCCGCATGTCGGCTTGGACGACGCCCGGCAAGCCACCGGTCCGCAGTTGCCCCAGGGACAGGTCGAAGCCGACCACTCGCAAGCCCCGCTCTCGCAGGAGCCTGACCTCGCGGCCGGGACCGCAACCGACGTCGGCCACCATGCCCCCTGCCGGAAGGCGTGTGGTCAGCAATGCAATGACGTGATCTCAACAAGAATCCGGTAGGTATCGGTATTCGAAATGGGTGAGGTGGAGAGCGGCGCGGACGATGTCGCCGACCTGCCGTGGGCTG
>NZ_JBVJJA010000077.1:0-21367 GCF_055586005.1 Micromonospora sp. NPDC051924
CTCGGCCGGCACCGGTGGATCGTCGAGTCGTGCCTGTCCTGGTTCACCAACAACCGCCGCCTCGCGCGCCGCTACGAACGCAAAGCCGAGCACTTTCAAGCCTTCGCCGACCTCGCCGCCATCCTCATCTGCCACCGCCGACTCGCAAAGATCACCAACTGAGACACTCCCTTATGGGCAGTCGGCCCGGGCCCCTGGTCCTGGTGCGGCTCGGAGGAATCGGGTTCCCCAGTCTCGGAGATGGTCGGCGAATTCTGGTGGGCTGAGCACCTCGAATTCCGCGCCGATGTTGCCCAGCGCTTGAGCGGGCCAGTCCAGGCTGGTGGACACCATGGTGAGACGACAGCGCTCGCCGTCGATTGATTCAATCGTGCCCCACTGGCCGGCGACCCGGCGGACGTGCTCGGCGGATGCGTGGACCAGGGCCTGCACGACGTGTCCTGATGGGGCGCCGGTGGAAGTGCGCACGAACTGGGCGGCGTCGTCGGCGGGAAGAGGGCGTGGACGGAACCTCGTTCCGGCACTGCGCGGGTTGGTCAGCCGGTCGAGGCGGAAGCTGCGCCAGTCGTGTCGGGTCAGGTCGTAGGCGGCCAGGTACCAGCGGCCGCCGAGCGCAACAAGGCGGTGCGGCTCGACTTCTCGTTCGGTATCGGGGCCTCCCCGTGCGGTGTAGCGGAAACGCAGCCGTTCCTCGTCCCGGCACGCTTGGGCGATCACCGTGAGCACTTCGGCGGGCACGACCGGTCCCGCGGCTGCGGGCGAGATGGTCATCGCGCGTAACGCGTTCACCCGGACACGCAGACGCGGTGGGAGGACCTGCACCACTTTGGTCAGCGCGCGCACCGACGCGTCTTCCATCCCAGCGATTCCACTCTGGGCAGCGTCGCCCATGCCGACCGCCAACGCGACGCCTTCCTCGTCGTCGAGCAGCAGCGGCGGCAGGACCGCACCGGGCGCCAACTGGTACCCACCGTCGGTGCCTCGGGAAGCGTGTACCGGGTAGCCGAGTTCCCGCAGCCGGTCGACATCGCGACGCAGGGTGCGTTCAGAGATCCCCAGGCGGTCGGCCAGATCGGTGCCGGACCAGTGGCGGTGAGTCTGCAGCAACGACAGCAGCCGCAGCGTTCGGGAACTGGTGTTGGCCATGTTCCGATCTTCGCACCGCTTCCGGTCAGAAAGTGACCGGAAGCCGGTCTAGCGTCATTCTCATGATCACTCGTGAGATTCAGCTGACCACCCAGATCGCCGCCATGCCCGACCGGGAACATTTCACCGTTGCCGAGGCCGAGATCGACGGCGAAGTCGTCGTGCGCACCGACTACCTGGGGCTGGCCGCCACATACCTCGAGCTCATGCGCGCCGACTGCCACCTGCCGATCCCGGCCTGGCAGCCGGGCCAGCGCATCGGCGTCATGGCCATCGGCACGGTCCTGCGGTCGGCCAGCCCGGACCTGCGGGAGGGCGACCTGGTCCAGTCGATGAGCGGCTGGAGCACGCATTCCGCCGGCCCGGCCGCCTCGTACATCAAGCTGGACCGCGACGCGTACCCGGAGCCGAGCTACCACCTCGGCCAGGGACCGACCGCGTACTACGGCATGGCAGACGTGGCCAAGGTCGGCCGTGGCGATGTCGTGTTCGTCTCCGGCGCGGCCGGCGGCGTCGGCTCGCTGGCCGCCCAGATCGCCCGCAATCTGGGTGCCTCGAAGGTCATCGGCAGCGCGGGCAGCCAGGCCAAGGCGGATTACCTGGTCCGCGACCTCGGTATCGACGCCGCATTCGACTACCACCAGGACCCGGTCGCCGCACTGAAGGAACTGGCACCCGAGGGAATCACGGTCTTCTTCGACACCGTCGGCGGCACGCTCTACGAGGCCGCGCTCGAGGTCGCCGCGCCGGGAGCGCGGTTCGCGTTGTGCGGATCGCTGTCCACCCAACTGGGCGCGGCGGCCCAGCGATTCCCCGAACCCGACCAGGCCGCCGCCGCAGCCAAGGGGATCGAGCTGCTGACGTTCTCCTGCTATCACACGCCCGACCAGATCGCCGCATGGCACACCCACTTCGGGGCCTGGCTCGACCAGGACACGTTCGTCTTCCCGCAGACGGTCGTCGAGGCCGGCATCGACGCCGTACCCGATGCCTTCCTGTCGATGCTGCGAGGCGGCTACCGCGGCAACGTCTCGGTGCGGCTGGCATGACGCTGCTGTCGTGTCGCGCCCTCAACCGGGCACTGCTGCAGCGCCAATTCCTCCTGGAACGCACCGACCAGGCGCCGCTTGACGTGATCCGCCGTGTGGTCGCCCTACAGGCACAGGAACCGAACTGGCCCTACCTCGGGCTGTGGAGCCGCATCCGCGGGTTCACCCACGCCGACCTGACCACCCTGCTGGCCGACGGGCAGGTCGTGCGCTCCAGCCTCCTGCGCAGCACCCAGCACCTCGCCGCAGCCGACGATTTCCGTCGGCTGCGGCCCCTGCTGCAACCCGTCCTCGACCGCACTGCGAACTCCCCGTACTTCCGGCGCAACAGCAACCGTCTGCCCACCGAGACGCTGATGGCCGACGGACGGGCGCTGCTGGACGCCGGACCGCTCGCCCGTAAAGAACTCGCCCAACGCCTCGCCGCCCGCCACCCGGGCCGCGACGGCCGGATCCTCGCCGGCGAATTCGAACTACGCACCCCGCTCATCCACGATCCCACCACCGCGTCCTGGGGCAGCTGGGGCAACCGATCGTCCATCACCGTCACCGCCCTGCCGGCAGACACCATCGAACCCGCGGCGATCCAGGACCTGATCCGCCGCTACCTCGCCGCCTTCGGACCCGCCACGGTGGCCGACGTCCAGGCATGGAGCGGGCGGACCCGGCTCAACCACGTCGTCGCGGACATGGGCATCGAACTACGCCACTACACCGGACCCGACGGCCAGAACCTGCTCGACCTGCCCGACGCGCACGTACCCGACCCGCACATCCCAGCGCCCGTGCGACTGCTGCCCGCCTACGACAACGCCCTGCTCGGCCACGCCGACCGCACGCGCATCGTCAGCGACGAAGACCGCAAGCAGGTCACGCCCGGCCGGGCCCTGGTACGCCCCACCATCCTCATCGACGGCTTTGCCCGCGGGACCTGGTCGTTCACCGGAGACGACATACGACTCGTACCATTTCGGCCTCTCGCGGCCGCCGAACAGCAAGCCGTCGACGACGAAGCGAACCGGATGCTGTCCTTCCTCAAGCACGGACGAACGTCGTAGCCCACGCCCGATCCGACGGCGCCCCGCATGCCATGATCCTGTGCGCACATCCATATACGCTGGCGGGTTGGGTGGACTTCAGGTGGATGTGGCGCAACCCGCGAGCGGACCCGGGCTGGGGTGAGCCGGTCGGCCGACCTGGCCTACGCCCCACGGGCAGCAAGGGCTTCAGCGCCGCCCAGTGCGCGTCAATCAGGTCGTGCCGCCTCGCCATCGCTACAGTGGCCACGAGGTCTCCGTGCTGATGGTCCGTCTTGGGCGACGAACCATCTACCGGAGGCCTCGCCGATTTTCGATCTCCGACACGCACCCAGCTCGGCAAGGGAGCTCAGACGCCACCGCCGACTTCGATGCAGGCACTAACCGGGCCGGCAGGTGAACGACAGATTAGGGTGGCCCGTGGGAAGGCGCCGCCGCACCGCGTGGTCGGACTACCCCAGCGCCGCGTCGCCGAGGGGCGTCCGCCGGTAGCGGATCTCGTGCCGGTATCGCTGCCCGGTGACGAACCCGGCGTCGCGCAGCACGGACAGGTGCTCCGACACTGTCCCGGCCGCCAGCGCGTGGCGGTGCGCCAGGGTTGTCGTGCTGGCTGGTTCGTCGAGGCTGAGCAGCAGCGCCGCCCGGGTCCTGCCGATCAACCGGCCCAGCGCCGCGTGCCGATCGGTGGCGACGGGCTGCCAGAGGGTGCCCAGCCCGCGCGCGGGATAGATCACGGTGGGCTGCCACGGCGGGTCCACGATGACGACGACCTGATCCCATTTGAAGGCGCTGGGCACCAGGGTCAGTCCCTCGCCGTCCAGATCGCGGTGTTCGTCGTGGCCGTACTCGCGGGTCAGTACGCCGTTGTGCCATCGCAGCCGGGGATGCAGTTCGGCGAACAGCCGGTCCAGGCCGCCCTCGGCGAGGCGTCGGGTCTGGAAGCTCAGATCGGCGTCCAGCAGTCCGCGTATCTGCGGCCAGACCGGTTCGACAAGGACCTGCCATGCCGTGGTCACCAGGGAGATCAGCGTCTGGACGACGACGGCCGGGTCGCCCAGCAGGAGCCGTCCGGTCGCCGACTCGGCCGCTCCCGGGGTGTCTGCCAGTGACCGTCGCACCTCCGCGTGTACCCGTTCGTGGTCGGTGGCCGCCACGGCGGCGAGTTCGTCCTCGAAGCGGGCGTGTGGGCTGACCGGCGGTGGCGACAGGAAGTCGGGGGTGTAGCCGCGACGCGGCTGGAGCAGGGCGATCGGTCGCAGGTCGACCTCCCGCAGGTCGAGGGTGTCGTGCCAGCGGCGGTGCGGTCCGAGCCCTTCGTGCGGGGACAGCAGGCGCACCGCGGACAGTGTCTCGAGGATGGGGGAGATGGCGAAGCGGCAGTGCAGCAGGTCTGCTGAGCTGAACCGCAGCGTGACCGCCATCCGCACCACCTCCCGGTAGGAGAGCTTCGGCCTGGGCCGAATCACTGGCGGCCACGGTAGCAGCACTCGCAGAGTGTGCGTCGTCTGAAGCGACGATCACGAGGAGGATGACGATGAACCCGAGCGCCGACTGGGAGCAGCGCAGCGCGGACCTGTGGGCGGCCTTCAACGCCGCCCCCGACGGCTGGGACGAGGAGGAGTTCCGCGAACGGGTCGGCGCCCTCGCCGACGAACTGGGGCCGGATCATCCGGTGGCGGCCTTCGAGCGGGCCAGCGCCTGGGACTCGACCGGTCATTCGGACACGGCCGTGCCGCTCTACCGCACGGCGCTGGAGCGGGGCATCGACGGCATCCGCCGGCGGCGCTCGGTGATCCAGATGGCCAGCTCGCTGCGGAACATGGGGCAGGCCGGGGAAAGCGTCCGGCTGCTGACCGAGGAGCGTGAGCGCGGCTCCGACGAGCTCGACGACGCCCTCAGCGCGGCGCTCGCGCTGGCGCTGACCAGCGTCGGCCGCGAGCGGGAGGCGGTGTCGGTCGCCGTCGGGGCGCTGGCCAGGCACCTGCCGCGCTACCAGCGATCGATGGCCAACTACGCCCGGCTCCTGGTCGAGCCCGCCTGATCGGACCGGTCCCGGTGGGCGACGAGACCGGCGGCAACGGACCGCACCGTCAGCGGCCGGCAGCGTCGAATTGCCGCACGAACCAGCGCTGCCACGGCGTCTCCACACGGGGGTGGTAACCGGCCCGGACGTCGTCCACCGCCTCCCGGGACGGCGCCCCGTCGAGCACCGCTAGTCGGGCCAGTGCCGTGCCGCTCCGGCCCCGGCCGCCACCACAGGCGATCTTCACCCGCGCCGACCGGCCAGCGGATCCACCGCGACTCCGACGGCGTCGGCGTCGGTGGCCGGGTGAGTGGGTGGACCGCGAAGTCCGGCGGGGGACCGGCAGGCGGCCCGTGTCGCAGCCCCCGCCCGCGCACCAGTCGGCCGCTGGCAACCGGGGCGGCCCTCAGGGCCCGGTCTTGAGGTCGGTGACCCGCCGGTGAACCGGGTGGCAGGGACGCGGAGCGTGGCGGGCGGCCGCCGCCGCCCTGGCCATCGGCGTTCGTCCACATGGGAAGATCAATCAGGCGTGATCTTCGCGCCTGAGGACCTTTGGGAGGACGTGTGCGCGGATCAGCGCGACGACTGGCCGTCTCGATTCTCGCCGTGGTTGCCGGTGCGGTGACGTTCGCCTCGCCCGCACGGGCTGCGACGAACCCGTTCACCGCAGCGCAGGCCTGCAACAACGACTTCGGCGGATCGTGGGCGTACGCCAGCGACGGGCACCGGACGATCTACGCGTCGGACGGCACGAAGGTGGGCGATGTCTACCTGATGTACAACGGTGCCACCGGGTACAACTGCGTCGCGACGCTCAAGGCCGTGGCCCTCGGCTCGACGACCGGGGTCTCCGCCGGGATCCGGGTCTACGGCGGTTCCTGGGTCTACGACTCCGGGAACTACAAGTACTACGCCGCGATCCAGCGTTCCGCGGTCGACAAGTGCGTGATGTACAGCGGTGAGGTTCTGTACTTCACCAGCTGGCAGAGCGCCGGCCGGTACAGCTGGGGCAACTGCGGCTGAGCCGGTCGGCTGGCCGCCGCGGTGGTCTCGCGAGAGAGAGGTAGCCGTGGCAGCGGCATGGGCTCCGATGCCGGGGTCCATGCCGCGCGGGCGGGGACGGTCGGGGCTCGACGTCGGGGGGCCTTCCGGCGAACGGGACCGCCGGGCGGCTCGAGGAGCGCGAAACGGGCTGCACCGCCGGCCTTCCCGTCATGGCGGCCGCCGTACAGTCGGGACATGATCGAATCCCAACGCGAAGCCGTGCCCTCCAACGACGGCGGCGAGCTGGACACGGCCCTCGCCTTCTTGTCCTTTGCGCGATCGTGCGTGCTGAAGAAGGTCGCGGGCTTGACCGAGGAGCAGCTGCGGCGCCGTCTTGTTGTCTCCGATACCACCCTGCTGGGCTTGGTGCAGCACCTGACCGACGCGGAGCGGTACTGGTTCGGCTACACGTTCGCCGGCGACCCGCGCTACGCCGACGTCGACTTCACCATGGTCGTCGCGCCGGACCGTTCCCCGGAGCAGGTCATCGCGGACTACCGCGTGGCGATCGCCGACAGTGACGCCCAGATCCGCGCGGCAGCTGGCCCCGATGCCATCACCGCGCAGCCCGTCGGGGACGCGCCTCGTACGCTTCGCTGGGTGCTTGCCCACATGACTGGTGAGACTGTCCGGCACGCTGGCCACGCCGACATCCTGCGGGAACTCATCGACGGCGCCACCGGCCGGTAACGGGACCGAACTCCGGGTCGCAGCCCGGGCGGTGGACACGGCAGCGATACCCGCACGCGCCGGCCACTACTGGGACGGCGACCAGGGGGCGGTACGCAGGTCGGCGATGCTGCGCCGGATGCGGCTTTCTGGTGGCCCGCCGTGGGCTTTTCCCAGCGCGAGCATCGAGACGATCGCCCAACCCGGGTTCGGGCGAAGCTCGTCGGTGAGGCCGTCCAGGTCGAAGGCCCGGAACTGGTGCGTGGCCAGTCCCATCGCCTGGGCCTGGATGGTCAAGTGGGCGACCGCCTGACCGAGGTCGTAGTCCGCGAACTCCGAGTAGGGCAGCTGCGGGTCGCCGACGTGCCGGCGCGCCAGTGTGACGACGAGCAGGCCGGCGTCCGTCGCCCAGCGCGCCGAGCTGGGTGCGAGGTGACGCACCACCCGTTTGTAGTCCCGATCGCCCGGCCGGGTGGTGAAGAACGCCCACGGCTGGGAATTTCCTGCCGACGGTGCCCATCGCGCAGCCTCCAACAGCAGGTCCCGGCTGTGGTCGTCAATGGTGGTCGACGGGTCGAACTCGTCAGGGCTGAACCGTGCCGACAGCAGCGGATGGATGGAGCCCGGTACTTCCCGATCATGGTGCACGTTCCGGTGCAACTGGCCGCCGGAGGGAGGTATTCCGGCTGTGGCGGCGACGTGGACGGGCTGGCCGGCACCCCGGCGGCGGTGAGGAACGGACCCTTCGAGCGGCCGCTGCCCGAGGCCGAGCAATGACCTGCGGCAGGCGCGATGCCACATCAGGAAGGCGTGTTCGCTCCGGCCGTCAGCCGATCTCTCGGCGCTATCGGACCTCACGGTCGTGCACGTCGTCGGTGTGGGCCAGCCCGGCGGCGGCCACGGCGGCGGAGGCGCCGTGGCCCGGTTGATGTTTGCGACGACGGCCCGTATCGTCTGCCGGCCGTGCCAGTCGATGAGCCGACGGGCTGCGTCGTGCGCGATGCCTCGGCGCTGCCACGGGGGTGCGACGGTCGGGCCGTTCACCTGCGCTCGATCGCAGCGGCTGCTGACCACCGCCAGCAGTGATCATGTCCGCCTACCTGATCTCGACCACGTTCGTCACCACCGTGCTGATCTCGGCCGAGGAGTTTCAGCCCGGCGGGCAGGCCAACGGCCGGGCCCTCGCCTACGTCGCCCACGAGTACGTGGGGGAGGCGTTCGGGAGGTCTACGACGTCAGCAGCGTGCTGATCGTGTGGTTCGCGAGCGCCTCGGCGATGGCCGGTCTGATCAACATCCGCCGCGCTACCTGCTCACCTACGGCATGATCGGAGTGGGGACGCGCGGTGCGGCCCGAGTTGATCGCCTACACGTTGATTAGCATCGCCATCACCGTCGCGTTCCGGGCCGACGTCAACGCCCAGGCCGGCGCCTACGCCACCGGCATCCTGGCGATGATGGTCTCCGGCGCGGTCGCGGTGACCATCTGCGCGTTGCGCCGCCGGCAACGGCTGGTCACGCAGGGTTCGCCGTGCTCACCCTGGTGCTGCTGTACGCGCTGGTCGAGAACATCATCGAAAAGCCCGACGGGATGGCGATCTCGGGCTTGTTCATCGCCGGAGCGCTCCCAGCGGGGTATGAACCCGGTGCCGGGAGCGGCGGACGTGCTGTTCCTGGAGATCGAGGTGGTCGGTCCGTCGGACTTCAGTGACGTCCTGGGGGTACGAGGCCTCGATGTCGATGGACACCGCGTGCTGCGGGTGCAGAGCCGCGCGGCGCCGAACGCGATCGCGGCGATCCTGCTGGCTCTGCGCGACGTCACCGGGGTCCGTCTGCACGCAACCGGATCGCGCACCTGATGCGGTACCTGATCCTCGGCCGAGGTGACACCCCGCTGGTGGTGCGGGGGATCCTGCGCAAGGCCGAACGAGATCCGGCACGCCGGCCCGGCCTCCACATGGGCGGTTGAGCCGCGGTTACCGGAGGAACCCCTATACAGGCGGTGTGCGCAGCGCGGCGGCAGTACGCCTGTGCCGGGCGGCCACTACGTCGCGGTGGTCGGTTACAGGGACGACGGCCGCACCGTCCGGATCGCCGATTCGGCGGATCCGTCGCGCCCCGCCCATGGTGACGATGACGTCGCTGGCTCGGTGTGGCTGACCGGGCTCGGGTTCAGACGGGGACTTCGGCGCTGAGGACGATGGTGCGTTCCTCGGGCAGGTGAAGGAACTCGGCATGACTGGCGGCGTTGTGGGCGAGGCCGATGAATAGGCGTTTACGCCAGGTGGCCATGCCGGGCATACGGGTGCAACGGAGTGTGATCCTCGAGACGAAGTAGGAGACCTCGTCGAGGTCGAGTCCTTTGGCGAGGGGATGGGCGGCGGCACGGCGCATCACCTCGGGGAAGTCGGTAGGGTCCTGAAAGCCGAAGACGGCGGTGATGTGGATGACGCCGTCATTCGGATCGCCGAGATCGTCGATGGTCAGGCGCTGATCCCAAGGAATATGCGGGATGTTCGCGGTACGACCGGTAATGATCACAATTTTCTCATGTCGAACGTGGTTGTAGGCGACGTTCGCGCGCAGCGCCAAGGGCGTCGTCTCCTTGTTCGGGTGGGGGAACACGGCGGTGCCCGGTACCCAGGGGATGTTCGTGGCGTGCAGGGTGTCGATGAAGTCGGGGAGCGGGCCTTCCCGTTCGATCCGCCGGGCGGTGACCAGTTCGGCCCCACGCCGCCACGTCAGCAGCACTGTGAAGACGATGATCGCGATGAGCAGCGTCAGCCAGCCACCGTGGGTGACCTTGGCCAGGTTCGCGGTGAAGAAGGTCAGCTCGATGCTGCCGGCGACGACTGCGAACACCGCGACCTGCCACGTGGCCCAGCGCCACAGCATCCGCGCGACGATGAGGAACAGGGTTGTAGTGATCAGGAAGGTGCCAGTGACCGCCACCCCGTACGCGGCGGCGAGGTTCGTCGATGAGCCAAACGCGAACGTGACCACGAGGACCGCCGCGAACAGACCCCAGTTCACGCCCGGCGCGTAGATCTGCCCGTACTCGCGGCGGGAGGTCTGCCGGATGCGCAGGTGCGGCAGGAAGCCCAGCCGCATGGCCTCTCGGGACACCGAGAACGCTCCGGAGATCACCGCCTGGGACGCGATCACGGTGGCCACGGTGGCCAGGACGACCATCGGGAGCTGCGCCCAGGCTGGCAGCAGCAGGAAGAACGGGTTGTCCCGGCTGTCCGGTGCCCGCAGGATCAACGCGCCCTGACCGAGGTAGTTGAGTGTCAACGCGGGAAACACGATTGCGAACCAGGCCCGGCGGATCGGGCCGCGGCCGAAGTGACCCATGTCCGCGTAGAGCGCTTCGGCGCCGGTGATCGCCAGCACCACGGCGCCCATCGCGACGAATGCGATGACCGGGTGGTTCACGAAGAACGCGGCCGCATAGGTCGGTGACAGGGAGGCCAGGACGCTCGGGTGCCGCAGCACCTCGGCCGCGCCGGCGACGCCCAGACAGGCGAACCAGAGCAGCATGATCGGCCCGAACACGGCCCCTACCCGTCCGGTGCCCCATCGCTGGATCGCGAACAGCAGGGTGAGGATCACCGCCGACACTGGCAGCACCACCACCGCCCACTGCGGAGAGACGACCTCCAGTCCTTCCACCGCGGACAACACCGAGATCGCCGGGGTGATGACGCTGTCGCCGTAGAACAGGGCAGCGCCCAGCGCCCCTAGCGCCAACACCGACGCGGCCCGTTTTGCATTGGCCTTGAGCAGCGCTCTTCGGGCGAGGGCGGCCAGGGCCATCACCCCGCCCTCGCCTTCGTTGTCGGCTCGAAGGATGAAGATGACGTACTTGACCGACACGATCAGGATGATCGACCAGAACACCAGCGAGATCACGCCGAACACGTCGGGCCTGTCCGGGACCAGGCCACGGTCGAGGGTGAAGACGGTCTTCAACGCGTACAGCGGGCTGGTACCGATGTCGCCATACACCACCCCCAACGCGCCCAGTAGCAACCCCAGCCCCGCCGTCGGGCGACCGGCCAGCGATGTCTGAGAGGCTGTCCCCCCATCCTCGGTTGGCCCCTCGCCGCCTGTCGCAGGCTGCTCGTTGTTCGCGCGCTCTGGCATCACATAGGCATACCAACCCGGAGCCGCCCCTACCGCCAACCTCCGAAATTCGGGGCATGACGTCGAGAGACGCCGAGGATCGCCGACCCTGGTCAGGGGTCGCTTGATCCAAATACGGCCGGCCTCGGCCGCGGCCCGGCTAAACCCGGGTCGCTTGGGCTGATCTTCCTCTTCCTGCGATTGGCCAGCCTGTTCGCCCGCACCACCATTGCGAAGGAGCCCTGGGACAAGCCGACCCTGCGGAAGTCTCAGGGCCCGCTACCGGCATATTCATCGCAAATACCTGGAGTTGCGGGCGGCGAGGCCGCGGATGCAGAAGCCGTACGGTGAGGTGGCGGGGCCGGTACGCAGAAGGATGCGGAGAATCCGCGGCGGCCGCCTGGCGGTCGCCGCGGGCGAGCTGTTTCCCCTGTGGTGTCAGGCGATTTTGCGGTGGTAGGCCCGCATGGCGAAGGCGTAGGCGACGATGAGGATGCCGGCGCACCAGCCGAGGGCGATCCAGATGTCGTTGCCGGCCGGCTGCTGTTCGAACAACGCCCTGATGGTGTTGACGATGGAGGTGACCGGTTGGTGTTCGGCGAAGGCTTTCACCGGCCCGGGCATGGTATCGGTGGGAACGAACGCCGAGCTGATGAACGGCAGGAAGACGAGAGGGTAGGAGAAGGCGGACGCTCCGTCTGGCGAGGATGCCGCCAGGCCGGCGATCATCGCGACCCACGTCAGCGCGAGGGTGAACAGGGCCAGGATTCCGACGACGGCGAGCCAGGCCAGCACACCGGCCGAGGTGCGAAAGCCCATGACGAGCCCGACCCCGATGATGACCACGACGGAGATGGCGTTGGACACCATCGAGGTCAGCACGTGTCCCCAGAGGACGGATGACCGTGCGATCGGCATGGAGTGGAACCGTTCGAATATGCCGCTCTGCATGTCGTTGAACAGGCGGAAGCCGGTGTAGGAGATGCCGCTGGCGATGGCGATGAGCAGGATGCCGGGCATCAGGTAGTTGGTGTAGTTGTCGGTTCCGGCCTGGATGGCGCCGCCGAATACGTAGCGGAACAGCAGCATGAACGCGATCGGCATGATCGTGACGGTGATGATGGTGTCCATGCTGCGGGTGACGTGGCGGATGGACCGTCCGAGCATGACGTTGGTGTTGCTGACGACATGTGAGCTCATGGCTGCATCTCCTTGGTGCCGACGATCGACAGGAAGATTTCCTCCAGGGTGGGCTGGCGTTCCACGAGTTCCGCTTTCGCGGGCGGCAGGAGCTGGCGTAGGTCCGCCAGGGTGCCCGACACGATGATCGTGCCTTGGTGCAGGATCGCGATCCGGTCGGCCAGCTTCTCCGCTTCTTCCAGGTACTGGGTGGTCAGAAGGACCGTCGTGCCCTTGCCGGCAAGGCTCTGGATCTCCTTCCACACTTCGATGCGGGCTTCCGGGTCGAGGCCGGTGGTCGGCTCGTCGAGGAAGATGACTGGCGGGTCGCCGATGAGGCTCATGGCGATGTCCAGGCGCCGGCGCATGCCGCCCGAGTAGGTCGCCACCCGACGCCCGCCCGCGTCAGTGAGGCCGAATCGTTCGAGCAGGTCGTCGGCGACCTGGCCGGGGTTCTTCACCTGTCGCAACTTGGCGACCATGATCAGGTTTTCGCGGCCGGTGAGGATCTGGTCGACTGCGGCGAACTGCCCGGTCAGGCTGATCGATTCCCGGACCTTTTCGGGCTGAGAAACGGCGTCGAATCCGTTGACGCTTGCGCTGCCGCCATCGGGTTTGAGTAGCGTGGACAGGATGCGCACGACGGTGGTCTTGCCGGCGCCGTTGGAGCCGAGCAGTGCGAAGATGCTGCCGCTGGTCACGGCGAAGTCCACGCCCTTGAGGACTTCGAGCTTGCCGTAGGACTTGTGCAATCCCGTGACGTGAATCGCGAGGGGTGACGTTTCCATGTGGCGTTGTCTCCTTATTCGACGGTCACGTTGGCCGGTTCGACACCGACGCCCTTGAGCGCTGCGAAGGTGAGCTTGTCCATGCGCGCCCCGTCGAAGTTCACGGTGCGCAGGGCCTTGTAGTACCTCTTGCTCCAGCCGCCGCGGAAGGAGCAGTCGCGCAGGATCGCCCCGCGCAGCGACAGGCCCTCAAGTCCTGCCCGGTCGAACTTCACACCAGTGAAGGCCGCCCGATCAAAGTTGAGGCCGCGCAGATCGGACACGGAGAAGTCCACGCCGGTGAAGGTGCAGCGCTCGAAAACGGTCTTCCGCAGGTCGGTCTTGCGGAACGCCACGTCGGTGAGTGCGGCGTCGGCGAACCGGACACCGTTGAGCCCGGACATGTTGAATTCGGTACGGATCAGTCGCGCCCGACGGAAGCTGGCGTTCGACAGGTCGGACGTCGTGAAGTTCGCGTCGGTCAGGTTGGCGCCGTCAAAGTTGACGTCTCGCATGTCGCTGGACTTGAACTTGCTGCCGGTGAGATCGGCGTTGGAGAAGTCGGAGCCGCGCAGCGCGCTCGCTCCGAACCTGCCCTGTCGCGCTGCGACGCCGGCGAAGTCGCTGCCCTCCAGGGCGCTCGCGTCGAATCGCGTGACCACCTGCCGCTCGAGAACCCGCGAGAGATTCGACACCTCGCGCACCGTCTCCTCGATGTCGCCGATGCTGTCGACGGTCAGCTCGAACGCCGTCGCCTCGTCCTTGCCCTCGGCGAGCAGCTCGCGATATCGCTCCTGCAGATCGGCGAGCAGGTCCGTCTTCAGCTCGCCGACGCTTCTGGTGCCCTCGTAGGGGGCGAAGACGCCGTTCACGTACTCGTTGAGTTTGTCAATCATTGGTGTTCGTCCCCTCTACAGCAGCGTGTCCAGTACGCGCTTGGCGTAGTCCCAGGTGGTCTTGTTGTGCGCGTAGGTCGCGCGACCCTTGTCGGTGATCCGGAAGTATTTGCGCCGTCCGCCCTGGGACTCGTCGCCCCAGTACCAGGTGATGTCGCCGTCGGCTTCCAGGCGCCGGACGCTGGAGTACATCGTGGCTTCCTTGAGCTCGTATTCGCCCTGCGAGCGTTCGGCTACCAGCTTCACGATCTCGTAGCCGTAGCGGTCGGACTCCGTCAGCAGCCGCAAGATCATCGTGTCGGTGTTCCCGCGCAGCAGATCGGATGTGATCTTGTTGGTGCCCATACCTCACCTCCTGGATTGACCGTAGCTCGGGGTACTGTGACTGTCAAGGTAGTCGGTGGGTCGTGGTATATCGGCGACCGAGGCACTGCCTCGGCGCCAACTCCGCCGCAAACCGCCGCGGGAAGCACACCGAAATGAACCAGCCGGTTGGCCAGGACGACATCGCGTTGCTGATCGAACAAGCCGCCGAAACCGGTGACCTCGGCCTGCTGCGACGCCTAGCCGACGCGGGCAGCAAAGATGCCCTCGACCAGCTGATCGGGTCAGCGGCAGAGCAGGAGAACTTCGGTGAGCTGCGCCGATTGGCAGCCACGGAATCCGGGATGCCGCTGACCTCCTGGCTGAGATCGAAGACGAGACTGACGCGTAGCGAACGGGTCAGTCTCCGCGGCGCCGTCCGGATGAGCATGATCCGTTGGAGCAATGACTGACACCCCGGCCGCGGCATCTGCGTGACCGGTCGGCGGCGGCGGGTCCTGTACCGCAACGGCATCGATAGTGCGGACGGTCTCTACTCGCAGAAGATGCGCACCGTAGTGTCGGGCTCGTCGACTTCGACCGTTTGTCCGCCAGCCCCGGGAGGGGGTCGTCGACCGGGTTATCGAGGCGAAGGGTGTGGTCCTCGACGAGCGTCATCGCACACGCGGCGACGATCGGCTCCGTCATCGAGCCCATGCAGTACCGCTCACCGGACGTGCGGATGTATGTCCCGGACGTTCACCTTCGTCGCCGGCATCGGGCCGGCGCTGACCTTCGTTCGGGCCCGGTAGTGAGCGACCGCGCGCGGACCGCCGCGTGATGCAGTCCGGGGCAAGGCCACCTTGCCTCTCGCCTCGGCTCAGGGCCACGGCGGCGGCTCATGGCAGGACGCGCGAGAAGTCCCTGTGAGCTCTGCGGTTCAGCGGAATGCCGATCGTGACGCGGCCAGCGATCTCCCCGCGGTTGATGCCCAGCCCCCTCGGTGATGAGCCGTTCGGGGCGAAGGGGCACGGGGTCGTCGAAGATGACCGGAAGCTGGACGGGCCAGGGGTTTTCGGGAGGGGGCGGGGCGAGCAGTTCCCAGCATGACTCCCACTCCAGGGCGAACCGGTTGCGCCAGGCGATCAGCGGGTCGAGATGGAACCGGGAGATGAGGGAAGAGCAGATGCCGGAGCAACCCCGCAGAAGGATCGGATCGAGGTACCGGACCGGGACGTGATCGTGAACGGTGCTGTGGTTGCCGGAAGCGCAGGCGACCAGGAGCCAGATGTCGAGGAGTTTGCCGTTGGCATGGACGCGGAACTTCCCGTTGCCGGGGTTGGCGAGGCCGGAATGGCAGTGGACGCAGCGGAACGCGAGCAGGGGAAGGCGCGTGCGCCGAACGGTCCAGGACAGCACGATGTGAGGACGCGTAGACATGATCTCTCCGAAGACCTGACGGAAGGCATGGGAACAGAGCCGACGGCGACGTCGGCGACCGATGCACGGGGAAGGTGTCAGGTCTAAAGAGCAGGCGGTGTCACGCGGGGTGAAGTCCTCTCGTGAGTAGGTCGGAGAAGAAGATCCAGTTACAAGGTAGGGCGGGACGGGCTGGCGAGGCCACCCATTTGCGCTCGTGCCGAGCACTGAGCGGCGGGGTCGGCGAGCTGGGCGTCGACCACGCGCCCATCGCCCCCGCGGCCCCTTTCTGCCGTCTTCCGGCCGCCCCCGTGGGATTCGTTCCTCCCGCTGGCCTTCGCCCTGTCCTTGGGCGGCGTCTCTAGTCAGCTAAGCGATCGTGAGTCGGAGTGAGTTTCCGGGATCGTTTCCCACCTGGGTGGGGAGACATGGGCGTGGAAGTGGAGTCCCGCGCCCAGGGCTGCTCCTCGTGGCCGGTGGCCGGTGGTGGGTGTGCTGATCGTGTTCACGCCGTGGTGTCGGTGGGCTGCGCGGGGCAGCCTCATCCGGTCCGTTGGTACGTGTCCCTCTGGACGCTTGCCCGCCCGGTCGTGGTGCGGCCGGGTGGGGGAGGGTGTCCTGCGTCGCCTGGGTGCGGGGCGTGGTGGCTGGTGCCGGGCGGGGCCGGTCTTCGACCGATCCGCGTGGCTGGCCTTGACCGTGGGTTCAGACTGGTCGGACGTCGAGGACCTGCAGCTACAGGCGCGGTCCCTGGCTTGTTTCACCGCGGCGCACGAGTGATGCGCGGTCACGCTGGAGGGCGGCCGTCAACTGATCCAAGCCCAGTGAACCCAGCTCCAGCGCCTGGCGATGGAATGCGCGCCGGTCGCCGGGGAAGGACGAGCGGCCTGCCAGCCACACGCCCTCACCCACCTTGTAGGCCAGCGCCTGCCCTGGCCGGCCCAGGTAACGCGCGAGCTCGGCGGACGCGTACGGTCCCTGGTGACAGCGGTCCCGCAGCAGCTCCAGCGCAGCATCCGGCGTCCACAATGCTCTGTCATCAGGCGGCATCGGCAGTCGCAGGTGCAGGCCGATGTCGACCACAACTCGTGCCGCCCGCAGGAGCTGCATATATAGATACCCCAGTCGAGCACCCGGCTGTTCATAGAGCCCGAGCTCGTCCATGAACCGCTCGGCGTACAGTGCCCAGCCCTCCTGGCTGCCGGAGAGCCCGCCGAGCAGGTTCAGCCGCTGCCCGAGGCCTCCCCGGCAGGCCTCGTAGCCGAGGTGGAGATGGTGGCCGGGAACGCCCTCGTGATAGGCGGTGCTGTAGGCGAACCAGGTGGGGAAGCTCGCTGCGTCCTCGGGGAGGGACCACCAGACCCGGCCTGGCCGCGTCAGGTCCCGCGACGGCCCGGTGTAGGCAATGCCGGACGACGTGGTCAACCGCGACTCGATGCGCCGCAGCGGGGCGGGGATGTCGAAGTACACGCCGTCCAATCGCTCGGTGGCAGCTTCCAACAGCTCCTGCAGCCACGCGGCGAACGCCTCCCTGCTGTGCAGCGTGCCGGGCGCGTCCGGGCTGGCGAGCCAGGCGAGCACCTCTGGCACGCTCCCGCCCAGGGCCTTCGCTTCCGCGATCAGCTCTGCCTCTATCGCTCGGAACTCGTCCCAGCCCCAGTCGTACAGCTCGCGCAGGTCAGGTTGGGCCGCGAGGAAGGTGCGCACCCAGAGTGCGTACCGCTGCTGGCCGAACGCTTCCTCATCAACGGCCCGCGGTGCCAGGTCCGCGGTCAGCATCTCGGCCAGTTTCTGGTACGCCTCTCGCGCGCCCGTCGCTGCGGCCTGCAACGACGCCCGCTGACGCCCCTCGCCGTAGCGATCCACCAGGGCGACATCGTCGTCGATCCAGTTGCGGCAGCGCTGCGTAACGAGCTCCACTTGACGCCGCGCCGGCAAATTGCCGCGCTCCGCGGCGAGTAAGAGGCTGCGGGCGTACCCGTCCAGGGCCGCGGGGATCGCGGCCAGGCGTGCGCCGACACGAGCCCAGCCCTCCTCGAAGGCCGCGCCCTCGGCGCCGCGGCCGGGAACCGCGGCCTCGACGGCCTGGCGGATGAGCTGGAGCGGACCGGTGGCCGCCGCGTGCAGTTCGCGCAGGTCCTCCCCGGCGTCGTGGAAGGCGATACGCGAATGCAGCCGTTCGGCGAGGTGGGCGTGCAGCGGGGTCGCGGCCGGCAGTGCGTCACCCAAGACCTCGAGCTCGCGCAGGGCGCGGGCTGCGAGGTCGGCGCGGGCCTGGTGCCCCTCCGGGCCGTAGTCGGTAAGCCCGTCGACATCCTGCTCGCCAGCCTCGACGACCGCTGTGCAGGGGTCGAGTCCGGCCATGTCGCACAGGAGCCGATCCGCGAAGTCCTCGATCACGTGGGCAATGCTAGGGCCTTGCCTAGCTGCCGTGGTGCGAGCTGCATCGATCGCGGCAAGCGGTTCAGAACCATCTGACAACTTCCGCTCATCGACAGTTCAGGATGCTCGCTCGACTCAGAGGCCAGCTACCGACCGTGACCGCTCGCGATCAATCAGCGGGCACGGACGCGGCAGATCCGAGCATCGACTGCGGCATCAGCGAGCGCCGGGACACGAGGTTAGCGCTGCTCGTGACCGGGGTACGGCGAAGGTATGACGACCGACGGCGCGAAGCAGGAGCTGCGGGACCTGATCGAGGAGCGCGTGGCGGCCGTAGCCCGCCGGGACGCCCAGGCACTTGCCGCCCAACAGGCCGGAGACGTGCTCGCCTTCAACGTTCTACCTCCGCTGCGACTGCAGGGTGCTGATCAGGTGGCGCCTCAGACCGAGGCGTGGTTCGACGGGTACGCCCGCGGGCCCGGATACGAAGTTCGAGACCTATACGTCGACGCCGACGGTGACCTCGGGTACTGCGCCTTCTTGTACCACGTAACCGGGAGATTGCAGTCAGGCGAGGAAGTATCCATGTGGGTGCGTGCCACCCTCGTGTGCCGCAAGCGCGACGGACGCTGGGTCATCGTCCACGACCACGAGTCGATTCCGTGGGACCCGGAGACCGGTCAGGGTCTGGCTGGCCTCGATCCCGACGAATGACACCGACCTGACGCGCGCTGTCATCGGCAGTTCCGCATGCTTAGCCACGGCGAAGAGCACCCAGTGCGTGACGGCACGCCACAGGCACGATCGGCGGCAGTGGCGGATGGCGGCGCGGCGGTGACGGGAGCGGTTGCTGCTGCGGATCAGCCGGTCAGGCAGGCGGTGGGGTGGCGGCCGCTCGGCGACCGCCATGCGAGGCGACCAGGGCATCAGCCACGATTGCGGCGTCCGCCTCGGCGACGTCGGCAGGGTACTCCGGCAGCAGGTCGTCCCAGACGACCAGCCAGGATCCGTAGAGCTGCGCCTGACCCTCCGGCCGGGCGAAGAACCAGACGTGCAGGTGAGCGCCGCCGTCGCCGATGCGGTAGACGTGGGCTCGCGAGATGTGCGGCAGAGCCTGCACATGGCGGACGATTCGCGTGGTCAGCAGTCCCAGCTCCGCGGCAAGATCGTCGGGAAGATCCGCCATGTCATAGTGATCGCGCGGGTACAGCATCAGCACCAGCGGCACGCCCACCCCCGGGACACGGGCCAGCCGCCAGTGATCGTTGAGCCAGATGCCCTCGTCGCGCTCCTGACAGTTGCGGCACTCCGCCGGATCCTCGCCGTGCCGGGCGGGTTCGGGCAGCCCCGGCGGGCGCAGCGGCGCGACGCGCAATCCCTCCTGTTCGAAGGGGCTGATGTCCCATCCCGTCATGCGCGCTAGCGGAAGCCGCCGCTCGCTGTCCGCGACGGCCACCGCGTGGTCATAGAACTGGTCAGGAGGCAAGGCCATGGCGCGGAGACTAGTACAACCAAGATCCCATCGGTATTGCGCGGGCTGGCCCGTCACGGCCCGACGGATGGCCACACACACGTTCGATGGCACGGATTCGCAGTGGGAACCCTCTTGTCGTCACCCCGATAGCCCTGGATCGGTCTCCGGGATGCTCCAGTGCGGAGGGAGGCCCTCGACCACGGCGGCATACCGGCCGGGCCCTTCGCGATGCGCGGTGAACATCGCCATGGGTGTCTGGTCCGGGGTCATGCGGTCGAGTGCTGCTTCGTACTTGGGAAGGTCCGCGTCTGACAGGTAGCCGATGAGGGTTGCTTCCACTGCCTTCGACGGCAGCGTCCAGACACTGATGTGGCCATGGCCGTCGCGCTGGAGCACCACGTACAGCTCCACCGGAAGTTCTTGCCCGTCGGTGTGCTGCGCGCGGAAGGCGTCGAACCTGTCGAACCGGGAGGCACTGGCATGGTCCACCTCGACCCGAGCCTTGGGGACCTCGCCTGCCCGGAGCCAGTATTCGCGCTGTCTCAGCAGATCCCGGCGTCGAGGACCGCCCGGGCGACGGCGAGGAACGATCCACGTCCACAGGGAACGTCCGGATCGGCGGTTCCTGCCATCGCTCACGCCTGCATCGTCCCTCATTGCAGGCCTGGCAGCGAGACTCCTGGTGCCGCGTGGAGGCACGAACGGAAACAGGACTGTGACATGCGCCGGGACCCCTAGCCGAGCGCTAGCGTCGAGCACATCGCGATGGTGGCCCACTGTTCCGCACCGGGTTTGATGGAGACATCGAAACCTGGGAGGAACACCAGCGATGCCCGCACCGAAGAAGTACAACGATGAGCTTCGTGAGCGTGCGACCCGGTTGGCGGTCGAGGCCCGCCGGGATCCGGCGTCCGCGACCGGGGCGATCCGGCGGATCGCTGGTCAGCTCGGGGTTCATCCGGAGGCGTTGCGTACGTGGGTGAAGAAGGCCGAGACCGATGCCGGGGAGCGGCCGGGCACCACCAGCGGCGACGCCGAACGCATCGCCGCGTTGGAACGGGAGGTGCGTGAGCTGCGGCGGGCGAACCAGATTCTGAAGTCTGCGGCGAGTTTCTTCGCGGCGGAGCTGGACCGTCCGTCGCGATGAGGGTCGGCTTCGTCGACTCCCAGAAGGCCGAGCACGGTGTCCAGCCGGTCCTGCGGGCGCTCGAAGACACGCCGGCACAGATCGCACCGTCGACCTACTACGCCGCCAAGGCCCGCCCTGCCAGCGTCCGCTGTCGGCGCGATGAGGAGCTGACTGCGGTGATCGAGCGGATCCACGCGGAGAACTACGGCGTCTACGGCGCCCGCAAGATCTGGCACGAGCTGCACCGCCAGGACATCACGGCGGCCCGGTGCACCGTCGAGCGGCTGATGCGCGAGTCCGGGCTGCGTGGGCTGCTGCGCGACAAGTCGCCCCGGACCACCCGGCCCGCGGCCGAGACCAGCCGCCCTGCTGACCTGGTCAAACGGGACTTCACGGCGGCCGGCCCGAATCAGCTGTGGGTCGCCGACCTGACCTACGTGCGCACGAGTGTGGGCTGGGTGTACGCCGCGTTCGTCCTCGATGTGTACTCCCGCATGATCGTCGGCTGGCAGGTGTCTACGTCGCTCTACACGGATCTGGCGCTCGACGCGTTGAAGATGGCGATCTGGCGCCGCGAGAATCAAGGCGCTGACCTGGGCGGACTCGTGCATCACTCGGACAGGGGAGTCCAGGGCGAATTCAACTGATCGTCGCAACACCTCGTGATCGTGGAGGTGTTTGATGGCACGACGTCAGCAGCAGGCGGATCGGGCGTTGCGGCCGTCG
>NZ_JBVJJA010000078.1:0-20440 GCF_055586005.1 Micromonospora sp. NPDC051924
CGAAGTCCGCACCGATCCGGGGGGTCAGCACCATGCTCCCAGCACTCAACCCCACCCAGACGGTGTCCCGCAGCGACGGCAGGAGATCCGCCAGCCCGGACTGCCGCATCCAGTGGCACAGGTACGTCGCATCGCCGCCGGCCACGAGCATGACGTCAGCCTCCCGGACCCAGGGGACCCACCGCTCCTCGCCGATGCTGGGCAGCGCTGTCAGCTCGAGGACGCCCAGCGACTTCCAGCCCAGGTCGCACATGGGTAGCGGTGACTGACCGGTGATGAAGCGCCAGGCCGAGGCTGGCCCGCCCATGGGGTGGGCCGCCGTAGGGATGCAGAGGGCACTGGAGTCGGCGATCGGCTTGCCCAGCAGGTCGACCAGCGCATCGCGGATGCTCGGGTTCTTGACGCCCGCGGACGTGAGAAGAAGTTTCACGCTTGCCTCCTGTACGTAGCGGTCATGACGCTCTCCCCGAGAGTCGGGAGATCGGGTGCATGGGAGTACAGACTGGGCACCAAAACGAAACTCATCGCCGTTGCGACCCCTCAAGCCCCCCGCACGCACATCGGCACGACCGGACGTGTCAACCGACGCCGACCCGACCGAGCATCGTGACGTTGCGTAGCGTGCGGATCGCGGCATGTGCGGACGTTGCGCACACTCGCAGACCAGTCGAATGTTCCCAGGATCGGTTGGCGCTGGCGTGGTTACGCGTGGCCGCCTATGGTCACGGTGCCGATGGTCAACTGTGGTCTGTCTTCTAGGATTTCCCCGATACGTTCCACCTGGTCTTCGAGATCCTGGCGCTCGGCCACGGTGAGCGGGGCAAGCGGTTCGACCGTGATGTGCAGCTTGCGTCCGGTACGGCGGTAGTGCCAGATCCCGGCAACGGTGCCGTCGATGAGCAGCACCGGAAAGTTGCCGGCCTGCCCGCCGGAGAGCCCGCGTTGCGCGGCAGGTCCGGGGAAGAGCTGCTCGCGTGGGTGGCAGCCGACGGTGTAGGCGTCGAAGTATGGCAGTAGCCGTACCCCACGCGGTGGCGCGGGTGCCGGCGCGATGTCGCCGGCCAGGACCCAAGCGACCGTGCCGGCGAAGTCGACCTGTTGCAGCTCGCCCGCGAGGGAGTGGAACAACTGGGTCGCCCAACGGCGAGGCGCGGACAGCCATTGCGCGAATTGCTGCGGTGTGGCCGGCCCGTACGCGTGCAGGTAGCGCCGGACCAGGCCGGCGAGGGCGTCGGGTGCCGGGGCGGGCTGGAGTCCGGGCAGCCACCGTTGCGGGCTGGTGTACGTCACCTTCCGCCCACGGATCGGGCCGAAACACAGCGCCCCGCGGTGCGCGGCCAGATGCATCGCCTGCCGCCAGCGCGGCCACCAGCCGCCGAATGCCGGCACGACCGGGTCGGTGGCCCAGGAGCCGGTGCGGGCGGCCACCGCTGCGGTGAGTTCGTCGATGGTCAGCTCCGCGTCGGCCAGTGCTCCCGCGATGGCCGCGACGACCTCGTCGGTCTGGTCCGGGGTCAGCCGCGCGTCGGCGGTCATGCTGCTCGAAGCTGGTGGCAGTGCGCCGAGAGCGCCGGCCCACAGGGGCAGCTCACGCGCCGGCAGTAGGTGCACCGTACCGCGCGGGCCGAACGTCTTGACCAGGCTGCGTTCGCCCCACAGCGCGTTACGGACGTCGTTGCTGGTGGCAGCGGCCAACCGCAGCCCGATGGACAGCTCAGCGGCGGGGAGGACTTGAGCGTGCGCGCCGCACATGGCGGCAACGGCATCGGCTGGTCGGCCGCGTACCGGAGCGGACAGCCCGTGCCGGTCGAGCCGCCGGCCCCAGACATCGGGCCAGGACATCCGCGGCAGCACGGTGGAACGGTTTGTCATCGAGCCTGTCTCCCGCCGTTGTGGTTAGGGTGGGCGCTGCGGCGGAGGAGGTCGAAGCCGGCCGCAGCCAACCTCGACCTCCTCGGTGCCGTCAGCGGAACTGGCGGAAGAACTCCCGCACGTCGCCGACCAGGAGGTCGGGTGCTTCCATGGCGGCGAAGTGCCCGCCGCGGCTGAACTCGGCCCAGTGCACCACGTTGTGGTCGCGCTCGGCGAGGGGCCGGATGGTGAGGTCGTTGGGGAACACCGCCACCGCGGTTGGTACCGATGAGCGTGGCTGGGCCCGGCCCCAGGTGCGGGCACCCTCGTAGTAGATGCGGGCCGCGGATCCAGCTGTGCCGGTCAGCCAGTACATCGAAACGTCGGTGAGGATCAAGTCGCGGTCGATGGCGTCTTCGGGCAGGTCAGTGCTCGGGTCGGTCCATTCCTTGAACTTCTCGACGATCCACGCGAGCTGGCCGACGGGTGAATCGGTGAGCGCGTACGAGATTGTCTGCGGCCGGGTTGACTGGACGATGGCGTACCCGGTCATGTCCCGGCCCCAGGTCGTCATGAGCGCGAGGCGGGCCTGGTCGGCCTCGGTGAGGCCGACCAACTCGGCCGGATCGCCGGAGGGGAAGGTGCCCAGGTTGTTGACGTGCACGCCGATCACGTGATCGGGGTCGACGCGGCCGAGCTCGGGGGAGACGATCGACCCGGTGTCGCCGCCCTGCGCGCCATAGCGGTGATAGCCGAGGCGGCCCATCAGCTCGGCCCAGGCGCGGGCCACTCGGCTGGTGTCCCAGCCAGGGCCGGCGAGCGGGCTGGAGAAGCCGAAGCCGGGCAGTGACGGGGCCACGATGTGGAAGGCGTTGGCGGGGTCGCCGCCGTGCCGGGCGGGATCGGTCAGCGGCCCGATGATCTTCATGAACTCCACGACCGAGCCGGGCCAGCCGTGGGTGAGGATGAGCGGCAGTGCGTCCGGCTCGGGCGAACGTACGTGCAGGAAGTGCACCGTCTGCCCGTCGATGACGGTGGTGAACTGGGGAAACTCGTTCAGCCGTGCCTCGTTGGCGCGCCAGTCGTACTTGGTCTGCCAGTAGTCGGCCAGGTCTTTCAGATAGTCCAGCGGCACCCCGGACTCCCAGCTCGCGCCGGGCAACGCATCCGGCCAACGGGTGTTGGCGAGCCGGTGGCGCAGGTCGTCGAGGCGGTCCTGGGGAATCTCGATCCGGAAAGGAGTGATCTGTTCGCTCATGAGCAGCACACTATGGACGAGCTAGGACAGGTCCCGCCCTAGCTTGATGGCAAACTTTCAGGCATGCTGGAAACCTCCGCCCGGCTGCTGCGTCTGCTCTCGCTGCTGCAGACTCCCCGAGAGTGGGCCGGTACCGAGCTGGCGCAGCGCCTTGAGGTCGACGTGCGGACCGTGCGCCGCGACATCCAGAAGCTGCGCGACCTCGGCTATCCGGTGCACGCCATCCCCGGTGCGGCCGGCTACCGGCTCGGTGCCGGAACGAAGCTCCCGCCGCTGCTACTGGATGACGAGGAGGCCGTGGCCGTCGCCATCGGGCTGCGTACCGCCGCCAGCGGCACGGTCACCGGCATCGAGGAAACATCGCTACGCGCACTGGCCAAGCTCGAACAGGTACTGCCGTCGCGCGTACGGCACCGGGTCAACCTGCTACAGTCGGTCACCGTCACGGTCCCCACCGTCGGCCCCACCGTGGACCCGGACGTACTGGCCGCCGTCGCCGCCGTCTGCCGCGAGCACCAACGGCTCCGCTTCGACTACCGCAGCCACGACGGCACCGACTCGGTACGCGACACCGAGCCTCACCGGCTCGTCCACACCGGCCGGCGCTGGTACCTGGTGGGCTGGGACACCGAGCGGCGCGACTGGCGCACGTACCGGGTCGATCGGATGCGTCCCCGCATCCCGACCGGCCCTCGCTTCACACCCCGGCAGGCACCCGACGTCGACCTCGCCGGCTACCTCGCGCACGGTGTCTCCACCGCGCCCTACCGCTATCAGGCTCGGATCACCCTCTATGCGCCGGCCGAGACCGCCGCCGAACGAATCCCACCCACCGTCGGTGTCATCGAAGCGGTCGACTCGCGCACCTGCCTCCTGCACACCGGATCCAACTGCCTCGACGAAATCGCCGTCTACGTCGCGTTGTTCGGCTTCCGCTTCCAGATCCACGAACCACCCGAACTAATCACACACATCCGAGACCTCGCCACCCGACTCACCGACGCCGTCCGCTGACCGCTTCAAACAGCCCCACCGTACGGCGAGCCCCAGCGACCAGCGGCCGGCAACGTACTCAATTCGGCAGATCCGCACGCCGAGCAGCCGGGCGGCATCGTCACGGAGCGCAGCGACACTGTGAGAGGGCTCTGGCGCTTCAGAGGGCGGCGATCGAGGTGGGAGCTCGTTCTTGCCGAGCCAGCGCACGTATCACGTTCAGGGAACCGTGTCGCCAGGCTGCGAGGCTGCTCAGCAGCTTGATCGCCGCTCCGGCCGCTGTCTCCGGTATCGCTGGCGTCGGCAAGCCGAGACTGACTGCCAGGTCGTCGACGTGCACGACCAGCTCCACGACCCGGGTCAGCAGGAAGTCATCGACCTGCAGACCCCAGTCGCCGAGGTCCACGATGCGGTCCGCCGGTTGTGCCGGCACCGTGGTACGTAGTTCGGTCAACGCAGCATCGACAAGGTCCGCCAGGTCCGTGGCGGTGGTCGACGCGGCTGCCTGCTCGCTGCGGTGCCGGATGCCGATGTTGTCAGCGCTGTCAACGCCTGAGGTTACCCAGGCGTTGCCGGTGAAGTGCTCCAGCACCGAGATAGCTGATGCTCCTGGCGCTGCGGCGAGGAAGGTCACGGTGTGGGTGAGCTGGTTGGCTAGGTGACGGGCGAGGCCGCCGGTGGAGAAGTCGGGCAGCGCGCTGGGCGTGGACCATCGCTTTACCAGCATCGGTTCGCGCAACAGGGCTGCGGCGGTTTCAGCGACGTCCAGGAACGCAGTTCGGATCATCGAGTGCACGTTATGCGGGCGTGGCGTCTGTTGTCACCCATGCTCGCGTCCGTGAGGAGCGGATCCCCGGCCGGAGTGCACGCACATCGCACGTCCGCGCGCCGCCACCCGTAAACAGTCGGCCGTGCTCCGAGACGCGCGGTCCGCGGCAGCTGTGCGCACCCGCGCTCTGCCGCCGGTAGCGCGCGTCGACCGCCCGACGATGGGTCTGGCGAGTATCGATCAAGCTAGTGTGCGGGCGTGGACGCACTGCGAGAGGGTCCGCTGCACATCGCCGCCAGGGCAGGCGATGGGCAGGAGGTGGCTCGGCTGGTAGCCGCGGGCGCAGTCGTGGACGCCGGCAACTACCGTATGTATACGCCGTTGCACATCGCCGCCGGAATGGCGGCGTCCGAGGTCGTCGCGGTGCTGCTGGCCACCGGCGCGGACGCCGGGGCCCTTTCGACATTCAAGACCACACCGCTGCATGAGGTGGCCCGCGTTGGAGTTGGCGCTGCCGCCGATGCCCCACTGGAGATCATCGACAGGCTCCTCGCCGCTGACTGCCCGATCAACGCTGTGGACAGCGCCGGACGCACCGCGCTGTGGTATGCGGCGGCCACCGGTACCGCACCGTGGCCAGCCGAGCAGCGGGCCGCCCGCTGCCGCGTCCTACAGCGCCTGCTCGATCGAGGCGCTGATCCCATTATCGCAGCGCGCGGCATGCAAGGCCGGCCGATCGACGCGGCTCGGGGATTGCACCAAGCCAAGAAGTATCGGATCGAGTGGGCCCAGGGCGCGGCGCTGCTGGAAGACCACGGCCAATGAGCGCTTCGATTCTGGGTCGGTGAACTGGGTCGTCGACGGCTGCAATGCCAGGTGCTGGCCTGGTGGGACCAGGCGCCCGACGCACGCTCATCGGCACGTCCGGATGCGTGCACCCTTGAGCTGGTTACCTTGCGTGACGAGCGCTTCGCGGCAGGAGCGTGCACCCGATCTTGCGACGGGTGCCCCGTTGACCGGCAACTCAGCTCATGAGGCTGGTCTCGAACGCGGGAGCCGTCAGGGCGTCACGCGACGCGCACGGGGTCGGCGGTCTGATCGCGACTACTGAGGGGCCGGTCACTAGCATCGCTGTGATGATGGGGCGGGCCGGGCGCGAGTACGCGTACCTCATGACCGGCACCGTCCTGGCCGTTCCGGCGTTCGCGCTCGCCTTGCTGGGCGTCGCCTTCTCGGCCCTAACGGTCGTCGGTGTCGGACTGCCGTTCCTGATCGGCGTGCTATGGGCCGTCCAGCACACCTCCCGCTGGTTCCGGCGCCCGGCACGGAAGCTGCTCGGCTGGGACTGGCCCACCCCCCACCGGATCCGGGTGCGCCGGGTGCTCGTCGATCCGGCCGCCTGGAAGGCCCTGGCGTACTGCTTCCTCACCTTTCCCGTCAAGCTGCCCGGCGCGTTCCTCGGCACCTATGTCCTGCTCGCCGGGCCCGTCTTCGCGACCTATCCGGCCTGGTGGTGGATCCGCCCAGAGGCGGTGGGACCGTTCGACGCACATACCTGGGCCGGAACCTGGTGGCTGGGGACGCAGGGCGTCGCCGCTGTGCTGGTGCTGCCATGGTTTCTCCGCCTGCTCGTGACGATTGACCGGCTGCTCGCCTACGCGCTTCTGGCTCCGAGCAGGGCCGAGCTGCGCATCCGCGCACTGGAGGCCGGACGGGCCGCTCTGCAGTCCGACGCCGCCGCCTTGCTGCGCCGGGTAGAACGTGACCTACATGACGGCACCCAGGCCCGGCTGGTCGCGCTCGGGATGACGCTGTCCCGCATCGAACGGCACGTGACCGCCGACGAGGGCCGGCAGTTGCTCGGCGGCGCGCGGGTCGCGATCGCCGAGGCGTTGACCGAGTTGCGGGACATCATCCGGGGCATGCACCCGCCCGCCCTCGACGACGGCTTGGAGGCCGCGCTGGGCACCCTCGCCGGGCGCAGCGCCGTACCGGCCGAACTCACGGTGGGCCTGCCCCAGCGTCCACCGGACGCGACCGCGTCGGCGGTGTACTTCAGCACGGCGGAGTTGCTGACCAACGTCGCCCGGCACGCCGAGGCTTCCCGGGTGTGGATCGAAGTGCACGCCGGGGCGCATGAGCTGCGGCTGACCGTCCGCGACAACGGCCGGGGCGGTGCCCGGACGGACAACACGGGAACCGGCCTGAGTGGACTCGCCCGCCGCGCCTCGGCGCTGGACGGCACGCTCAGCGTGCAGAGCCCGATCGGCGGGCCGACCTCGATCACCGTTACCCTGCCCCTGCCCTGACCGGTAGGAGGAGAGCCAGATGCGCGCCGTCATCGCCGAGGACACTCCGCTGATGCGCGACGGGGTCGCCCTCCTGCTCGCCGAGCACGGCATCGAGGTGGCCGCGGCGGTCGCCGACGCCGCCCGGCTGCTCGACGCGGTCGAGCAGTACTGTCCCGACGTGGTGGTGGCGGACGTACGGATGCCACCTACCCACACCGACGAGGGACTGCGCGCCGCCCTCGCTGTTCGGGAGCGGTTTCCGCGGACGGCGGTGCTGGTGTTCAGCCAGTGGGTGGAGACCGGGTACGCCCGCCGCCTCCTGGCCGGTCCCGTCGACGGCGTCGGATACCTGTTGAAAGACCGGATCATCAGCACTGAGGAGTTCGTCGAGGCGCTGCGGCGAGTCGCCGGCGGAGGCACCGCGCTTGATCCCGAGGTAGTCCGCCAGCTGCTCGCGGCGCCGGCGGTGGACGCCGGGCTCGGCCGCTTGTCCTCCCGGGAACGAGAGATCCTCGGCCTGCTCGCCGAGGGCCGCTCCAACGCGGCCATCGCCGAACGGCTGTTCCTGGTCGAGCGCAGCGTCGAGAAGCACGTCACCGCGATCTTCACCAAACTTGACCTGCCGCTCGACCGCGCGGACCATCGCCGGGTCCTGGCCGTCCTGCGATATCTCGAGGCGCGACCACGGCAGTGACCCGGGACCGCCATGGCCGTACCGCTCAGATCTGGTGCAGCCAGGCGATAAAGAAGGCGATCGCCGGCAACGGCACCATCAGCGCCACCGACACCAGCCAGGGTGCGCGCCGACCGGCCAGGGCGGCGGTCAGTCGTTGGTGCACGGCCGCGATCCCCACCAGCGCGAGCGCCGCCACGGCAGCGATCGGAATCCCCACCGCGAAGTGCGCGAGCCAGGCACCGGCCATGGTCGGACCACCCCAGGACTGGTCGTACGGGCCACGGTCGACCAGGCCGTACAGCACACCGCGAAGCACCATCAGCAGCTCGATGCCGAGCGGTACGAGGGCCGCCGCGCCGAGCAGGATGCTCAACACGCTATGGCCGAGCACAGCCGCAGCGGTCACCCGCCGGACTGGCGGCAGGGAGGGCGCACCGAGTACGCGTTCTCCCATCCTCGACCACCAGCCGGCGGCCGTGCCGGCACGGCCGACAAGGGCCGCCGCGACGGCGACCAACGACAGGGGAAGCATCGCCAGGCAGTAGGCGGAGCCACGCCCGGCAGCAAGCAACGGCCGCCACACACGGTGAGCCGCGGACGCGACGCGGGATGACCGGGGCGGGGCTTGCGAAGCGGGTGATGTCATGTCTCAATCCTCGGCGGATCTGACCCTGGCCCCCAGCGTGCTACCCGCCCGCTCGGAGTTCGGTTACCCGTACCATCCCCGGAAGGGCCCAACACCCCTCAGCCGTCGTCTCCCGCCGAGATCGACGGCGCGAGAGACAAGGACCAGGTGAAGTTGGCCGGCCGACGGCGGACCGGCGACAGGATCAGCAGCCGAAGAGCCCCGCTTCCACGACTGGGATTGACTCGTCGACATGTCCACCCGGCACACGGCGGCTGCCGATGAAGCCCGCTATCGACCTCAACGCCACCACCGGACTGGGGCATCCGCTCATCGGCCAGATCCGCCCACACTCAGCGGCTACAGATGAGGATGGCCGCGGTACCGTCTCGCGCTGTCCGCGGCAGATCCGGTAAACGACAGAGATCGAGAACGGTTCGGGAGGCGAACACGCTGTAGTCCGTCCGCGGGGCTCGTCGCCGCGGTCCAGCAAGGTCTCGGGGCATCTTGGTCATCAGCAGGACAGGGACGTGGCAAATGTCCTTCACCCGTTGGGGTAGGTGACAACCGGCTCCGCTTCCGGATCGGAATACGCCCAATGGGCGCCCGGCTGAGCCTGACGGGTGAGGACCGCAACTGACGGCTCCGACAGCGGCCGGTAGGGCAACTCATGAAGCAAGCGGCTTGCTTCTTCGACGGGGAACCAGCGGGCCTCCTGAATCAGACCATCTGGGTCGCGGACGTGCAGGGTCGGATCCACCACGTCGACGGTGAAGTTCCACACCCGGCTGACGGTGACTGCTCCGGTCACCGCCGCCGTGCCATGAAGAACGAGGTCCGCGGTTGCGACGACCAGACCTGTCTCCTCGGCCAACTCTCGGCAGGCGCCCTCAAACGGCGTCTCGTGGTCCTCGATCCGCCCGCTCGGGATGTTCCAGTAGGGGCCGCCCCACCGTGGGTACTCCTCGTACACGAGAACGACTTTGTCGTCGTGATGTGCGAGAACGCCGGCGTACCGGGACCGACTCATGCTTGGCACGGGGGCCATTCAACCTCACCTCAGCACCGCGCACGGGCACGGGCACGGGCACGGGCACGTCACAGCTTTCACTATCTGCGGCAGAAGCGGATGCCGGAACGCGCCGACGATCGTGGCATCAAGCAACGCAGAACTCGTTGCCCTCGGGGTCGTGCATGACGACATGCCCGAGGACGTCCCCGTACCACTCTTCGCGGACCATCGTCGCGCCAGCGGCAACCAGCTCGGGCACTTTCTGCCGGATGAGTCCGGCGCGCTCTGCCATGTCCCAAGGGCCCGAACCGGCCACACGGATGTCGATATGCATACGGTTCTTGGCGGACTTGCCCTGGGGAATCATACAGGAAGAATCGGACATTTTTCCCGAAGTACATAGGGCAACCTTGACGAACCAAGAACCGAACCAGCTTCAAATTCCGGCCAACGTCAGCACGTGTTCGAAGCCGCGAAGCTGGGCAGGCGAACTCGTCATCGGTAGTACCAGGGCCGGTATGCCGGCGGCCACGGAACCGCCGTCGCCGCTGGGATGGTCGCCGACCATCAGCGTCCGATCTGGCTGTGCCGCCAGGGCGTCGAGTGCGGTGCGCCAGATCTGTACATCGGGTTTGATGAAGCCGACCTCGTAGGAAAGTACGAATGCATCGATGTAACAGTCAAGCCCGTGCCGGGCAAAGCATTTGCGAATATCCCAGCCAATGTTGCTCACCACGCCAAAGCGAATATCGCGGGCACTCAGGGCGGCGAGAGTGGATGACGTGTCCGCGTACGGCTCGAGTGCTTCGGCGTGCGTTTCGTGCAGCGCTCGCGCAAACGGCAGGTCCACCCCACGGATCTGCTGCAGGACAGCCAGAATCGCCCGGTCCCACACCTGCGGGTCCAAGTCGCGGGCAATATGAGCAGGGTCCGTAGCCGTTGTCCGCAACAACTCAGCGAAATCCGCGGCGATGCGCTGAGCGTCACCGGCGGCCACCTCCCGGCCGATCAATGCCGCGGCGCTGCCGACCCAGCGGTTAGGGTCTCTGGCGAACAGGGTCCAAGCGAAGTCGAACAGGACGGTTGTCACGGGTTTCGAAGCCACCAGGTCAACCTAGATCAGCGGGACGACTCCCGTGGGGCCATGATGCTCCTGACTGCACTCGACCGGGACGGTACGCGGGTCTGCCGCAAAGCGCGCGATGCGCAGGGGCCGTCGGTCTTGCGATGGTCGGCGATCGCACCGATGCCCACCACCCGCTGGACCTCTTCATCGCGTTCCGGTCGGTGGGCATGAGGTCAAGGCAGCGTTACCTCACGACGATCCTCGAACGCCACGACTGGGTCATCTATCGGCCGGCCGACGTGGAGACCCGCACGTCCTGGAGCACCTTCTTCGGGGCGCGGCTGATCTCCGAGTCGGGGTTCGGCGGCCGGTCAAGCGACATCGACCTCGCCGGCGTACTCACCTTTCGGGCAAGATCTCCGGATCGCTGAGCGACGCGCTCGGGATGACAGGCCGCAGGGCAACGGGGTCGCGGCTGTCGCAAGCTGGCAGTACCCGTCGGGCACACCCGGCACACGAGCTTGCCGAAGAGCGGATGTGTATGAGTTGATCGCTGCACCTCGCTACAACGTCCGTAGCTGGCGCGGGCCGGTCGTCCTGGTCAGGTCGGTGTGGGTGCGAGGAACTCGCGTGCGCCTCGTAGGCGGGTGTTCAACCGCGCTTGGGTGTTGGTGCTGTCCAACCGCACGTCGATGGGTCCGGGGAGGCCGGTGCCGGCGCGTAGCCCGGTAGGAAGGGTGGCTTGGTCGAGACCGTCCCGGCGTGCGATTAGCACGCCGAGCTCGTAGCGGCTGATGGCGTCCTTGCCGGCGACGTGGTGGATCCCGGAGTACGGCGAAGCGGCCAGTTCGAGTAGGGCGGAGGCGAGGTCGGTGACATGCACCGGGCATCGCACGTCATCGGTGAAGAGGGCACCGCTCACGGCACCGGCTGCCAGTGCGTGCACGTGTCTCTCGTGCTGGGAATCGCCGTCACCGATGATCAGCGAGGTCCGGGCGATGACGGCGGTCGGCGTTATGCCCTTGACCGCCGTCTCGGCGGCGCCTTTGGCGGCACCGTATGGTGTCGTGGGATCCGGGACGTGCGTCTCGTCGTAGCGGGCCGTTGTACCGGAGAAGACCGCATCGCTGGACACATGCACAAGGCGAGCTCCTACCACCGCCGCTGCGAGGGCGACGTGCATGCCGCCTTCGGCTGTGGTTGCCCAATCAGATTGCCGGTAGGCGGCATTGACGATCACATTAGGCCGTGCCGCGAGGACCAAGGCCTTGACGTCGTCGCAGTGGCGGATATCCAGATTCCTCCAGTCAACGTCAGCGACGGCGGGAACGCGACTGTGGAAGGTCGCCGTGACGCTATAACCGGCGCGACGAGCCTGACGGATGATTTCCAGTCCGAGAAAGCCGCTGCCACCCACCACGAGAAGATCCACCCGGTCACGGTATAGCGTTCCGTCCTTTTCGAGCTACTCGGCGGAGCGCCGGCATCACGCCACAGACGTACCCGCTTCTGCCGCGAAGTGCGTGACGCACAGGGACCGAGCGTGTTCTTGGAAGAGATCGGGCACGGCAGTGCCAGGAACGTCAGCGAACAGACCGTCATGCAGGTCGCGGCAGCCTGGAGCCTGGACCCGACCACCCTGCACCTGGTGGAGTCCAGCAACTACCGCGCGGTCGTGTCGACCAGCGTTGTTAGGGCGCGGAGCTCGGCTCGGGCTGCGTCGATCACCGTCGCGGTGGGGCGGTGCATGTCGCCGGTGTAACGCTGTGCGATCACGGTAACCGTGGGGATGGGCGTGGTCGTGCGGTGGATGCCGTCGACGGTCTCGAGGGGGCCGACGCCATTGGCTAGCAGCCACAGGTAGTCGCCGCGGTTGCTGGCGATCACGTTCAGCTCGCCCTCGGAGCCAAGGAACACGATGGGCTGGGTCTCGATCGGGGCGTCATGCACGCGGATCCAGAAGGCGGCCAGACCGCCAGAACCGTCTTGCCCGAAGACTCGGAACGGTGCGGTGCTGGCGGTCGGGTTGCCGGTCCAGGATTGCCACCACTCAAGCGTTTCGACGGACCACATGAACTCGTCGTACGGCTCGAAGTCGTGACCGTCATGGTCGGCGGAGAAGCCTTCAGCGTGGGCTGCGGCCAGCGCGGCCGGCAGCGTATGGTCCTCGTCCTGCACCAAGAAAGTCTATGAGTCCCTTCACACCGCGTCGGATGGGACTCCCTCGCGTAGCGACGCATTACCGGGGGTTGCGACCAGCGCGGTCAGCGGCAGAGGAGTGCTCCCTGCGCAGTCAGGAACTGCTATCACGGCAGGCCCATGAGGGCATAGCGACCGACTCACGCCTAAGGGACGTCTCGTAACCCCGGTGTCTGTCCGTTGAGGACGATCCTTGAGGATGCCTGGGTGCAGGTGATCTCCGCAGCGCGCTCCGAGTGGATCTTCCCGTTTACGGGACTGCAGCCGGCCCAGTTCCGCAGGCTGGTCCGCCTGGTCGCCGAGCGTGGCGGCGACAGCATCGCTGACGGCCGGCCCGGTCGGCAGTGGGCTCTCGACCTGCCGGATCGGGTGCTGCTGGTGGCGGCGTACTGGCGAACCAACCTGACCATGCGTCAGATCGGCCCGCTGTTCGGGGTGTCGCACTCGGCCGCGCACCGGGTCATCGACACCCTCGGACCGCTGCTGGCCCTGGCGCCCGTTCGCCGGCGGCCGGTCGACCAGATCGCCATTGTCGACGGCACGCTCATCCCCACCCGGGACCATCGCCTCGCGGCGCCAAGCAAGAACTACCGCTACTCGACCAACCTACAGGTCGCCATCGATGCGAGCACCCGCCTGGTCATCGCCGTCGGCGACCCGCAGCCCGGCAACCGCAACGACACGATCGTCTACTGCACCAGCGGGATCGACCAGAAGCTGGCAGGACGGCCGGTCATGGCCGACGGCGGCTACCGCGGCAACCCGGAGGTGATCATCCCGTACCGCAAGAACCGCGACGGCAGTCCGCTCCGGACTGGAAGGAAGACCTGAATGCCCAGCACCGCACCGTCCGCGCGCAGGTCGAACACGCCCTGGCCAGGATGAAGTGCTGGAAGATACTGCGGGACTACCGGCGCGCCGCCCGCACATTGACCGACACCGCCTCCGGCATCGCCCACCTGCACAACATCGCCCTGGCGCGGTGAGCACCAACCCGGTCACGGGCAACGCCTTCACCGAGTTGCGAGACATCCCTTAGCATGCTCATCGTGCTCGAACTGTCGGACGACCTATTGCAGCTGGAGCCCGGTCGGATCGTCTACCTTTCACCGCTGCGGTCAGGCCCAGCTGCCGGTACCTGGGCGATCACCGTACCGCTCGCGCCGTTCTCCGCAGCCGACCGTTTCGACCCCGCGACCTTCCGCCCCGGCACTGACGGACCCGAGATCATCAGGACGGCCATCCGCGGCGACATCATTGATCTACCCGGCAACGACCTGTCTGCACTGACCAACCGAACTTTCGACTTCCCGATCAACCCGCACGTTGGCTACATCGATGCAAGCATCTACCTGGGCGGGGGACACAATCCGGTCGACATCACCTGGATGGAGTTCGGTGAGGCCCATTCGCTGAACATCGACGTTGTACTGCACGCCGCGTTCGACTTCACCGAGGAAGGCGTCGAGATCGCGAACAGGTCAGCGGTCTTGCACGCCAACCTCCAGTTCGAGCAGCTCGACTGATCCCGACCGAAGACCGGTAGGCCAACGTACTCAACTCGGCAGTTCAGGATGCCCGATCGTCGCGAAGCGCCGACCACCCGCAGTGAGGGGCGACGGGCGGCTGACGCGCACGGCCGGCGGCAGAACAGTAAGCGGGGTCGACGCACAGCCACACGGTGGGAGCGCGTGCCGGCTGCCCGGGCCGACCGCAGGAGGAGCGGGCCGGGGACCGCAACAGATGCCACGGCGGGAAGCGGTGGACAGGCGCGCGGCGACAGGCAACCATCACGCGGGTGAAACCGAAAAGGCTGCTCATTAGCTCGCTCGTCCTCGTGGCAGGCAGCGTCCGGCTCATCTGGACCAGCGACGTGGCCGTCGGCATAGCCGGTGTGGTCTTCTTCGGGTTTGGTGTCGTACTGGCAGCCAGGCGGCTGCTCCGACCGCAATGGGCGGTAGTTCCGGAGGACTATCCCGTCACCTGGTTCTCGTTTGACCCGGATCTCGTTCTCACCGAGTTCGAAACTGCGTTCCTGGACAAGTTGACCCGCCGTGCCCGGGCCTGGCCGGCCGCTGGAACCGACAGCTACGCCATGCGCGACGAGGACGACTCCGATCTCGTCTTGTCGGTTTGGCTGTGTCCGGACAGCGTCTGGATCCTCGGCGTCGGCGTGCATCTCAACGGTGACATGGTGCGCGGGGACAAGCTGCACCACGCGCTCTACGACCTTGAGGAGCCGCCCACCACCCTGGCTATGAGCGCGACGGGCCGGCTCGATGAGCTGGTCGACCGGGTCAGTGAGTGGTTCGAGACGATCCTGCACCGCCCGGTCGAGCGGCTGGAGTGGTGGCACGACGGCGCGCCGTACGCGGTGCGGTACCAGCTGGCCGATACCGCCGAAGGGCTATCCGAGGCCTACGTCAAGGAGTGGGCGCCGCCTGGACAGCACGATCGGCTGATCGCCGAGGGGAGCTTCCGCGGCCGGCATTGGATTCGTACCGCGGGCATCGGCACGCCCGACCGGACCGTGCTGGTCCGGGCCGACGGCGAGGCAATTTCAGCACCTCGCCTGCCGCGCTTGTTCTTTTACGAGTGTCCGCTTGAACGGCTATGACCGGCGCTCAGCCAACCTGGGGCGCACGAGAAGGAGACAGCGGCCGCTGACCGGACGACGCTGGTGCGTCCGCACACTGAGCTGTGAAAGGCACAGATCATCGGGTATAGGAGGTTACCCCCGGCCAACCGTGAGCGGCCCCTGCTTTCGAAACGTGCTCAATTCGGCATGTCCGGATGTCTGGCTCGATGACTTCCAGGCTCCGCGATCAAGTGGGCCTACCGAGGACGGGCGGATCGACGGACGCAGTGGGTACGCCGCGACGGGCCGGCGGGGCGGCGATACGACGAAGCGCTGCGATCTGATTGATCCAACTGCTCAGTCGAGTGATCTTGACGACGTCGCCGGTCTTCGGGGCGTGGATGACCAGTCCGTCGCCGAGGTACATGCCGACGTGGCGCGGGTTGGTCATGGTGCCTTGGCTGCCGGGGATGAGGATGAGGTCGCCAGGGAGCAAGAGCGCCGGGTTGGCGACCGGCCTTCCGGCGTTGACCTGTTCGGTCGTGATGCGGGGAATAACGATGCCGGCCGCTCGGTATGCCGCCTGGGTGAGGGACGAGCAGTCGCATTGCTTGTCGGGGTCGCCGGAGTGCGGGTCGATGCACGATCCGCCGAAGCGGTACGGGGTGCCGAGCTGGTCGACGGCCCAGAAGATGGCCGTGGCGACGGCGGGCGGGGTGTTGGCGGGAAGCACGAACCCGTCCGGGAGAGCGGCGGGCGTATCGGTGGCGCACCCAGCAAGGGTGCTGGTCAGCTGCTCCACCAGGTGCAAGGCATCGTCGGTCCACTTGGCGTACGCGTCGGGGAAGGCGGAGATCTGGGCCGCCTGGGCGGCCTGGGTGAGGGGCATCGTCTCCCAGTCGGGAATGGTCAGGAGCTTGTCGAAGAATTTGCCCGCCTGGTAGGCGGGCTCGGACAGTTGCGCGACGCTGCCCCAGCCCCGGCTTGGTCGCTGCTGGAACACGCCGATGGAATCGTGGTCGTTGCTGTCGCCGAGGTGGGGCAGGTTGCGCAGGCCGGATTCCTGCATGGCGGTGGCGACCGCGATGACCCAGCCCCAGCGGGGTACACCTTTGGCGGCGCCGACGTCGATGATGGTCGCGGCGATCTCCAGTTGTTCGGTGTCCCAGCTGTCGATGGGGGCCGGTCGCTCGGAGGGGTGCACGGCGGGCAGGGCGACGATGCCGCATCCGCCGGAGCCGCCGCCCATGACGGCCGACAGCAGCAGCATGGGCAGTCCGAAGCAGGCCACGATGACGACGGTGACAACTCCGATGACGATCTTGAGCAAATTGTTGCCCTTCCGTTGAAAACGAAAGAGGCCGGTCTCCGCGCGGATGCGCGGCCGGCGGCGGGCCAAGGGGCGGCGGCATGGGTGGCCGCCGCCCCGGTGGCGTAAACGTGGGTGGTCAGACTTTGAGCAGGTCGAAGGCGGCCACCTTCAGGTCGCCGACGTTGCCGGTGAGCACCCGGTTGGCGCGGGCGATCTCGTTCTTGGCGGGCTGGTAGTGGTCGAGGTACTCGGTGATGGCCTGGTATCCGGCCCACCGGCTGCCGGTAATGGCTTTCTGGGTGTCGGCCTCGCGGATCAGGTACTTGAGGGTGCCGAGGCGCTGCTTGGCGTTGTTGCGGGTCTGCTCGGACGCGTTGTCCTTGACCGGCCACACCTGCGCCACCACCGATTCGAACTCCCGCATCGTCAGCTCGGTCTGCAGCATCCGCTCCGCCGCCTTCTCGAACGTCTCCATGTAGGCCCACATCAGGCCCAGGGCCTCACGGGTCTGGCTGATCTGCGAGTTGACGTTGGAGGTGTGCCGGAACGTGTAGTGCCCGACCGAGTTGGCGAATGCGGCGCGTTGGGTGTTGGCGCACACTACACGTATGGGGCTGGCGTCCACCCGCAGGGCGGCGGTGCCGTCGTGGGAGGTGGTGCCGATCAGGTAGAGGTCCAGGCGGTCCACCCCGGCGATCTCCATCGCCGTGGGCAGCTTCATGGTCACGAACACGCTCTTGCCGCGGCGCAGACTGCCGGCGGTCTCGAAGTGGGCGCCGCCCACCTCATCCACGAGGCGGTCCAGCATCTCCGCGCACTGCTCGTTCTGCACCACCGTGTAGTCGGTGCCGACGATCCCCAGGTACTCGGTGGCGCCGGTCACGGGGTTGCGGCGGACCGTCATCCGCTTGTCCTCGGCAGGGATCTGCACCTCAACCCCGTCGACGACGTCGATGCCGACGGTGGGGATGGTGCGCACGCCCCAGTCGCCGAGTCGGGCGGCGGCCATGATCTCCTCGGCGCGCATGGTGTCCTGGGTGACGGTGCCGAGTTGGTGCCAGGCCGACAGGCGGGCGCTGGCGAAGGCGGTTGTTCCGTCCGCGAACGTCTCCAGTTCGTGCGGCACAGGTTGCTCCTCTCAATGTGCCGCGGGGGCCGAGCGAACGGCTCGGCCCCCGCGATGGGACAGGGGTTGGTGGGTCAGGGTCGCTCGGCGGCGTCGGCCTGCGCCGGGTGCGCGAAGGTCAGCGGCGTGTCCGAGACCAAGAGGATGCGGCCGGCCGCGGCGGCCTTCGTGCAGTTGTTGCGCACCGCCCCGGAGCTGACTGTGCGGCCGAGTTGTCCGCCAATGGCGGTGGCGATGTCCTGCGGAGTCATCGCCTTGCCGCGGTTGGCGGCAAGTACGTCGAGGGTGAGCTTCTCCAGCTCGCCCCGGCCGAACGGTTGGCTGCCGTCGGCGTTGACGGTCACGTCGCCGCGCCGGCCCACGCTGCCTGCGGCGCCCGGCGTTCGGGGGACCGGCCGGGTGGGCAGAGCGACGACGTGGGTCTCGCCGTCTGGGCCGACGACGGGCAGCGTGCCGTCCGGCCGGATCAGCGGCAGTACCGCTGCCGTGGCGCTCGGCGTGTTCGATACGCCGCGGATGACCTGAGCGCAGAGCGGGCAGCGGGGCGGTTCCGGGTTCGGGTCGACGTCGCTGGCCTTGGTCGGACCCGGGATCCACCGCTCGGGCAGGTCGGGCCGCCGTCGGGCGGCGTCGGCCTGCTCCATTACGGTGAGCAGGCGGGCGGCGGTGACGTGACCGATGCCGCTCTCGGTCACGATCACGTCGAGGGTTGCGCCGTCGTCGCCGTGGTCGGCCAGTACGCCTTTGATGGCCATGACCTTGCGGTCACCGGGGCGCGTCGGCTGCACAACGGCGGCTGTCCGACCGTCGCCGTCCGCGTCGTCGTCTGAGGCCCTGTCGCTGGCGTCATCTCGGTCGGTCTCGGTTTCTTCGTCGGTCTCCTCGTCTGCGCCGTCGCCGTCGATGTCGTTGCCCGGGTGGTCGGCCGGTTCGGTGTCGCCGGTGTCCGGGTCGCCGGCCGCGTTGTCGGGGTCCGGGTCGGCGAGCTGCTCGGTCTCGTCCGCGCCGGCCGTGTGTCCCTCGCCGCGGTCGGCGACATCGTCGGGTACGGCGTCGGTGGTCGGGGTCGCGAGGGTCCACTGGGTCGGCGTGCCCTCCGCGGAGTCGGCCTCGGTTTCCACCGCGACGATCAACCCGGCGTCGGCCAGCGTCTTGATCGCCTTGTCGGTGGTCGAGCGGGCCTTGCCCGCCTTGTCGGCCAGTTCGTGGACGTTGCCCTGACCGAGATCCGTCAGGGCATCGAGGACGGCCTGCGTGGCAGGTGTCAGGGACAGGTTTTCCATCGGGTTCCTCCTTGGGAACGTGGGGTTGGGGGATGCCCGGCACGGTGTTGTGCCGAGCGGTGGTGCGCCGGGTCGCGGGGCAGCGGTCAGCGCGGCAGGCGCGAACAGCGGTGCGGCTGCCGTGCGGCGTGCTGCTGGATTGCGGCCCGGTGGTCTCGGGCTGTGTGATGCGGCCGAAAGGGGGAGTGGCCGGTCGGTGGGCTCGGCGGCCGCCGACTGCGGGATGTGGAGCCCGCCTTCGGCAGGGTGGCGGTAGATCCGGTGCCAGCCCTGGGACAGGCGCAGCTGTCCGGCGCCGACCTTCAGGTCAGCGTCGGGGTTGACGACGCGTACGCGGCTGGTCCGCCCGGCGACCTGCTGCTTGCAGCGGAAGTCGGTGTGGCCGGGACGACGAGGAGCGTGCCCGGGTTGCCATAGCGCCGCCGCTGGCAGCCCGGGGACGGGGCGCGTCGCCGGGATGGGGCGGCGGCGTGCTGGTTTGAGGGCGCGGCCGGTTGGCAGGGCGACCGGGTCACCGATCGCGTTGCGGTGCAGTGTGTGGGTCCGCTATCTGGCGAGGTGGGCGAGTTCGGCCGGGGTGAGCTGGCCGGGGATGCGGCTGTTCCAGGCGTCGGAGTGGCGCAGGTGCCACCAGCGCAGCAGCGACCGGCAGGCCGAGGCGAGCTCGTCACACACCGGCAGCGGGTACGCCATGCCGGCCTCGATATGCAGATGTTGCGGGTCGGTGTACGCGGTCGGCGCCCACCCCTGGTCGGTCTCGGTGACCTCGCCGACGACCCGATCCGGGTAGGGGATGCCAAAGGCGGTGGCGGCCTCCGCGTCGGGCACCACCAGCCAGGTGCACGGGTCCTTGAGCCGCAGCGTCGCCACGCCACGTGCCGGGTCGCTGCGCTGCAGGAGCAGGTGCCGCTGGTTGCCGTCGCCGATGGGCCGGTGGTTGCGCCAGGCGCGGTAGGCGGTGACGAGTCCGGCCCCGAGGACGGTGTGCCGTTCGCGGGCGGTGAGCGCGTCGGTGAGGGTTTGGTGGTAGCCGGCCATGTGCAGGTCGGCTCGGGCGGCCAGTCCTTGCCGGGCCGTGTCGGCGAGCACACCTACGCGGGTGAGGGCCTGGTCGAGGCCGGTGGTGCTGTCGGTGAAGTCGCGGGCGGTCTTGTGCAGGACGCGGGCGAGGTCGCCGATCGGGTCGAGGGTGGCGGTGTCGTGGCGCCACAGGTGCTCGGGAAGGACGTCGTTGGTGTCGGCGGCGATGCGCCGAAGCGCCGGATCGGTCAGGAACATTCGGGAGTCTCCTTTGTGGGTCTCGGGGTTGCGGGCATGCCGAGGGGGGGGGGGGGGGGGGGGGGGGGGGGGAGGGGTGGGGGGGTGGGGGGGGGGGGGGGGGGGGGGGGGGGGGGGGGGAGG
>NZ_JBVJJA010000079.1:0-19894 GCF_055586005.1 Micromonospora sp. NPDC051924
CCCCCCCCCCCCCCCCCCCCCCCCCCCCCCCCCCCCCCCCCCCCCCCCCCCCCCCCCCCCCCCCCCCCCCCCCCCCCCCCCCCCCCCCCCCCCACAGCCGGGCGGGCGAAGCGCCGGCCCCGTCCCGGACGGGCGGTGTGCGACCGGGGCCGCTTCGGGTCAGGCGGGCAGGCGCCAGACCTGGTTGGCGCCGCCGAAGCAGTCCCAGATCTGCAGCCGGGTGCCGTCGGCGGAGCTGTTGTCGGTGGCGTCCAGGCACTTGTTCGACTGCGGGTTGCGCAGCGTGCCGTTGGACTGGGCCTGCCACACCTGGGCGCCGGTGCCGTTGCAGTCCCAGAGCTGCACCTTCGCCCCGTTGGCGGTGGAGCCGCTGGTCACGTCCATGCACTTGCCGAGGGCGCGCAGCGTGCCGTCGGTGGTCACGGTCCAGGACTGGGCGCCGGTGCCGTTGCAGGTCCAGAGCTGGATCGGGGTGCCGTTGGCGGTGTTGGCCGAGGCGACGTCGACGCACTTGCCGCCGATGCCGGTGATCGGGCCGGTCCGGCCGCTCGGCGGCGGCGTGGTGCCGCCCATGACGGTGTCGTAGATGGCGCTGACCAGCGAGGTGGAGCCGGTGGTGTCCTGGGAGAGTTCCCAGTTCATCATGCCGCCGGCGTTGGCCAGCGCCCACTGGGTCTTGCGCTTGATGGTGGGGATGCCGTTGTAACACTGCTGCACCCCGCTGACCGTGGTGCAGTCCCGGTTGGCGTTGGCCGGGTCCATGGCGACCAGCGCGGCGTAGGTGTAGTAGCCGGGTCGGCTGTAGAAGGGTACGCCGAACACAGCCTTGGCGGCGGGCAGGCCGCGCGACTTCCAGCCGTTCACCGCGTTGACCGACCAGTCGTAGTTGGCGTGCGGGCTGCCGCCGTCGTACGCCATGATGTTCAGCCAGTCGACGTAGCCGAACACCGTGGTCGACACGCCCTGGACGTAGTAGCCCTCGGACACCACGGCGGCGGTGAGCAGCTTGCCGCGGCTGTGCAGGGCGCTGCTGAGCTGCTGCATCAGCAGGGAGTAGTTGGTGGCCGAGGTGCCCGGGTCGGGGTACTCCCAGTCGATGTCGACGCCGTCGAGGTTGTACTGGTTGACGAAGTTGACCACGTTGGTGACGAAGGCGCCGCGAGCGCCCGAGTTGGCGGCGAGCGCCTCGAACGCCGAGTCGTTGCCGTCGTTCCAGCCGCCGATCGCGATCGACACCTTGACGTTGTTGCCGTGCCCGAGCGAGACCAGCGAGGAGAGCTTGCTGGGGTTCTCCACCGGTTGCAGGCTGCCGTCGCCGTTGGGCAGCACGAACGCGTAGTTGACGTGGGTGAGCTTGCCGTACTGGATGCTGTTGACGCTGCCGCTCCAGGACGGCATGTAGCCGACGCTCCGGAAGTTGTTGGGCAGTACCGCGGCGTCGGCGGCGGACGGGGCCAGGGCGAGCGTCGCGCCGGCGGTGACCAGGGCGAGCAGGCCGGCCAGCAGGGCCGAGCGGCGGGGGCGCGGTGAGGACATCGAGGGCCTTCCCGTGGGCGGGTCGCGGCACCGTGCCGCCCGGCCGGCACTGGATCGGCCAGTCACCGGACCGGGCGTACGGGTGCGACAGGGGGACGGTCTTCCTCGAGGGAGGCAAATATTAAAGAGCATTAACTAAGTCGTCAACGATGTGCTTCGATGGGCTGCCGATGCCGGACCTGCCTGGGCGCCGGGACGGGTCGCTAGGCTGCCCACATGGCAGACGGTGGCCCGCGGAGCGCGCGTGCCGAGGCGACCCGGCCGCCGGACGACCGCATCGTGGCGGCGGTACGGCAGGTGCTCGCGGCGATCCCGGCCGGGTGCACCTGGCTGCTGCCGGTGCGGGCGGGGGACGGGCGGGTCCACGACTTCCGCGTCGCGGCGACCAGCGACGAGGGCCGGGACGTCCACGGCCGCGGGGCGGCCCGGGTCGGCGGCCTGCTCAGCGAGCTCTACCCCAGCATGGTGGACGGCCCGCTGTGGCAGGCGTACCACCGGGTGCTCGACAGCGGCACGCCCGTCCGGCTGCCCGACTTCCGGTATGCCGCCAGCGGCGCCGGGGTCGTGGCCGACGCCCTGTTCGACGTCAGCGTGCAGCGGATGCTCGGCGGCCTGTTGGTCTGGTGGCAGCGGGTGGACGAGCACCAGCGCCGGCTGGCACGTACGGAACTGCTGGGCAGCCTGGGCTGGGCCGAGTACGACCTCGTCACCGGCCGCAGCGACTGGTCGCCGGGGATGTACCGCCTCTTCGAGCGTGACCCGGCGCTCGGGCCGATGTCCCGGAACGAACAGGCCGCCGCCGTGGTCGCGGAGGACCAGGCGTTGCGCGAGGTCGCCTGGCAGACGCTGGACAGCGGTGCGTCCTCGGACGTCACGGTGCGGTTCCGCACCGGCCCGTCGGTGAAGCACCTGCGCATCCTGTCCGACGTCGCCCGGGACAACGCCGGCGCCCCGCTGAAGGTCTACGCCGTGGTCCAGGACGTGACCGCGGCGGTGGACTCGCGGACCGCGCTGTCCCGGCTCCACGATCAGCTTCGCAGCCGGGAGATCACCGCGCTGGCGGAGCACCGCCTGGCCGGCCAGTTGCAGAACCTGATCCAGCCCGTCCCCCGCGAGCCGTTCCCGCTGGCCGGGCTCGAGGTGCTGGTGGGTTACCTGCCGGCGGAGAGCGCCGTACGGGTCGGCGGCGACTGGTACCACGCCCAGACACTGCCGGACGGGCTGGTCGCACTCGCCGTCGGCGACGTGGCCGGTCACGGCCTGGAGGCCGCGAGCGGCATGGCCCACCTGCGGTACGCGCTGGTCGCCTGGCTGTCGATCGGCATCCGTGACCCCGGTCAGCTGCTCGCGCACATGAACCGGCTCTGCGGGCAACTGGCGATCACCGCAACCGCGGTGATCGCCGTCTACCACCCGGCGACCCGTGCCCTGTACTGGGCGCGCGCCGGCCACCCGGCTCCGCTGCTGTCCCGGGCGGGGGAGACCGTCGAGCTCGGCCGGCCCACGGGAATGCTGCTGGGCGCGGACCCTGATGCCGGCTACCCGGTCGTCGAGTCCCGGCTGCGCCCGGACGACCTCCTGCTGTGCTACACCGACGGGCTCGTCGAACGGCGGGCGGGCAACCCCGATGACCGGCTCGACGAGGTGCGGAGGACGTTGACGGCCGTCTCCCACCGGCCGGATGACCAGGCCCTGCTCCGGCTCGGCGAGAACCTGCACCGGCCCAGTCCCGACGATGACACCTGCACCCTGGCCGTCCGCGTGCTGAACTGACCCGTTCTACAGCTGGAAGCGGACCTGGACCACCGTCCCGGCCGGAGTGCCGAGGACGGCCACCTCGTCGCATACCCGAGCGACGATGGCCAGGCCGCGACCCCGCACCGAGTCTGCGGCGGGCATGTCGGCCGGGACGGCACGCGCGCCACCCCGATCCAGCACGTCGCAGACGAACTGGCCCGCCTCGACCCACACGCGGAGCAGACCACCCGCCCCGGTGTGTTGCAGCGTGTTGGTCGCCAGTTCACTCACCGCCAGCATGAGCAGGTCCGCGCGGGCCGCCGACATCCCTTCCGCCCGGGCGCGGACGGCGACGAACGACCGCACGGCGGCCAGGTCCTCGGCGCGGGCGTAGGCCATCGAACCGAGCTCGGCCGACACGGACGAAGGCTCAACCACGGCGGGTGTCCTGCACCGGCGGGAGGTACTCGTCGCCCCCGGCGCCGTCGGCCGGTGGCCGCAGCAGTTCGGTCACCCCGGTGAGCTCGAGGACGGTCGCCACGCGGCCCACCGGGTTGGCCAGGTACAGCCGCCCGCCCGCCGCCAGCGCCTCGTGGTGGGCGGCGACCAGGGCGTGGATCCCGGTGGAGTCGAGGAAGTCCAGCCCCGCCACGTCGACCACCACGACCGGCGCGCCCGCCACGGCGCCCCGCAACGCCGAGGTCAGTCGGTCACGGGCGGCGAGGTCGCACTCGCCCGCCAGCCGGACCACCACCCGCCCGGGCTCGACCGACGTCCTCGCGTCGAAGCGTGCCATGGCACCTCATCCCTTGTCGGTGTGGCAACCGCCCGTGCCCGCACATGATTCCACCTTTCGCGGACCTGTACCGGCACCCGTCCCGGGGCGGCGCGGGCCGTACCGACCCCGGCCGCCCGCCGCGCGAGCCGCGCCGCCATCGGGGTAAAGCCGCTGGTGGCGCGTTTGTGCAGGTTACCCGCACGTTCCTAGCGCTGCGCGAGACGGCGGGGGTGTGCATACTTGCGCCGTGATCGGGGTGCCGGGCGGCCGTGTCGTCCGGCGGTTTCGGGTGAGGCGGTAACGGGTGGTCGAGCAGGCGGTCGCGCGCCGGGATGCCGGTGGTCAGATGGTTGATCCGGGGCTCCGGCAGCTGCTGGCGGGGTTGACGGCGGTGCGGGACGGCGACTTTGGCACCCGGCTGCCGGAGGACGCCGACGGGTTGCTGGGGGAGATCGCGACGGTCTTCAACGGCATGGTGGACCAGTTGTCGCTGTTCACCTCCGAGGTGACCCGGGTGGCCCGCGAGGTGGGCACCGAGGGGCAGCTCGGCGGCCAGGCGGACGTGCCGGGCGTGTCGGGCACCTGGAAGGACCTCACCGACTCGGTCAACGCGATGGCCGGCAACCTCACCGACCAGGTGCGGGACATCGCCGAGGTGGCCACGGCGGTGGCGCGGGGCGACCTGTCGCAGAAGATCACCGTCGACGTGCGCGGTGAGATCCTGGAGCTGAAGAACACCATCAACACGATGGTGGATCAGTTGTCGTCGTTCGCCGACGAGGTGACCCGGGTGGCTCGGGAGGTGGGCAGCGAGGGCCGGCTCGGCGGCCAGGCCGAGGTGCCCGGCGTGGCCGGCACCTGGCGCGACCTCACCGACTCGGTGAACTTCATGGCCGGCAACCTGACCAGTCAGGTCCGCAACATCGCCCAGGTGACCACGGCGGTGGCCCGGGGCGACCTGTCGCAGAAGATCACCGTCGACGCCCGCGGTGAGATCCTGGAGCTGAAGAACACCATCAACACGATGGTGGATCAGTTGTCGTCGTTCGCCGACGAGGTGACCCGGGTGGCCCGGGAGGTGGGCACCGACGGCCGGCTCGGCGGTCAGGCCCAGGTCAGTGGCGTGGCCGGCACGTGGCGCGACCTCACCGACTCGGTGAACTCGATGGCGGTCAACCTCACCGACCAGGTCCGCAGCATCGCCCAGGTGGCTACCGCGGTGGCCCGGGGCGACCTCTCCCAGAAGATCACCGTGACCGCGCACGGAGAGATCCTCGAGCTGAAGAACACCATCAACACGATGGTGGATCAGTTGTCGTCGTTCGCCGACGAGGTGACCCGGGTGGCCCGGGAGGTCGGCACCGAGGGCCGCCTCGGCGGCCAGGCCGACGTCAAGGGCGTCTCCGGCACCTGGAAGGCCCTCACCGAGTCGGTCAACGTCATGGCGGACAACCTCACCGCCCAGGTGCGCAGCATCGCCGAGGTCACCACGGCGGTCGCCAAGGGTGACCTGACCCAGAAGATCCGCGTCGACGCCCGCGGCGAGATCCTCGCCCTGAAGGAGACCATCAACACGATGGTCGACCAGCTCTCGGCGTTCGCGGACGAGGTGACCCGGGTGGCGCGCGAGGTGGGCACCGAGGGCCGCCTCGGTGGACAGGCGCGGGTGTCCAACGTGGCCGGCACCTGGAAGGACCTGACCGACAACGTCAACGAGATGGCGAACAACCTCACCAACCAGGTGCGCTCGATCGCCCTGGTCGCCACCGCCGTCGCCCAGGGCGACCTGAGCCGGCAGATCACCGTCGAGGCCAAGGGCGAGGTCGCCGTGCTCGCCCAGACCATCAACACGATGGTCGACACCCTCGGCGCGTTCGCGGACGAGGTGACCCGGGTGGCGCGCGAGGTGGGCACCGAGGGCCGTCTCGGTGGGCAGGCCCGGGTGCCGAACGTGGCCGGCACCTGGAAGGACCTGACCGACAACGTCAACTCGATGGCGAACAACCTCACCGGCCAGGTGCGCAACATCGCCCAGGTCACCACCGCGGTGGCCCAGGGCGACCTGACCAAGAAGATCGACGTCGACGCCCGGGGCGAGATCCTGGAGCTTAAGACCACCATCAACACGATGGTCGACCAGCTCTCCAGCTTCGCCGCCGAGGTCACCCGGGTCGCCCGGGAGGTGGGCAGCGAGGGCCGCCTGGGCGGCCAGGCCGAGGTCGAGGGCGTCTCGGGTACGTGGAAGCGACTCACCGAGAACGTCAACGAGCTGGCCGGCAACCTCACCCGGCAGGTGCGCGCCATCGCCGAGGTGACCAGCGCCGTGGCCACCGGTGACCTGACCCGGTCCATCACGGTCGACGCCTCTGGTGAGGTCGCGGAGCTGAAGGACAACATCAACTCGATGGTGAAGTCGCTGCGCGAGACCACCCGGACCAACCAGGAACAGGACTGGCTCAAGACCAACCTGGCCCGCATCTCCGGGATCATGCAGGGCCACCGGGACCTGGAGATCGTCGCCGGGCTGGTGATGAACGAACTGGCCCCGCTGGTCTCCGCGCAGCTCGGCACGTTCCTGCTGATGGACGACACCGCCGGCGGCCGGGAGCTGCGCGTCGTCGGCGGCTACGGCCACGACGCCAGCCGGCGCCGGTACGCCCTCGGCGACTCGATGGTGGGGCAGGCCGCGTTGAGCAAGCGGGCCATCGTGGTGGACGCCGTGCCGGCCGACTACGTCACCGTCTCGTCCAGCCTCGGCGCCGCCGTACCGTTGCATCTGGTCGTGCTGCCGATCCTCTTCGAGGACCAGGTCCTCGGCGTGATCGAGCTGGCCACCATGGGCCGGTTCACCGCCGTCCAGCGGGACTTCCTCGAGCAGCTCACCGAGACCATCGGCGTCAACGTCAACACCATCGTCGCCAACGCCCGCACCGACGTGCTGCTCACCGAGTCCCAGCGGCTCGCCGCCGAGCTCCGGGCCCGGTCCGAGGAGCTCCAGGCCCGCTCGGAGGAACTCCAGCGCTCCAACGCCGAGCTGGAGGAGAAGGCGGCGCTGCTGGCCCGGCAGAACCACGACATCGAGACGAAGAACTCCGAGATCGAGCAGGCGCGCCAGGAACTGGAGACGCGCGCCCAGCAGTTGGCGCTGGCGTCGAAGTACAAGTCCGAGTTCCTCGCCAACATGAGCCACGAGCTGCGTACCCCGCTGAACTCCCTGCTCATCCTCGCCCAGTTGCTGGCCCAGAACCCCGGCCGCAACCTGACCGCCAAGCAGGTCGAGTACGCCGCCGTCATCCACTCCGCCGGCACCGACCTGCTCCAGCTCATCAACGACATCCTCGATCTGTCCAAGGTCGAGGCCGGCAAGATGGACATCAACCCCGAGACCTTCGACCTCGCGGTGCTGCGCGACTACGTCGACGCCACCTTCCGCCCGCTCACCACTCCGCGCGGGCTGGAGTTGGACATCGTCACCAGCCCGGACGTGCCGACCACCCTGCACACCGACGAGCAGCGGCTCCGCCAGGTGCTGCGCAACCTGGTCTCCAACGCGGTCAAGTTCACCGAGCAGGGCCGGGTGCAGCTGCGGATCGAGCTGGCCCGCCCGGACGAGCTGCCCAGCAGCCTCGCGGCCGCGGAGAACGTGGTGGCGTTCCGCGTCATCGACACCGGCATCGGGATCGCCGAGCAGCACCTGACCGCAATCTTCGATGCGTTCCAGCAGGCCGACGGCACGACCAGCCGCCGGTACGGCGGCACCGGGCTGGGCCTGTCCATCAGCCGGGAGATCGCCCAGCTGCTCGGTGGCCAGATCACCGCGCACAGCGTCCTCGGCCAGGGGAGCACCTTCACCCTCTTCCTGCCGGCCACCCTCCACGGACCGCTGCCGGGCGAGCCCCTGGCCGGCCCGGCCGGGCCGGCCACCCCGGCGGTGGACGCGGACGCCGAGCGTTGGGTGAAGCAGCAGCAACGGCGGGTGCTGGTGCTCGAACCGCGTGACGCGGGGTTGCTCACCCTGCTCACCCAGGGCGTGACGGCGGAGAGCGGCGGCGTGGTGGAGGTTTCCACCGCCGTCGATCCCGCGTCGGCGCTCGAGACCCTCGACGGGGCGCGGCACGACCTGCTCGTGGTCCAGCTCGACCCGTCCGACGACACCGGCGGCGCCGCCCTGCTCAGGGCGCTGCACGAGCACCTCGGCCTGCGCGACCTCCCCGTCCTGGCGTACCACGGGCAGCCCCTCGCGCCGGGGCAGGAGAGCCTGTTGCAGGGGATGGCCGCCGACCGCCCACTGGAGATCGTCGGCGGCCTCGACGAGCTCCGGGAACGGATCGTGCTGCACCTGACCGCGGGCGCCGCCGAACGGATGCGGCCGCTGCGCGGGCCGGAGAACCACGCGGCGCCGGTCAGCGATCCGGTGACCAGGGCGCTGGCCGGCCGCAAGGTGCTCGTGGTGGACGACGACGCCCGGAACGTCTTCGCCCTGACCAACATCCTGGAGCTGCACGGCCTCGACGTCGTCTACGCCGAGAACGGCCGCAAGGGTGTGGAGACCCTGATGCGCCACGACGACATCGACCTGGTGCTGATGGACGTGATGATGCCGGAGATGGACGGGTACGCGGCCACCGCCGCCATCCGCGCCATGCCCCGCTACGCCGACCTGCCGATCATCGCGGTCACCGCGAAGGCCATGCGCGGTGACCGGGAGAAGAGCATCTCCTCCGGCGCGAGCGACTACGTCACCAAGCCGGTCGACGCGGAGGACCTGCTGAACTGCATTCACCGCTGGCTGACCGACCGAGCGGAGAAGATGTGACCATGACCGATCGTGTTCCCGGATCCGTCCTGCCCGGGCGGGTGGTCGTCACCGGCGCCACCGGCAAGCTCGGCCGCGCGGTGGTCGCGCACCTGCGCGAGCGGGGCGTCGACGTGCTGGCGGTGGACCGGGCCGGCGGACGCGACCCGCGCGACGTCGAGGGCGAGTTCCTCCTCGTCGACCTGACCGACTACGGGCAGGTGGTGGAGGCGCTCACCGGCGGCGCCGACGAGCACGCCGGCGGAGTCGAGGCGGTGGTGCACCTCGCGGCGGTCCCGGCGCCCGGCCTGATGCCGAACGCGGCCACCTTCGCGAACAACTCCGCGGCGACGTACAACGTCTTCGCCGCAGCCCGGGCGGCGGGCATCAAGCGGGTGGTGTGGGCCTCCAGCGAAACCGTGCTCGGGCTGCCGTTCGACACCCCGCCGCCGTACGCGCCGGTCGACGAGGAGTACCCGCCGCGCCCGGAGTCGACCTACTCGCTGAACAAGGCGCTCGAGGAGGAGATGGCGCGGCACTTCTGCCGCTGGGACCCCGAGCTGGTCATGGTGGGCCTGCGGTTCTCCAACGTGATGGACGTCGAGGACTACGCAGGGTTCCCGTCCTTCGACGCCGACCCGCGGCTGCGCCGCTGGAACCTGTGGGGCTACATCGACGCCCGCGACGGGGCTCAGGCGGTCGAGCGGGCACTGGCCCACGACCGGCCCGGCGCGGACGTCTTCATCATCGCCAACGCCGACACCGTGATGAGCCGGTCCAGTGCGAGCCTCATGGCCGAGGTCTACCCGGGGGTCGAGATCCGCAAGGAACTCGGCGAGCACGAGACCCTGCTCAGCATCGACAAGGCGCGCCGGGTGCTGGGCTATGAGCCCCGGCACTCGTGGCGCGACCACGCCGGCCCCGCAGGCCGCTGACCACGGGGCCGGGCGCGGACCATTTTCTGGACTTGCGGGTCCATTTTTGTCGAGCAACAGTGTGGTGCAGGCGGTCGGGCCCGGGCCGGTCGCGGATTGTGGCGGACGAACGATCTGGAGATCCACACGATGCACGACTACTACCTGCTCGGTCGGTCCGGGCTGCGGGTGAGCCGCTTGGCGCTGGGCACCATGAACTTCGGCACCGACGGCTTCCACGCGGCCTACGGGAAGACCGAGGCGGAGGCCGAGCCGATCTTCCGGAGCTATCTGGAGGCGGGCGGCAACTTCATCGACACGGCGGACTTCTACACCGCCGGGGAGAGCGAGCGGATCCTGGGCCGGTTGATCGCATCCGCGGGGGTGCGCGACCGGCTCGTGCTGACCAGCAAGTTCACCAACACCATCGACCCGGGTGACCCGAACGCCAGCGGCAACGGCCGTAAGCACATGATCCGGGCGGTGGAGGCGTCGCTGCGTCGGCTCGGCACCGACTACCTGGACCTCTACCTGCTGCACACCTGGGACCGGATCACCCCGGTCGAGGAGGTCGTGCGGACCTTCGACGACCTGGTCCGGGCCGGCAAGATCCGTTACGCGGGCCTGTCGGACGTCCCGGCCTGGTACGCGGCCCGGGCGCAGAGCATCGCCGAGGTGCACCTGTCGACCCCGCTGATCAGCCTGCAGCTGCCGTACTCGCTGCTCGCCCGCGGCATCGAGCCGGAGTACGTGCCGATGGCGCAGTCCCTCGGGCTGGGCCTGACCGCCTGGAGCCCGATCGGCGGTGGCCTGCTCAGCGGCAAGTACCGGCGGACCGGGGACGGCCTGACCGGTGCGGGGCGGCTCGGCGGCGCGGGCGCGAACGGGCGCCCGGTCACCGACCGGGACTGGCGGGTGATCGAGGCGCTGGAGAGCGTGGCCGCCGAACTGGGCCGGGGCATGGCCCAGGTGGCGATCAACTGGGTGGCGACCCAACCGGCCGTCGGGTCCGTGATCATCGGGGCGAGCAGCCCGGTGCAGGTGGCCGGCAACCTGGCGGCGCTCGACTTCGAGATCCCCCGGGAGCTGCGCGACCGGCTCGCCAAGGCCAGCGCCGAGCCGATGGCCACGCCGTACTCGATGTTCACCCCGGAGTACCAGTCCTGGATCGTCAGTCCCGGACTGGGCATCGGCGACAAGCCGGCCGGGTACGCGCCGCCGGTCTTCAACGGCGCCGCCCAGCCGGTCGGCTGAACCGTCGACGCGGCCACGGCCCCGACCGCCGGGACGGGGCCGTGGCCGCGCCCGCCGATCACCGCCAACCCCTCGCGGTGCCCGCCGTCGACCCGCGGGCGCCACTAGCGTTGGTACCGCACGTCTCACCGTTGGAGGGCGGCATGACCCACGCGTTGACCCGCAAGGGCGCGGCGACCCGGGGGCGGATCGTCGCCGGCGCTGCCGCCGAGCTGCGCGAGCGCGGCGTCGACGAGGTCCGCCTCGAGGACGTGATGGCGCGTACCGGCACCAGCAAGAGCCCGCTCTTCCACTACTTCCCGGGCGGCAAGGAGGAACTCCTGCTGGCGGTGGCCCAGTACGAGGCCGACCAGGTGCTCGCCGACCAGCAGCCGCTGCTCGGCGACCTCGCCTCCTGGCCCGCCTGGCAGGCGTGGCGGGACCGGCTGGTCGCGCGCTACCGGGAACAGGGCCAGCACTGCCCGCTCGGCGGACTGCTCGGCCAGACCGGACGTCGTGCCCCGGCCGCCCAGGCCGTGGTCACCGGCCTGATGCGGCGCTGGGAGGAGGCGATCGCCGGCGGCATCCGGCGCATGCAGTCGACCGGCGACATCGCTCCGGAGGTGGACGCCGGCCGCGCGGCCGCGGCGCTGCTGGCGGGCATCCAGGGCGGCGTACTGCTGCTGCTCAACACCGGGCGGATCGACCACCTGGAGGCCGCCCTCGACCTCGCCATCGACGCACTTCGCGGCTCGGTGCGCCCTGGGTGAGGAAGCGGCCCGCCGCCCGGCGGGTGGTGCGCTATCGTTGCGGACGTCTCCCGAGGATCGGAGTGATCGTGGCAGGTGACGACGACATCTCCGGGTGAGAGCCCGGACCGGCCGCCGACGGGCGCGTGAGCGCACCGTCGCCGCGGCTCCTTCGTCGTCCCCTGCTCCCGCCGGGCGCCCGGCTGCGCGTCCGGATCTTCCCTCCGAGGTCTGTCATGTCCGACGGTTACATCGTCTGCACCTCCCTCTCCTTCTCCTGGCCGGACGAGACTCCGGTCTTCGACGACCTGTCCTTCTCCGTGCCCGGGGGCCGGACCGGACTGGTCGCCCCCAACGGCAGCGGTAAGACGACGCTGCTGCGGCTGATCGCCGGAGAGCTGCGCCCGACCGGCGGCACGGTCACCGTGCAGGGCGTGCTCGGCTATCTGCCGCAGCACCTGCCCTTCGCCGGTGACCGGACCGTCGCGCAGGTCCTCGGCGTCGACGGGGTCATCGCCGCGCTGCACGCCATTGAGGCCGGCGACGCCGCCGAGGAGCACTTCACCACGATCGGCAACGACTGGGACGTGGAGGAGCGCACCCACGCCGAGCTGGACCGGCTCGGCCTGGGCGACCTCGCCCTGGACCGGCGGCTGGGCACCCTCAGCGGCGGCCAGGTGGTCTCCCTGGGTCTCGCCGCCCAGCTGCTCAGGCGCCCGGACGTGCTGCTGCTCGACGAGCCGACGAACAACCTCGACCGCGCCGCTCGCGACCGGCTGACGGCGGTCGTGCGCGCCTGGACCGGTTGCCTGCTGCTGGTCAGCCACGACCGGGCGCTGCTGGACGAGATGGACCGCATCGCGGCCCTCGACCACGGCGAGATCCGCTGGTACGGCGGCACGTACACCGACTACGAGCAGGCCGTGCAGGCCGAGCGCGAGACCGTCGAGCGGCAGGTCCGGCACGCCGAGCAGGACCTCAAGCGACAGCGACGCGAGATGCAGCAGGCCCGCGAACGGGCCGCTCGCCGCGCGTCGACCGCCGCCCGCAACCTCAACAACGCCGGCCTGGCCCGAATCGTGGCCGGCGGGCTGAAGCGGGACGCCCAGGTCTCGGCGGCCCGCGCCAACGAGACCCACGCCAACCGGGTGAGCGACGCCCAGGCCCGCCTGGACCAGGCCAGCCGCGCCGCCCGCCAGGACGACCGGATCGTGGTGGACCTGCCCGACACCAACGTGCCGGCCGGACGCACCGTCTTCCACGGCGAGCACCTGCAGGCCGGCTACGACGGGCGGGCGGTGTTCGGCACCGACGGTGTCGACCTGACCGTCCGGGGACCGGAACGTATCGCCCTCACCGGCCCCAACGGCGCGGGCAAGTCCACCCTGCTCCGGCTGATCGGCGGTGACCAGGCGTCGGTGTCCGGGACGACGACGCGGGCCGAGGGCCGGGTGGCGTACCTGTCCCAGCGGCTCGACCTGCTCGACCCCGAGCGCACCGTCGCCGAAAACCTCGCCACCTTCGCCCCGGCCCTCGCCGACGCCGACCGGATGAACCTGCTGGCCCGGTTCCTGTTCCGGGGCAGCCGCGCCCACCTGCCGGTGGGTGTGCTGTCCGGCGGCGAACGCCTTCGGGCAACCCTCGCCTGCGTCCTGTTCGCCGACCCGGCGCCGCAACTGCTGCTGTTGGACGAGCCGACGAACAACCTGGACCTGGACAGCGTCGGGCAGCTGGAGAGCGCGCTCAACGCGTACCAGGGCGCCTTCGTGGTGGTGAGCCACGACGAGCGTTTCCTGGCGGCGATCGGCGTGCACCGGTGGCTGCGGCTGGCCGACGGGCGATTGCGCGAGGTCGGGGCCTGATCAGCGGCGTCGCCAGTGGATCGGCAGGCGCTTCACGCCGCGCTGGAAGTTCGAGCGCAGGTAGGCGGGCGGGCCCGCGTACGTGATGGTCGAGGTGCGCGCGAGCAGCGCCTCGAACAGCGCGCGGAGCTGGCACCGGGCCAGGTGCGCGCCCAGGCAGAAGTGCGGTCCGTGGCCGAAGACCAGGTGCGGGTTGGGATGGCGGGTGAGGTCGAGCCGGTCGGGCTCGGCGAAGACGCGTTCGTCGCGGTTGGCCGAGGCGAACGAGACGACCACCTTGTCCCCGGCCCGCACCGGTACGCCGGCGACGGCGGTGTCCCCCGTGGCGGTGCGCCGGAACACCATCACCGGCGTCCACCAGCGCAGCAGTTCGTCGACGGCGGTGTCGAACAGGCCCGGGTCGCGGCGCAGCCGGGCCATCTCGTCCGGGTGTTCCAGCAGGGCGATCATCGCGCCCGGCAGGCCGTTGCGGATCGTCTCGTTGCCGGCCACGGCGAACAGCCAGAACATGTTCTCGAACTCGTCCACCGAGAGCCGGTCGTCGCCCCGCTGGGCGAGCAGGATGGACATCACGTCCGGGCCCGGGTCGCGGCGTTTCGCCTCGGCCAGCAGGTGCGCGTACGCGTACAGGTCGGCCATCCCGGCCCGGGTCCGCGGGTCGGGCATCCGGCCGTCGGCGTCCGGGGCCGGCCGGTGCCGCAGCGCCTCCCGGGCCGCGGCGGTGCCGGCCCCCGGATCGAACGCGGCCGACACGGCGTAGTCCGGGTCCTGGAAGCCGATCACCCGGTTCGACCAGTCGTACAGCAGCCAGCGGTCGGGCTCCGGCACCCCGAGCACGTCGGCGAGGGTGAGCAGCGGCAGGTCGGCGGCGAGGTCCCGGGCGAAGTCGCAGGTCCCCTCGTCGGCGTCGCCGAGCGCCCGGTCAACGAGCGCCACCGCGTTCGCCCGGATCGACGCCTCCAGCGCGGCGACCGCGCGCGGGGTGAACGAGCGGGCCACCGGCCGGCGCAGCCGACCGTGCTCCGGTGGGTCCATGTTGAGCATCATCCGCCGTACGTAGCCGAGGTCCTCCGGGGTGGCCGGGTCGCGGATCTGGGTGGCGCCGAGCCGGGACGAGAAGAGCCGTGGCTGCTTGAGCACCTCCGTCACGTCGGCGTGCCGCAGCACCAGCCAGAAGCCCGGGCCGCCGGGCAGCCCGAGCAGCGGCGGCTCGTCGACCCACACCACCGGCCCGGCCGCGCGCAGCTCGGCGAGCAGGTGGTACGGGACGCCGTCGACGTAGGTGCGGGGGTCGACCAGGGGCGTCGGATCGACCGTCACTGCCCGAGGAACTCCTCGACCACGGTGGACAGCCGCACCGGGGTCTCGTACATCGCGTAGTGCCCCGCGTTGGCGAGCACCTCCAGCCGGGCGTTGGGGTAGTGCCGCAGCCAGGTCTCGCGCATCGTCTCGGCGCCCAGCGCCGGGTCGTGCTCGCCGACCACGGCGAGCGCCGGGACCGGGTTGCCCTTCACCTCGTCGGTGAAGTCGGTCCGCGCCCAGGCGGGCAGGTACGCGCCGAACGCCTCCCGGGTGGAGTTGTCGAGGGAGAACCGAACCATCTGGTCCAGCCACCGTCCGGACAGCCGGTTGCCGGTGGTGAGGTCGATGATGGCGCGGCGCTTGTCCGGGTCGGCGGCCGCACCGTCGAACAGCGCCCAGCTCTGCAGGTCGAACGGCACCCCGCCGGCCGGCACCGGGCTGATGCCGACGAGGCGGTCCACCCGTTCGGGCGCGTCGGCGAGGACCCGCTGGGCCGCACTGCCGCCCATGGAGTGCCCGACCACCGAGAATGTGTCCCAGCCGAGGGAGTCGACGAGCTCCAGCGCGTCGTGGGAGATCTCGGCGATGGTGTGGTCACCGGCCGCCTGGGTGCGCGCGCCGTATCCGCGGTAGTCCAGGAACGCCCAGGTGAAGCGGTCGGTGTCGATCAGCTCCGGCAGGCCGCCCCAGCCCCGCGCCGACCCGAACCAGCCGTGCAGGGCCAGCACCTTGTGCGGCCCGTGGCCGACGCTGATGTGGTTGATCGTCATGGCCGATCCCTTCCGGCGTCGCGGCGCTGCGACACAGGTGCGCGCCGGGGGTGTGACAGCGACCGTAGTCCGCGTGCGCACCGAAGGGAAGAGCGGCCGGTGGCGGCCCGTCCAGGCGTCTGACTGTCGAGGCGCTACTGGTCGCGACGCCGACGGGCGAGGTGGACGACGATGTCGGCGGCGATCTCGACCGTCCCGGGCAGGGCCTCCATGATCCGGCGGTAGACCTGCTCCCGCTCCGAGGTCGGTAGTTCGAGATAGGCCGAGACGGTCGAGAGATAGTCGACGTAGTCGCGAGCGTTCATCGTCAGGCGCCGCTCGATCACGGACTGCTGGACATCGGCGAACCACTCGGACCGTTGGAGCTCCGTACCCGGCCACTGCATGTCATGCTCCGGAGGCGTGCCATCCGGGGACGGAATCTCGTCGCTCGCCAGGAACGGCGCCCGGGCCGCGCGCACCGCTTCCTCCACCGCCGGGTCGGCCAGCCGGACCGGTCCACCGAACGAGGCGAACACGCCACCCGGCTTCAGCAGCGCGGACATGTGCGACCACCGACCCTCCGGGTTCGTCCAGTGCAGCGCCGCCGCCGCATAGACCAGCCCGTAGCTCTCGCCCGGTCGCAGGTCCTCGAACGCGGCCTGCACGGTCCTGACGCTCGCCGGCACGTGCTTGCGCAGCTCGGCGAGCATGGCCCCGTCGGGCTCGGTCGCGGTGACCGCCACCCCCCGACGGGCGAACAGCCGGGTCGCCTTGCCGGTCCCGGCGCCGATCTCGAGGGCGGCCGGAACCGGCTGCCCCGCGTACGCCATCACCAGGTCGAACAGCGCCACGGGATATCCCGGCCGGAACCGTTCGTATGCTTCGGCCACCAATCCGAAGCTCAGGGCTCGGCCAGACATGCCGAGCATCCTGACACGATCTCCGCCGTCAGTGCCCGGCATTTTCGCGTGCGCTCCTCCGCTGACGCGTCGTCGCGACCCGGCGCGTGGCGAGGATGGGTCAGTCATCTCCCGCTGCACGGCGCTCGGCCAACTGGCAGGCTGGACAATCGTGGACAGGAAACAGGTGGCCGGCTGGATCGCGGCCTACGAGGAGGCGTGGCGGACGCCCGGCACGGAGGCGCTTGCCACGATCTTCACCGCCGGCGCCCGCTATCTGCAGGGGCCGTACCGGACACCGGTCGTCGGCCTGCCGGCCATCGCCGAGATGTGGGAGAGCGAGCGCGACGGCTCCGACGAGGTGTTCCGGATGACCAGCGAGATCGTCGCGGTCGAGGGTGACGCCGCGGTGGCGCGCGTGGAGGTCCGGTACGGCGACCCGGTCGACCAGGAGTACCGCGACCTGTGGATCATGCGCTTCGCCGAAAACGGGCGCTGCATGTCGTTCGAAGAGTGGCCCTTCTGGCCGGCACAGCCGACCGGCGCACCGGATTGAGCATGACGAGGATGGCCCGGGTGGACACCTGGCAGGCGATCGACGACCTGATCCTGCGCCAGCGGATCATCCCGGCGTTGAAGGCGATCCGCGCGGCGGAGCGGTGCAGCCTCCAGCGAGCGATCGAGGTCTTCGCGGATCGCTACGAACTTCTGCGACGGGCGAAGCCTGGTGACTTCACGGTGCCTCGCGACGAGTACGGACGCGGGCACCGCGCTCTCCGCCACGTCGGTCACGCCGGCCTCCGTCGAGTCGTCGGGGTCCGGGCGTCCAGCTGTCGTACCACGTCGACCAGCTCGGGAAAGGCCTGGATGAAGGCGCTGACGTGGCGGGGGTCGAAGTCCTCGCGTGTGCGTACGCCGCTCTGCAGGCAGGCGATGAAGTGCAGCCCGGCGCCCCCGGCGGCCAGCGCGTCGCCCGGTGAGTCGCCCACGTAGACGCACTGCCGTGGCGCCAGCGCGGTGGCCGCCAGCAGCTCGTCGAACACCCGGGGGTCCGGCTTGCCGAACCGGGTGTTGCCGGCGTGGTAGACCGTTTCCACCCGCTCGGTTAGGACGTGATCGGGCGCCAGCAGGTGTTCCACCTCGGCCTCGGTGCGTGACGTCAGGAGCATCACCGTCCGGCCCGACAGGACGAGCTGGTCCAGCGCCCGGAGGTTCTCCGGCGCGACCACGTCGAGCCGGCCGTCGAGGACGTAGCGGCGCAGGACCTGCCGGTAGGCGGCGTCGAACCGCCCGACGTCCAGCCCGGGGGAGCGCTTCGGCATCGCGTCGAGCAGTGGCTCACCCCAGGTCGCCAGGTGCACCGCCCGGGACATCGGTGCGCGGCCCAGCGCCGTCAGGACGTCGTTCTCCAGCTCGAAGCAGACCGCCTCGGTGAGGCACAGAGTGTCGTCGACGTCGACAATCACGGCCTCGATCACGTCCCGAGCCTAACCGGGCGAAGACAAGCGAGTGGCCCGGCGCGGGGGGTCCCGTGCCGGGCCACGGTCGTTCAGCTGGCGGTGCAGGTGGCGGTGCCGGACGGGCCGGTGCCGACGCCCTGGAAGCCGAACTCGGTGTAGGTGCCGGCGGCGAGCCGGCCGTTGTAGTCGACGTTGCGGAAGGTCACCGCGCCGCTGGTGCCGCTGGGCTGGGCGCTCCAGGTGTTGGTGATCGAGGCGCCCGCGGGGAGCGTGAGCCCGACGGTCCAGCCGTTGGTCCCGGCGCCGCCGGCGGTGACGCGGACGGTGGTGACGAAGCCGCCCTGCCACTGGTTCAGGGTCAGCGTCGCGGTGCAGCCGTTGCCCGATGGCGGGGGCGTCGTGGTCGGCGGCGGGGTGGTCGGGGGAGTGGTGGTCGGTGGGGGCGTGGTGGTGGGCGGCGGGGTGGTCCCGCCGGCGTTCAGCGCGTCCAGCACCGCCGTGTACGCGGGCTTCTTGTTGCCGCTGCTGTCGAACAGCAGCGGCGTGCCGCTGGCCCGCCAGGAGTCGCTGTCCCGGATGCCCCAGACGGTGATGCCGGTGCAGCGGGACACCGCCAGGCAGGCGCGGACGACCCGGCTGTAGTTGTCGGCCTGGGTGGTCCCGGAACCCTCGATGTCCAGCTCGGTGATCTGCACGTCGATGCCGAGGTTGGCGAAGCGCTGTAGGTTGGCCTGGTAGTCGCTGGGCACCGGCGAGGCGCTGTTGAAGTGCGACTGGAAGCCGACGCAGTCGATCGGCACGCCCCGGGACTTGAAGTCCTGCACCATCGCGTACACGGCGTTGGACTTCGCGTTCTGCCCGTCGGTGTTGTAGTCGTTGTAGCAGAGCTTGGCGCCGGGGTCGGCGGCCCGTGCGGTGCGGAAGGCGACCTCGATCCAGTCGTTGCCGGTGCGCTGCAGGTTGGAGTCGCGGCGGGCGCCGCTGGTGCCGTCGGCGAACGCCTCGTTCGCCACGTCCCACGCGTAGATCTTGCCCTTGTAATAACTGGCGACCTGGGTGATGTGGTTGACCATCGCCTGGCGCAGCGCGGAGCCGGAGAGGTTCTGCGCCCAGCCGGGCTGCTGCGAGTGCCAGGCCAGCGCGTGCCCGCGCACGCGCATCCCGTTGGCCTGTGCGTGGCTGACGATCCGATCGGCGTTGGTGAAGGTGAACTGGCCCTGGGACGGCTCGGTGGCGTCCCACTTCATCTCGTTCTCGGGGGTGACCATGTTGAACTCGCGGTTGAGAATGCCGACGTACTGGCTGTCGGACAGCTTGTACGCGGCCACCGCGGTGCCGAAGTAGCGGCCCTTCTCCGCGGCCGACGCCCCGAGGGTGGTCCCGGCGCTGGCGCTGGTGGCGACGACCACTGTCGTCGCGATCATTGCGACGCCGGCCGCTGCCGCCAGCAGCGCCGTACGCGGTCGCGGCCGGGCGGTCGGGCTCCCGCTGCCGCGGGCGAGCACCTTGTCCATCAGGAAGCCTTTCCATTGGTGTGGTGGATGAGGAGCCGGCTCCGACGACTGCCCGCCACGGTGGTCGGCTCGCCGCGCGGTCGCCCGGAAGCCGCGCGGATCGGACTGCCCTCGTCCACCGTGAGTCGATCGGAGCGCCACTCCCGCAGGGAGGAGCTCCATTCGCGGATGTCATTGTCTGTACGCGGTGGCGACACCGTCAACAACTTCCGGAAACTCTCGAGACAGGACGGCGGGGGGGGGGGGGGGGGGGGGGGGGGGGGGGGGGGGGGATGGGGGGGGGCGGGGGGGGGGGGGGGGGGGGGAGGGGGGAACAGGGGGGGGGGGGGGGGGGGGGGGGGGGGGGGGGAAGCAAGGGAGGTA
>NZ_JBVJJA010000080.1:0-19790 GCF_055586005.1 Micromonospora sp. NPDC051924
ACCCCCCCCCCCCCCCTCCCCCCCCCCCTCCGCCCCCCCCCCCCCCCCCCCCCCCCCCCCCCCCCCCCCCCCCCCCCCCCCCCCCCCCCCCCCCGATCCGGGGGGTGAGCGGTGATCAGGCGGTGTCCAGGTCGCGCCGGCGGAAGGTGGCCAGGCCGGCCGCCCCCAGCAGCAACACCAGCACCCCCAGCCAGACCAGCGGCATCGCGGCCACGTCGCCGCCGGGCAGCCGGGGCAGGTGGGTGAACGGGGAGACGTCCATGACCCACTGGTCCAGCTCGAGCACTGGGCCCAGCTGGGCGATCAGCAGAATCGCCCCGACGAAGAGCCACGCCACCAGCGTGGCGCCGGGCAGCAGCCCGAACAGGGCCGCGGCCAGCGCGGCCGGCAGCAGCGCGGCCGGCAGCTGCACCAGCGCCGCGCCGAGCATCCGGGGCAGCTCGCCGCCCACGTCGCCGGAGCGCGCCCCGTGCACCAGCCCGACCACCAGGCCGGCGGTGAGCAGCAGCACCACCACGCCGGCCACCGCGACCAGCACGTGGCTGAGCGCGTACCGGGTGCGGGTCACTGCGGCGGCCAGCACCGGCTCGGCCCGCAGCCCGGACTCCTCCGAGCGCAGCCGCAGCACCGCCGAGACCGCGTACGCGGCGGCGGCCAGGCCGAGGATCCGCAGCACCCACACCAGGTAGCTGTCGACCAGCACGTCGGCGCCGCCGAGCTGGCGGATCGCCTTCGCGGCGGTGGCGTTGTCGCCCACCATGTCGGTGATGTCGTGGGCCAGCGAGCCGAGCACCGCCCCGCCGACCGCCACCCCGGCCGCCCAGGCGATCAGGCCGCCCCGCTGCAACCGCCAGGCCAGCGCGAGCGGGGTGGCCAGGCCGGGCGGCGCCGCCGGCGGGCCGAGCCGCGCTGCCAGCAGGCCTGCGCCGATGTCCCGCCGCCGGCTCAGCGCCACCGCGACGCCGGTGAGCGCAGCCCCGACGACCACGGCCAGCCCGAGCACCCACCAGCGCTCCCCGGCGTACGGCCGGAGCTGGTAGAACCAGCCGGTGGGGGAGAGCCAGGCGAGTTGCCGCACGCCCCCGGTGCCGTCGTTCGCCACCGAGGCCGAGTCGGCGATGCCACGCAGCAGGAACGTGCCGCCGAAGACCGCCAGGGCGATCCCGTTGGCGGTGCGGGCGGCCTCCACCAGCTGCGCGGTGACCGCCGCGACGGTGGCGAAGACCCAGCCCACCATGGCCACGCCCAGCCCGTACGCCAGCGAGCCGGCCCCGGACAGCCCGGCGCCCATCAGCCCGGCCGCAGCGCCCAGCCCGATCAGCAGGTCGGCGACGCCGACCACGAGCAGGGCGGCGGCCAACCGGGCGTGCCGGCCGACGGCGGCGGCGGTGACCAGCTCCGCCCGGCCACTCTCCTCCTCGCTGCGGGTGTAGCGGGTGACCAGCATGATGCTGGTGATCGCCACCAGCAGCAGCACCCAGACCGCGCTCTCCTTGACCACGATCCCGCCCAGGTGGTCGACGCCGACGCTGGGCCCGCTGAACACCGCGGCCGCCGGGTTGCTGCCCACGCCCTCGGCGTACTCGCGCTGCTTCTCCACCGACGCGTAGGCGTCGGCGAGCGACTTGGCCGGGCCGGCGGCGAGGCTGATCGCGAGCAGGATCCACACCGGCAGGCCGATCCGGTCCCGGCGGAGCGCCAGCCGGGCCAGGCGCCCGGTGCCGACCAGCTCACTCATCGGGCACCGACCTTCTCGCCGCTGCGGTGCGGGCCGACGTCGTAGTGGCGCAGGAACAGCTCCTCCAGCGTGGGCGGCTGGCTGACCAGCTCGCGCGCCTCGTACTCGCCGAGCCGGCGCAGCACCTCCGGCAGCGCGTCCGGGTCGACCTGGAGGCTGACCCGGTCACCGTCGACGGTGACGTTGTGGGTGCCGGGCAGCTCGCCCAGGCCGGCGGCCGGGCGGCCCAGCCGGGCCTGGATGGTGGTGCGGGTCAGGTGGCGCAGCTCGCTCAGCGAGCCGGTCTCCACGATCCGCCCGGACCGGATGATGCTGACCCGGTCGCAGAGCTTCTCCACCTCGCCGAGGATGTGGCTGGCCAGCAGCACCGTGCGGCCCTCCCGACGGACGTCGCTGACGCACTGGTTGAACACCTCGGACATCAGCGGGTCCAGGCCGGAGGTGGGCTCGTCCAGGATGAACAGCTCCACGTCCGAGGCGAACGCCGCTACCAGGGCCACCTTCTGCCGGTTGCCCTTCGAGTAGGCCCGGCCCTTCTTGCGCGGGTCGAGCTGGAAGCGGTCGAGCAGCTCCGCCTTGCGGGCCGGGTCCAGCCCGCCGCGCAGCCGGCCGAGCAGGTCGATGGTCTCCCCGCCGGAGAGCCGTGGCCAGAGGCTCACGTCGCCCGGCACGTACGCCAGCCGCTTGTGCAGCCGGGTGATGTCCCGCCAGGGGTCGCCGTCCAGCAGCCGCACCGTGCCGGCGTCGGCCCGCAGCAGGCCGAGCAGGACCCGGATCGTGGTCGTCTTGCCCGCCCCGTTGGGGCCCAGGAAGCCGTGCACCTCACCGGTGCGCACGGACAGGTCGATGCCGTCCAGCGCCACCGTCTTGCCGAATCGTTTGACCAGGCCCTGGGCCTGGAAGGCGTCACTCATGCGGCGAGGTTCGCAACCGGTGCTGGCAGAGCCCGCACAGATCGCTGTCAACCGGTGACCGGATCAGGACATCCAGTCGGCCGCCCGCTCGCCCAGCATCACGCAGGTCAGGTTGGGGGTGGCCCGCGGCACGGTGGGCAACACCGAGGCGTCCACCACGCGCAGCCCGTCCACCCCGTGCACCCGCAGGAACTGGTCGACCACCGCGCCCGGGTCGTCGGCCGGGCCCATCCGGGCCGTGCCGGTCGGGTGCCACGAGGGCGCGACGAAGGTGCGTACCGCCCGGCGTAGCAGCGGCTCCTCGGCCACCATCCGGTCGGTCCAGAGCAGCACCCGCTCCAGCAGCCCGGCCATCGCCGGCGCCCGCAGCAGCGACCAGACCAGCCGGGTACCGATCATCAGCCGCTGCTCGTCGCGGGGTTCCCGGGCCAGGTGGAGCCGGATCTCCGGCGGGCTGTCCGGGGTCGCGTCCCGCAGCCCGACGCTGCCCCGCGAGTCGGTGCTCATCAGCATCACCGCCACCGACACGCCGGGCCGCCCGCGCAGCATCGGCCCGAGGGTGGGCACGTCCTCCGGCGCCACGTTGCAGTTGAGGAAGACCATCAGGTCCGGGTCGACCCCGTCGCTGGCCGCCCGGGCCACCATCGAGTGCCACGGGTCGCCGGCCCGGCACAGCCCGGCCCGGGGCACCGCCCAGATACCGAGCAGCGGGTGGTCGCTGAGGTTCGCGCCGACCCCCGGCAGGTCCACCCAGGGCCGTACGCCGAGCGCGGCGAGCCGGTCCGCCGGCCCGATGCCGGAGCGCTGCAGCAGCAGCGGGGTGTTCACCGCGCCGGCGCTGAGCGTCACCCGGTCGGCCCGGACCCGGACGGTCCGCCCGCCGCGCCGGACCTCGACCCCGGTGACCCGGGACCCGTCGCCGAACAGCCGCAGCGCGGTGGCGTCCGGCCAGATCGTCAGGTTCGCCCGGTCCCGCGCGGCGGCCAGGTACGTCTCGGCCGTGCCCATCCGGCGGCCCTGCCAGGAGTTCGTCGGTAGCCGCCCCACCCCCGGCGTCGGCGCGGCGTTCAGGTCCGCCACCGGCGGCAGCCCCTGCTGCCGGCAGGCGTCCACGAACGCGTCGCTGATCGGCGTGGTGGCGGTCAGCCGGCGGATCGGGACCGGTCCCCGGTCGCCGTGCTCCGGCCCGGTCACGTCGTGGTCGGTCTCCATCCGCAGGAAGTACGGCAGCACCTTCCACCAGGCCCACTCCGGGTTGCCGGCGGCGGCCCACTCGTCGAAGTCGGCCGGCAGCCCGCGCAGCGCGATCGCGCCGTTCACCGCCGACGAGCCGCCCACCACCCGGCCCACCCGGTACGGCACCGGCCGGTCCCCGTCGGCCGTCTCGTACTCCCAGTTCAGCCCGGCCAGCGTGGGCCGGCCGAGCTGTTCGGGGCCACCGTCCCCGCCGGTCCGGTCCGGGCCGGCCTCGAGCAGCAGCACCCGCCGCCCGCCCTGCTCGCAGAGGCGGGCGGCCAGCGTGGCGCCGGCCGAACCGGCGCCCACCACCACGTCGTCCCAGCCGGCCTCCGGGCTCACGCCCGCTCCCGCAGCAGGCCGCGTACGGTCTCGGCCAGCTCCGCCACGGTCGGGCTGTCGAACAGCATCGGCAGGCCCTCGTCGGCGTCCGGCTCGATGCCGAACTCCTCGCGGAGCCGGCCCAGGATCCGGACCGCGTGCAGCGAGTCGGCGCCCAGCTCGAAGAAGTTGTCCGTCACCCCGAAGTCGTCCCGGCCCAGCGCCTCCTGCCAAATCGCCAGGATGGCCCGTTCCACCTCGTCGCCGGGGGCGGCGCGGTGCCCGGCCGGGTCCGGCCCGCTCCACGGCGACGGCAGCGCGCCCCGGTCCACCTTGCCGTTCGCGCTCAGCGGGATCCGGTCCAGCACCGGGTAGTGGTGCGGGACCATGTACTCGGGCAGCACCCGGGCCAGCCCGGCGCGCAGCGTCTCGGCGGCCACCCGCGCGGCCGGGTCGGCCGGCACCACGTAACCGACGAGCTGGCGACGGCCGGTGCCCGGGTTGGTGTCCACCACGGTCACCGCCTCGGCCACCCCCGGTTGCCGGGACAGCGCCGCGGTGATCTCGCCCAGCTCGATCCGGAAGCCGTTCAGCTTCACCTGGTCGTCGTCGCGGCCGAGGAACTCGATGGTTCCGTCGGGCAGCCACCGGCCGAGGTCGCCCGTGCGGTAGAGGCGCTCGCCGGTGACCGGGTGCCGGATGAACCGCTCCCCGGTGCGGGCCGGGTCGGCCCAGTAGCCCAGCGCCACGCCCGTCCCGCCGATCCACAGCTCGCCCGGCGTCCACACCGGACAGGGGTGGAGCCGGCCGTCGAGAACGTGCATGGTCTGGTTCGCCATCGGGCGCCCGTACGGGATGCTGGTCCAGTCGGCGCCGACCACGCCGATCGGGTGGTGGATCGACCAGATCGACGCCTCCGTGGCGCCGCCCAGGCTGTGCACCGCCGCCCGCGGGTGCCGGGCCCGGATCGCGTCGGGCAGCCGTACTGGGATCCAGTCGCCGCTGAGCAGCACCACCCGCAGCGCCGAGCCGGCCGGGTCGGGGTGCGCGGCCGAAGCGTCCACCCAGGCCTGCATCAGCGCCGGCACGGAGTTCCAGACCGTGACCCGGTGCCGGCGGACCAGGTCGCCCCAGTGCTCCGGGTCGGCGGCCCGGCCGGGCGCGGGCAGCACCACGGCGGCGCCGGCCGCGAGGGCGCCGAACACGTCGTAGACGGACAGGTCGAAGCTGAGCGCGGACAGCCCCAGCACCCGGTCGGCCGGGGTGACGCCGAAGCGGGCGTTGACGTCCTGCACCGTGTTGGCCGCGCCCCGGTGGTCGATCATCACGCCCTTCGGCCGGCCGGTCGAGCCGGAGGTGAAGATGACGTATGCCAGGTCGTCCGGGGCCGGCCCGGGACCGGCCGCGGCCGGGTCGGCGGCCCGCACCTCCGGGTCGTCCAGGGTGACCAGGCGCAGCCCGGCCGGCCAGGCCAGCTCGTCGCGCAGCCGCGGCGTGGTCACCACGATCCGCACCCCGCCCTGGTCGAGCAGGTCGGCCCGGCGCGCCTCCGGCCAGGCCGGCTCGATCGGCAGGTACGCGGCCCCGGCCCGGGTCACCCCCAGCACGGCGGGCACCTGCTCGGCGCAGCGGTCCAGCACCACCGCCACCAGCTGGCCGGTGGTCGCGCCCAGCTCGCGCAGCCGGACCGCCAGCCGGCGGCCCCGGTCGACCACCTCGCCGTGGGTCAGGCCGCCGTCCGGCGTGATCACCGCGGGCGCGCCGGGCTGCGCGGCCGCGCGCTCCTCGACCAGGTCGCAGAGGGTACGTGCGGGAATGTCGGCGGCCGTCTCGTTGATCCGCCGCCGCTGCGCCAGCTGGTGCGCCGGCAACGGCACCGGGGCGTCCACCTCGTCCCAGCTCGCGGCCTCCTCGGCGAGCCGGCGCAACAGGGCCTGGTAGCTGTCGAACATGTCGTCGAGCAGCCCGGCCGGGAAGAGCGCCTCCACCGCGTCCCAGTCCAGGCAGAGGTCCCCGCTCTCCTCGGTGACCTGGTGGTCCAGCCACACCTGCGGGGTCTGGCTGATGCCGTGGCCGAACTCCCCGAAGAACCGCGAGTCCGGCGTCCGCTGCTCCCGGTCGCCGAGCGCGAGGGCGCTGGTGAACACCACGGGCATCGCCGCGCCCGGCCCGCCGCCCAGGCGGCGGGACCGCTCCCGCAGCACCCGGACCCCGCTGAACGCGGAGTGCTCCAGGTCCTCGACGAGCTGGCGGTTGAGCCGCCGGGCGCGGTCGGCGAACGACTCCCCGGGGACCGCGGTGGCGGCGAGCAGGGTGACCGAGGTGAAGTCGCCGATGATCTCGCCGATCCGCGGGTGCAGCGGCCGCCGGTTGAACAGGCTGAGGTTGAGGGTGAAGTCGGCCTGCCGCGACCAGGTGCGCAGCACCTCCGCGTACGCGCTCATCACCGCGACCGAGGCGGTGACCCCGTACCGCTGCGCGGTCGCCTTGAGGGCGTCCCAGAGTGGGCGGGGCAGCCGGGCGCTGCGCCGGACGAACTCCACCGGCCCGCCGCCGGGGCCGCCGACGGCGCCGGCGCGCAGCGGCAGGGCCGGCGCGGGCGGCAGGCCCTCCAGCCGGTCCCGCCAGTACGCCTCGGCGGCCCGGTACTCGCGGCCGCCCCGGGCCGCCTCCTCGGCCAGGACGTAGTCCCGGTAGGACAGCGGCAGCGGCTCGGGCGACCAGTCCGGGTCGGTGTAGAACCGCCGCCAGTCGCGGAACAGCAGCTGGAGGCTGAACGCGTCCATGATCAGCACGTTGATGCTGACGTGCAGTCGGATCCGGTGCTCGTCGAGCAGCGAGGCGCGCAGGTCGAACAGCGGCCAGTGGTCCGGCGGCAGCAGCTGGTGCCCCATCTCCACCCGGGTCTTGGCCAGCGCGGCCCGGCGCTCGTCCTCGGGCGCCGCGCGCAGGTCGGCCACCGGCAGGTCGTACGGCGGCACCTCGGGCAGGATCCGCTGCCGCCCGTCCGGGTCGACCACCGCGCGCAGCATGTCGTGCCGGTCGATCACCTTGCGCAGGCTCTCCGCCAGCCGGGCCGGGTCGAGGTCGAGCCCGTCCAGCTCGAAGTAGTAGTGGGTGGCGACGCCACCCAGTTGCAGCGCCGGATTGCGGCCCACCCAGTAGGCGTGCTGGATGTCGGTCAGCGGGAACGGCTCGTACCGCTCCTGCGGCCGGGGCACGATCTCCTGCGGCGTCCCGCCGTCGGACAGCCGGCGCAGCAGCGCGATCAGCGCGTCCCGGTGCTCGCGCAGTTCCTCGCGCAGCTGCGGGGTGAGCGCGCCGGCGGCGGCCCGGACGTCCAGCCGGTCGTCGACCAGGCGCAGCCGCACACCGCGCCGGTGCAGTTCGGACAGTAGGTCAGGCGCCGTCATGATCTCTCCTGCCAGGTGTCGGGTCGTCGGGGCGGGACGGGCGCCGGCGCGGCCGCCGGCGGGGGGCGGTGGTCATCCGGCCGGCGCGCCCGGGGCGCCGGCCGGGGTCCCCAGGGCGGTGGCCACCCCGTCGACGAACTCCGTCCAGCCGTACATCCCGGCGATGAAGCCGAAGAAGCGGTCCATCTGCTCCTGGTCGCCCTGGATCGCCCGGAGCACGTCCAGCAGCTCGTCGGCCGGGCGCAGCCGGGCCGCCTGCAGGTTGAAGTGGTAGGTGGGCAGGGACTCCCGGTCGCGCCGCACGGTGTAGTCGACCAGCGCCCGGTCCACCAGCTGCGCGCCGCCCAGCGCCGGCGACAGGTGCTCGGCCAGCAGCGCGGCGTGCGCGATGGCGTCGCTGATGCCGTTGGCCCCGATCGAGTCCTTGTGGTAGCCGGCGTCGCCGACCAGCGCCCAGCCCGGCCCGCTGCCGCGGCGGAAAAAATTGGGCAGCCGGCCGGTGCCGACGAAGCGTTCCTCGCGCCGGCCGGACCGGACCCGTTCCAGCACGCTCGGCGCGGCCAGCGCCAGCGAGCGGAGGTACGACCCCTCGATGTCCTTGCGGACCTCCTCGAACTCCTCGCGCGGCGCCTGCACGACGACCATGACGAGCCCGTCGTTGGTCGGCACCGCCCCGACCAGGCGCCGGTGGTCGACGAAGACCTCGTAGTCGGCGGTGAACCCGCTCCAGTAGGTGTAGTAGACGCAGCAGAGCGAGGGCACCGCCTCGTACTTCGGCGCCTGCACCTTCTTCGCCACCACCGAGTCCAGCCCGTCCGCGCCGATCACCACGCGGGCCCGCTCGGTGAACTCGCCGCGCGGTCCCCTGGCCCGGATCCCGACCACCCGGTCGCCGTTCCAGAGCAGGTCGGTGACGTTGCACTCCTCGCGCAGCTCGGCGCCGGCCGCCTCGGCCGCCCGCACCAGCAGGGTGTCCAGCACGAAGCGGCGTGGACCGTAGCCGGCCCGGATGCCGTCGATGGGCGGCGCGCAGCCGGCGACCGGCACCCCGGCGAGGGTCCACCGGGACACCTCCAGCGGCGGGCAGCCGCTGGCGCGCAGCCGGTCCAGCAGGCCCCAGCCGGCCAGCCGGGCAATGGTCGGCGGGTGGACGTAGTGGGTGGACATCGTGTCGCTGGGGAAGCTCGCCCGGTCCAGCAGCAGCACCCGATGCCCGGCCCGCGCCAGCAGCATCGCGGTGGTGGCACCGGCGCAGCGCGCACCGACGACGATCACGTCGTACATCCCGGACTCCTCGAAAACCGCCGAGCAGGTGCCACCATCGTGCGACGTACGGCGCTGCCAAAGCCATACGGAAAAGGTAAAGATATTTACGACACATCAATTTGTGGGGTGCGTTTCCGGGGTACCGGGACAACGCCGTCACGCAGCGCTGAAAGACCCCCCTACGGCGCGTATCCGATCCCCTTATCGTGCCGGTTGAGCTGCTCGTTCGCCCCCTAGCCGCGCCGGCCGCATTGACCGTCCAATTAGCGCGACCATACCGTCCACTCTCGACGTGTGCATATTAGCCCGGGGGGTTGGATAAATGGGGCAAGCGGCTCAGGAACGGGCGATCGCCATTTCACCGGAGGACCGGAAGATTCTCGTCTCGCTGTCCGGGGGAGACCGCCGCGGTGGGGAGCCGCTGCGGGCCGCCATCGTGCTCACCGCCGCCGCCGGCCTCTCGCAGGCCGAGACGGCACGCCGGCTGGCCACCACCCCGCCCACCGTGGCCACCTGGCTGCGCCGCTACGCCGAGGAGGGGGTGCCCGGCCTGCGCGACCGGGTACGCCCCGGCCGCCGACCCCGGGTGCGGGACGCCGACGTGGTGCTGCGGACGCTGACCACCCGCCCGCCCGGCGGTGGCGCCTGGTCCAGCCGGGCGCTCGGCGTCGAGCTGGGCGTCTCCAACGGCACGGTGGCCCGGGTCTGGCGGCGTTGGGGCCTGCGCCCGGCCGAGCCGGCCGGGTTCCGCCTGCCCGGGCTGCCCGACCTGCCGCTGGCCGGCGCGGAACTGGTCGGACTGCACTGCGACCACCGCGACTGCCTGCTCGTCCTCGCCGCCGGCCCGGCGTCCGCCGGGTCCGACGGCGCGGCACTGACCGGTACCGGCCCCGCCGGCCCCACATCCGCCGGGTCCGCCAGCTCGTCCATCTGCCTGGGTGCGGTCGTCGCGGCACTGACCGGTACCGGCCCCGCCGGTACTGCGGAGGCCGCGCCGCCGTCGCTGGCCGACTTCCTCGCGGCGGTGGCCGACGGCCGTTCGGACGGGCGGCTGCACGTGCTCGCCGCCGGGGAGCAGACCGCGTGTCGGCCGGCCGTCCGTGCCTGGACGGCCCGGCACGGCCACCGGGTCCGGGTCGCCCCGGCGGAGCCGACCTGGACTGAGCTGGCGGCGGTGGCGGCCGGACTCACCGCCCCGATCACCGGCCGGGCCGCCCCGGATCTCGGCGGCCGGCTGGTTGCCGCGCTGCAGCAGGCCTGGCGGACGGCCTGGTTCAACGGGCAGCCGTGCCGATGGCTGGCCGCACCACCGACCAACCGGTAACCCCACCCGCCGGCCACGCTTCGGCTGGCCGTGCCTCCGCCCGGCCCGGCCCCCGCCGGCCGTGCCTCGGCCGGTCACCGCGCTAGCTGGTCCTGCCGCCGGCCCCAGAGACCGCCGGCGCCCGTCCGCCTGACGTTGATCTACTCGCCTTGCCGCAAGCGGCGCTGTCCGGCGCCCTTGGGCTCAAGTGGTTGTTGCAACGGGGTGGATTCTCGTGAGGATGGGGGTTCATGCCGGGCGCCGTGCCGCCGGCCGACTACCCCGCCCATCCGTCGGTCGCGCCCGTGACCGGTTGCGTCCCGGCCGTCTGCGCCGCCGTCCCGGCGGCCGGGACGCCGGCCGGCCGCGTCCCGGGGGCGGGCTGCGTCGCCGGGACGTGTGCCACGTCCCGGGCGTGCACCCGGCCGAGGGTGAGCGCCACCCCGGCGGCGAGCAGTCCACCGGTGGCGATCACCTGGTAGGCGCGGTGGAACACGGCCAGCGAGGCGCTGCCGTCGTCCAGCACGGTGATCAGCACGGCGACGCCGAGGACCGCGCCGACCTGCCGCAGGCACGAGGCGATGGCCACGCCGGTGGCGAAGCGGGCCCGGGGGAACTCGGCGAACGCGGCGTGACCGAAGCCGGGGAAGCTGAACGCCGCGCCCGCGCCGATCAGCACCGCCGCCGGCAGGAAGTCGGCGAGGAAGTTCGGTTGGCCGGGGGCGCGGGCGAACAGCAGCGCGCCGGCGCAGAAGAACAACCCGCCGGGCAGCGCCACCGCCCGGGGCCCGAACCGGTCGCCGAGCCGGCCGACCAGCGGGGCCAACGCGGCGGCGGCGACCGGGCCGGCGGTCAGCGCGCCGCCGGTGGTCAGGCTGTCGTAGCGCCACACCTGGGTCAGGAAGAGCACGTTGCACAGCAGCAGGGCGTTCATCGCGGCGGCGAAGACCAGCGACCCGAGGTTGGCGACGCTGAACGAGCGGATCCGTACCAGCGCCGGCTCGATGATCGGGGCTGGGTGCCGGCCCGACCGTATCGCCAGGGCGGCCAGCAGGGCGGCGCCGACGGCGACGGTGCCGCCGAACGCCGCCGACGTGGCTCCCGAGTCGGGCAGCCGGACCACGGCCAGGGCGAGCGTGCCGACCCCGCCGCCGAGCAGCAGCGCGCCGACCACGTCCGGGAACGGGCCGGGCGTGGTGTCGCGGGTCTCCCGGAGCACCCGGACCGCGGCCAGCAGGCCGGGCAGCCCGATCGCCAGGTTCACCAGGAACACCCACCGCCAGCCTTGCCAGGCGACCAGCGCGCCGCCGAGGGACGGGCCGGCGGCCCCGGCGACCGTGCCGGTGGCGGTCCAGAGCGCGATCGCGGTGGCCCGCCGGTGCACCGGGAACTCGGGCAGCAGCAGGCCGAGCGAGGTCGGCATGATGGCCGCCGCGCCGAGCGCCTGCAGGCACCGCGCCGCGACCAGCACGCCCACTGCGGGGGCCAGCCCGCACGCCGCCGAGCCGAGCAGGAAGAGCACCACCCCGGCGAGGAACACCCGCCGCCGGCCCCACCGGTCGGCCAGCCGCCCGGCCGGGATCAGCGCCGCGGCGAAGGCCACGTTGTACGCGTTGAGCACCCAGGACAGGTCGTTGAGCGAGCTGCCCGGGAAGGCGGCCGCCAGGGCCGGCACCGCCACGTTGACGATCGTCACGTCCAACAGCGCCATCATCACGGCGACGGACGTGACCAGCAGGACCTTCCACTGGCGGGCCATCGGGACCTCCTCTTCACGGGCGGGTCGGCCACCGCCGCCGGTCGCGCGGTGGACGGGGAACGGCGGCCCGGTCGGACCGTCGGTGGGGGACAGGGGTCAGTCGCGGGTCGCCGCGTTCAGCGCGGCGGCGACCTGCTCCACGCCGACGGCGGTGAGCACGGTGTGGTGGGTGCCGGGGACCGGCACGGTCGCCAGCCGCCCCCCGGTCAGCTCGGCCCAGCCCCAGTCGGGACGTTCGCCGTGCGGGTGGCCGGCGAACTCGCTGACCCGGCCGTCCCGGGCCCGCAGCACGGTGACGTCGGCGTCGACCCGCCCTGCCCGGTGCCCGGCGCAGGCCCGCACCACCGCGTCGAAGACCGCGTACGTGGCGGCCAGCGTGCCGCCGCCCAGGTCGTCCACGGGCACGCCCTGCTTGGCCGCCAGCCGCACCGCCCCGTCCAGCCGCTCCTCGGCGGGCAGCGCGGCCAGCTCGCGGAGCTGCTCGGGGGTGACCAGGCCGGGGTCGAAGCCCCGGTCCAGGTCCTCCAGGAACCACAGCGGGATGTCGGTGTCGGCCACCCGCTGCGGGGCCAGCGGGGCGGGGGCGTCGACGACCACCAGGTGTCGCACCCGCTCGCCGGCCTCCTCCAGCCGGCACGCGAGTTCCGCCGCGATGACCGCGCCGGAGGACCAGCCGCCGAGCAGGTACGGGCCGTGCGGCTGCTCCCGGCGCAGCGCGGCCAGGTAGAGCCGGGCCAGTTCGCCGAGGTCGGCCACCGGTTCCCGGCCGACCGCCGGCCCGGGGGCCTGCAGGGCGAGGCAGTCCCGGTCCAGCCGGGCGGCGAGGTCCCGGTAGCAGAGCACGTCACCGCCGGCCGGGTGCACCAGCACCCAGGGCGGGGCGCCGGTCTCGGCCGGTTCGCCGGTGAGCCGGATCAGCGGCGACCAGTCCGCCGGGGCGGCGTCCAGCCAGCGGGCCAGCCCGGCCACGGTGCGCCGTTCCAGCAGCGCGCCCAGCGGCACCCGCCGGCCCAGCCGCTGGGCGATCTGGCCGACCACCCGCAGCGCCGCGAAGGACTGTCCACCCAGGTCGAAGAAGTCGTCCTCGACGCCGAGCCGCTCCACCCGGAGGATCTCCCGCCAGATTCCGGCGAGCGCCACCTCGGTCGCGGTGCGCGGCGGCACGTGCCGGCGTTCGCCGTCGCCGTCGGCGAGGTCGACGGTCTCCAGGGCCCGCCGGTCCACCTTGCCGTTGCCGGTCAGCGGCAGCGCGTCCCGGACCACCACGTGGGCGGGGACCAGGTACGCGGGGAGCCGGGTGGCGAGGAACTCGCGGACCGCCACCGGGTCGGGCCGGTCCCCGCCGTCCCGTCCGACCACGAACGCGGCCAGCTGCCGCCCGGAGCCGGAGGTCCGGGCGACCACCGCCGCACCGCCCACGTCGGGGTGCTCCAGCAGGGCGTGTTCCACCTCGCCGGGCTCCACCCGGAAGCCCTGGATCTTCACCTGGAAGTCGGCCCGGCCGAGGAATTCGATGGTGCCGTCGGGCAGGTACCGGCCGCGGTCGCCGGTGCGGTACAGCCGCTCCCCGGTGACCGGGTGCGACCCGAACGCGGCGGCCGTGCGCTCCGGGTCGTTGAGGTAGCCCAGCGCCACCCCGACCCCGCCCACGTGCAGGTGCCCCGGCACCCAGGTGGGGGCGTCCCGGTCCAGTTCGTCCAGGACGTGCCAGGTCTGGTTGGTCAGCGGCCGCCCGTACGGGATGCTCACCCAGTCCGGGTCGACCCGCTCGATCGGGTGGGCGATGGACCAGATGGACGCCTCGGTGGCCCCGCCGAGGCTGACCACCCGGGCGCGCGGCGCGACCGCGCGGATCCGGTCCGGCAGGGTGACCGGGATCCAGTCGCCGCTGAGCAGCACCAGCCGCAGGTCGGGCAGGCGCACCCCGGTCGTCTCGGCGTCCTCGACGAGTAGCTGCATGAGCGCCGGCACCGAGTTCCAGACGGTCACCCCGTGCTCCCGGGCCAGCGCCAGCCAGGACGCCGGGTCGTGCCGGGCCGGGTCCGGCAGGACCAGCGTCGCGCCGGCCGCCGCGGCCCCGAACACGTCGTAGACCGACAGGTCGAAGCAGAGCGAGGAGAGGCCGAGGAGCACGTCCCGCTCGGTGACGCCGTACCGGGCGTTGACGTCGATCACCGTGTTCAGCGGCCCGCGGTGGTCCAGCATCGCGCCCTTCGGCCGGCCGGTGGACCCCGACGTGTAGATCACGTACGCCAGGTCGTCCGGCTCGCGCAGCGGCGCGTACCCGAGGGTCGGGCCGTCGTCGACGGCGTCCTCGACCACCACGATCGGCGCCGACGCCGCGCCGGCGAGCGGCGCCCGGCTGTCCGCGTCGGTGACCACCGCGGCGGCCTTCGTGTCGGCCAGCAGCCAGCCGATCCGCTCGGCGGGCCAGCCGGGATCGATCGGCACGTACGCCCCGCCGGCCAGCAGCACGGCGTGCACCGCGACGAGCTGCGGCCAGCCCTTCCGGGCGGCCACCGCCACCAGGTCGCCGGGGCGTACGCCGGTCTCCCGCAGCCGCGCGGCGAGCCGACCGGCCCGCCGGTACAGCGTGGCGTAATCGAGCGTGGCGTCCCCGGCGACCACCGCCGGCCGGGTGGGACGCTCGGCCGCCTGCCGGGCGAGGGGGGCGTGCAGCAGCCCGGCCGGGGCGGATGCCCCGGGCGCGTTCAGCCGGGCCCGGCGCTCCCGGTCGGTGGCCGGGAGCAGGTCGAACGTCTCCAGGTCCCAGGCCTCGTCGCTGTCGGCGAGCGCGTCGAGCACCGCCCCGTAGCCGGCCAGCATGTCGTCCATGAGCCCCGGCGGAAACATCGCCTCCAGCACGTCCCAGACCGTCCACATGCTGCCGTCCCGCTGCTCCCAGAACTCGCAGTCGAGCAGCACCTGCGGGGTCTCCAACAGGCTGTACACCGGCCGGTCGGTCTGCCCGACGAAGAGCGCGCTGCCCACCGCGTACGGGCAGACCGCCCGGCCCGGCGTGCGGCGGAGCTGGTTGACCGCCTGGAGCACCTTGACCCCGCTCCAGTAGACGTGCTGCATGTCCGACAGCACCTGGGCCTGCAACCGGCGGGCCCGCTCCCGGAACGGGCCGCCGGCCCGCCAGTCCACCTCGAGCGGGTAGAGCGAGGAGAAGTTGCCGACCACCTCGCCGATCTGCGGGTGCAGCGGCAGCCGGTGCGTGTTCATGTTGTTGATCAGGAAGTGCCGGGATCCGCTCCACGCCCCGAGCACCTCGGCGTACACGGCGCATAGGGCGTTGGTCTGGGACAGCCCCCGGGCGGCGGCCCGCCGGGTGAACGCCGCCCACCGGGCTGGCGACAGCACGTGCTCCCGGCGTTCCAGGCGGGACCGGCGCCGGGTGTCCGAGCCGGGCGCCAGCGGCAGCTCCGGAGCGGTCGGCCAGTCGGCCATCCGGTCCAGCCAGTACCGCTTCGACGTCTGCCCCAGCGGCGACTCCTCCAGCTCGGCGAGGGCCAGCACGCAGTCCCGGTAGCTGAGCGTCAGCTCCGGCAGCGGCTCATCCGGCTGGTCGTAACAGTGCAGCAGGTCCTTGAGGAACCGGCCGGTGCCGGGGGCGTCGCTGAAGAAGTTGTTGTTGTTCCAGTGCATGCGGACGCGTCCGCCGGACAGCAGGGAGAGCCGGACGTCCAGCCACGGCCAGCGGTCCAGCGGCAGTTCCCGGCGCTGCATGGCGACCCGGGTCTGTTCGATGCCGGCCCCCTGCCCGGCCTCGTCGAGCCCGCGCAGGTCGATCACCTCGACCGGGATCGGCGCCGGGTCGCGGACGGTCTCCAGCATCATGTCCTCGCGGACCACGACCAGGCTGTGCCGGTGCCGCCGGGCCGCCGCGTTGAGCGCCCGGGTGAACCGGTCCGGGTCCAGCTCCGGGAAGTCCACCTCCATGTACTGGTGCGGCCGGACGTGGTACTCCAGCCCCTCCCGGCTGCCCACCAGGAAGGACATCTGGATGTCCGACGGCGGGAACGGCTCGTGCCGGGCCGCCGGGTCGGGGGTGATCTCCGGCAGCGCCGCGGCCGGTTCGGCGGCCGTCCGGCCGCGGGACAGCCAGCCGATCAGTTCCGCCCGGTGCCGGGTGATCCGCTCGCGCAGCTCCGGCGAGAGGCGTCCCTTCGGCGCGCTCACGCTGAGCTGGTCGTCGCCGGCCAGCTTCAGCCGCACGTCGCTCCGGGCCAGGTCGGCCACCAGGGCGGCGACGCCGCCCGTACCCTCGTCGGCTCCGCTCACCGCAACACCCTTCCTCCAGTTCGGACCGTCCGCGCTCACCGCGCCTCCCCGGTTCGCGACCGCGGGGCTCGCAAGATCGGCTCACTCCTCGCGCTCACAGCGTCAGCACCTCGGCGTCCTCGTCGTCGAAGTCGTCGTCATCGGCGGCGACGACACTGCGCAGGGTCAGCTGCTGGCAGATCAGCTCCGCCACCTCCGCCGCCGTGCCTCCGCCGAACAGGTCCGCGGGCGGCACGTCGGCGGCGTAGTCGACCAGCAGCCGCTGGCGCAGCCGGACCGTGGTCAGCGAGTCCAGGCCCAGCTCGTTCAGCCGGGTCCCGGCGAAGGTGGGCCGGATCGCGTCCTGGTCGGCGGCGCTGAGCCCGAGCAGCAGCGCCACCCGTTCCAGCAGCCCGGCCAGCACCAGTTCGCGGGCCGCCACCGGGTCGGTCAGCGCGAGCAGGCCCAGGTCCGGCCCGGCCGCGTCGTCGCCCGCGCCGCCGCCGGCCAGGTCGGCCGGCGTCACCCCGGCCAGCAGCCGGTACGGCCGGGTCCGGCCCGCCGCGGTCAGCGATCGGCGCCAGTCCACCCGGGCCAGTCCCACCACCGGCCTGGCCGGCTCCCCGGCGGGCGGGGCGAGCAGCGCGCCCAGCGCCGCCAGGGCCTCGGCGGTGGGCAGCGCGTCCAGGCCGAGCGCGGCCAGCCGGCCCAGCACCTCCTGGTCGACGGCCATGCCGGCCTGCGCCCACGGTCCCCAGCCGACGCTGGTCGCCGGCAGGCCGTGCGCCTGCCGGTGCCGTGCCAGGGCGTCCAGGAAGGCGTTCGCGGCCAGGTAGTTGGCCTGCCCGGCGGAGCCGACCAGCGCGCCGAACGCGGAGAACAGCACGAAGAAGTCGAGATCCAGACCTTCCGTCGCCCGGTGCAGGTGCCAGCCGCCCCGGACCTTCGGGTCCAGCACCCGGCGGAACCGGTCCCAGTCCTGCTCGGCCAGGGCCGCGTCGTCGACCACGCCGGCCGCGTGCACCACGCCGGCCAGCGGGGGCAGGTCCTCGGCGAGCCGGGCCAGTGCGGCCGCCAGGGCGTCGCCGTCCGCCACGTCCGCCGCCAGGCAGCGCAGCCGTACGCCCCGTTCGCGCAGCGCGGCCAGCAGCGGCGGCTCGGCCGCCGGCACCCGCCGGCCGAGCAGGACCAGGTGCGTCGCCCCCCGGTCGGCCAGCCACCCGGCCACCGCCTGCCCCAGCCCGCCGAAGCCACCGGTGATCAGGTACGTCGCGTCGGCGCGTAGCACCGGGCCGGCGCCGGGCGCCGGCAGGTCCCGCTCCCGCAGCCTTGCCTCGTACCAGGCGCCGTCCCGCACCGCGAGGTGGGTGGCGCCGTCGGCCTCGGCGACCCGGTCGAGGACGGTGGAGAGCGCCGGCGCGGGGCCGGCCGGGTCGAGGTCCACCTGCACGCAGCGCAGGTGCGGGTGCTCGGTCAGCACCGCCCGGGTCAGCCCACCGAGCACCGCCTGCGCCGGCGCCGGCACGCCGTCCCCGGTCGGGGCCTCCGCGCCCGCGGTGCAGAGCACCACGTCCGGCGCGTCGTCGCCGTACCCCCGCAGGACCTGGCGGAGCACGGCGAGCCCGTCCCGCGCGGCGCGGTAGGCGGCGTCGGCGGGTTCCGCGTCGTCGGCGGCCGCGCCGTGCAGCAGCAGACCGCGCAGCTTGACGCCCGCCACCCGGGCGGCGTCGACCAGCCGGGCCAGGGCCGCCTCGTCGGCCGGGTCCACCGCCACGGTCCCGCCGCCCAGTGAGGCGGTCGCCGGCACCCGGGCGCCGTCGGCCAGCACCAGCGCGGCGGCGGCGCAGCCGAGGCCGAGCAGTTGGGCGTGCCAGTCCGCGACGACCTCGGCGTCCCGGCCACAGACCAGCCAGGTGTCGCGCGGGCCCACCTCGGCCCGCCGGGCCGGCCGGCCCGGCAGCGCCTCCCACGCCACGTCGTAGCGCTGCGGCCGCGACCCGGCCAGGGCGGTGACGAGGGTACGCGGCAGCGCGCGCAGCCGGACGCCGGTCAGCCGGGCCACCGGCTCGCCGAGCGCGGTGACCAGGTCCAGGTCCATCGCCCGCTCGCCGCCCTCGGGCACGCCCCGGGACCGGGCCCGGCACCAGACCCGGCGGGGCAGCCGGTCGTACACCTCGATCCGGTCGACGCCGGCCGGGAGCCAGAAGTCGTCCTCGCTCACCCCGAAGGCGGCGCCGACGTGCAGGCAGGCGTCGAGGACCATCGGGTGCAGCAGCCAGCCGTCGCCGTCCCGCTCCGCCTCGTCCACCTCGATCAGGGCGAGGGCCTCGTCACCGGAGCGCAGCAGCCGTTTCATCGCCCGGTAGCCGGGCCCGTACTCGACGCCGATCCGCCAGAGCCGGTCGTAGAACCCGTCGAGGTCCTCGGCCGCCATCCCGGCCCGTACGCCGGCCAGATGCAGCCGGGGCGGCGGCGGCGTGGTGCCCGGGTGTACGGCGGTGACCGTGACGTGCTGCGCCCACGGCTCGGACGGCTCGCCGGCGGGGCGGCTGAAGCAGCGCACCCGGCCGTCCGGCTCGGCGGTGGCCTGGAGGGTGAGCGTGACCCCGTCGGCGCAGCGGAGGAACTCGTCGAAGGTGATCCCGGCCATGGTCCACCGGGGGTCCGGGGAGTCGGCCCGGGCGGCGGCGAGCGCCCACTCGACGAGCGCCGTCGCCGGGAACACCGCCGTGCCGAGCAGCCGGTGCTGGTCGACGAAGCGGAGCCGGTCGGGGAGCACGGTCCGGGTGAACCAGCGTCCGGGGGTCCCCGCCACGTCCAGCGGCGCGCCGAGCAGCGGGTGCCCGCCGGCCACCTCGACCGGCGGGCGGGCCGGCGCGGGGTCCACGGTGGTCCGCAGCCAGTGCCGGCTGCGCTGGAACGGGTAGGTGGGCAGGTCCAGGTGGGGGTGGTCGCCGCTGGGCCGGGGATCGACGGTGGCGGCGGCCGCGAGCAGCGTGTGCTGGTCGGCGCGTTCCCGGTGCAGCACGTGCACGGCGAGTGCCTCGGGTCGGGTGTGGGTGTGCAGGGTGGTGAGCGTGGCGTCGGGTCCGAGTTCGACGAAGGTGCGCACGCCGTGCTGGTCGTGCAACGTGGTGATGCCGTCGGCGTAGTGGACGGGGGCGAGGATGTGGCGTACCCAGTAGTCGGGGTCGGTGAGCTGGTCCGCTGTCGCGAGGTGCCCGGTGACGTTGCTGACGACCGGGATGGTGGGCGGTCGGTAGGTGAGTTCGGCGGCCACCGACCGGAAGTGGTCGGCGATGGTGGTCATGTGGGGTGAGTGGAAGGCGTGGCTGACCTTCAGGTGGGTGGCTTTGCGTCCGTTGTCGCGCCACCGGGTGGCGAGTTGTTCGCACGTGTCGCGGTCGCCGCTGATGACGGCGGTGTGGGGGGTGTTGACGGCGGCGATCGAGATTCCCGCGTGGTCGGCGATCAACGCCTCGGCTTCGTCGCGGGTGGCTTGTAGCGCGATCATGGCGCCGGGTGTGGTGATGCTGTTCATGAGTCGGGCGCGGGTGGTGATGAGTAGGGCGGC
>NZ_JBVJJA010000081.1:0-17296 GCF_055586005.1 Micromonospora sp. NPDC051924
CAAGGTCCTCGGCTGGAAGACGCCCGCCGAAGCTCTCGACGAGCAGTTACGGTCACTCCAACCAGCAGGCGTTGCAACGACCGGTTGAAACCAGGAACTACACGTCTTTCCGCTTCGCCCAACGCCTGGCCGACAACGGCATCCTGCCCTCGATGGGATCGGTCGGCGACAGCTACGACAACGCCCTGATGGAGAACTTCTGGTCGACGCTGAAGATCGAACTGGTCTACCGCAACTCCTGGCGCATCCGCGACGAAGCAGAGAACGCGATCTTCACCTACATCGACGGCTGGTACAACACCCGCCGCATCCAGAAAGACCTCGGCTGGCAATCCCCAGACGAGTACAAAACCGCCTGGCACACCCACCAGGCACAGCACGACGAGACCACTATCGTTCAGCCTGAGCCCACCGGCGCCAGGTAGCCAACCCTCCGGCGAACCGGGGGAACCTCAAGCGCAACCGAGCCGTGGCAACCGGTTTCGACAAGCTGGCCGTCCGGTTCGAAGCCACCATCCACCTCGCCGCCATCGACGAGTCGCTGTAACCCCTGCCTCGTCGGCGGGTGCCCCTAGGCTGGGACCGTGCGGGAGGACGAGCTACGGGATCTGGTCCAGCGCAGCGCATGGCTGATCCGGGCGCTGGGCGTTGTCCGGGACTGCGGCCTGCCGAAGGCGTGGATCGGCGTGGGCGCCGTCCGCGACCTCGTCCGGGGTGAGCGGTACTGCGACGGCTTCCACCCGTCGTCGATGCGTGACGTCGATGTCGTCTTCCTTGACCCGGCGGACCTGAGCCGCGACAACGACGACCGGGCCACCGGTGGGCTGGTAGCGGCCTGGCCGGATACGCCGTGGGAGGCGAAGAACCAGGCCGCCGTGCACACCTGGTATTCGACCAAGTTTGGCGGCGGCCCGGTGGCGCCGTTGCGCACCATCGTCGAGGCGGTCGCCACCTGGCCCGAGTACGCCACCGCCGTGGCCGTCCGTTTCGACGCGCACGACCAGATTGTGGTCTGCGCGCCGCATGGCCTCGACGACCTGCTCGACGGGGTGTGGCGGCGTAACCCGACCAGGGTCAGCCCGAAGGTATCCCGGCAACGACTCGCCCGCCACCGCCCTGCCGAACGCTGGCCCGGCGTCCGGGTCGTGACCTGAGCCAGCGCTCGAAGCCCGGAGGGATGCCGCTGAGGCGCGCTCCTGCCGGCCGGTGACTCCCCGAGTCGGTAGAGCGGCCGGCACGCGATGATCTTGGGTGATGTGCGCGGTGTGTGCTCTCCAGCGGATATCAACCCGGGTCAACCGGTGCCAGCGCGGGTCACCACGGGCCGACCGCCGGTCGCAAACCGGCGTTCGTGTGCTCGGGGTGTGGTCCTGGGCTGGGAGAACAGGGTACGGGTGACGTGGGTGAACGTGGGCCACTCCCTGCCACCCCAGGTGAACGCCCAGGTCGCTAGACTGGGCCCTCGCGCCCTCGTAGCTCAGGGGATAGAGCAACGGTTTCCTAAACCGTGTGTCGCAGGTTCGAATCCTGCCGGGGGCACCGGGTCACACCCTTGATCACCGATCACTGATCCGCCTTCTGGGTCTTCCGTGCCCGCTGCGTGCCCGATCGCCTCGCCACCTTCGTCCGGCTCGCGTCCAGGTGCTGAGCGACGGGAGATCCGCCGGTCCTGGGAACGCCTACGTGTCGCCTTGGCTGCTCTCGATCGGTGCAGCACGACACTTTTCGATCTCCTCGGCGGCCTTCTCCATGTGCCAGCGCATGACCTCGTAGGGAAGGGGACGCGCGGCCAGGGGTGAGCAGGATCGACAACGGCCGTCCGCGTCCGTCGACGGCGAGGTGGATCTTCGTGTTCAACCCATCTCGTGATCGGCCGATGGCCTCGCCATCTTGCGCATCAGGTGTCGCCGCACAGGCTGGCGGAGCCCCCCTTTCTTTTACGGCCGCCAGCGGCATGCTGGTGCGCCCGCACGATCGACGAGTCGACGCTGATCATCCACTGCACCGGTATCCCGTCGTCATGCACCTGTGCCGCAGCCAGGATCCGGTCCCACGTCCCGTCGGCTGTCCACCTGCGCAGGCGCTCGTGGCAGGTTACGTCGCCCAGTGGAATCAGTGATGTGACGGCTCCTGCGGACGGGGGATGCCGAGCAGGTTCAGCGCCGGGGACGTCGGGTAGTCGTCGACGGTCATGGAGTTGTAGACGCGTGCGGTCTTGCTGGTGAGGCGGACGAGGGCGCGGCTGGGCCCCGCAGGTAGGGCGGAAATCAGGTGGGCACCCTGGACCAGTCCCCGCACGCCGAGGCGGGACGTGGGGATCAGGGTCTTCGCCGCACTCAGCGCGGACGCGCGGCTGCCGCGCGCGTGCTCCGCCATCGCGCGCTCGTACGCGGGGAAGGCGCGCTCGTGGTCGCCGCCCGCCCGCGCCAGTTCCCCGGCGAGGACGTACGCGCCGACGACGGCCAGGCTGGTGCTGCCGCCGACGGCCGGGCCGGGGCAGTAGCCCGCGTCGCCGGCGAGCGTCACCCTGCCCCGCGACCAGCTGTCCATGCGGAGCTGGGTGATCGAGTCGAAGTAGAACGCTGGGGTGTGGTCGAGCTCGTCCAGCCAGCGGTCCACGTCGGCGTGGAGGCCTGCGAACGCGCGGCGCAGCAGCTCCTTCTGTCGGGGCACGTCGCGGTGGTGGTAGTCGAGCTCGCGCTCGCTGCGGAACAGGAACAACGCCCGCGCTTCGTCGAGGTGCCGTGCGCCGTACATGCCGGCGGTGCGGCCGACGCCGACGTGGATAAGGAGTTCGCCGTCGAGGCCGCAGGTGTTGGGCAGCGTCAGCACCCCGAGGTAGGCCCCGATGAAGGCGCTGAAACGGGACTCGTCGCCGAAGACGAGGCGGCGTACGTTGGAGTGCAGCCCGTCCGCGCCGACGACGAGGTCGAAGCGACGCGGCGCGCCGTTCTCGAACTGCACGTCGCCGTCGGCGGAGATCGCGGTGATCGAGTCGCCGAAGACGTACTCGACGTCGTCGCGCGCGGCGTCGTAGTAGATCTCGCTCAGGTCGTCGCGCATGATCTCGACGTGCCGGTCGGAGGTGGCGCCGAAGATCTTGGAGAGGTCCACCTGGACGGGACGCTGTGCGCCCTCCCGGTGGAGGGTCATCCGGTTGGTGCCGGTGGCCCGCTCCTCGATGCGCGGGAGCACGCCCATCTTCTCGGAGATGTTCATCGCGGGTCGGAACAGGTCGACCGCGTGGCCGCCGGTCTTGCGCAGCGCCGGCGCGCGCTCGACGACGGTGACGGAGAAACCGTGCCTGGTCAGCCAGTACGCCAGCATCGGACCGGCGACGCTGGCGCCGGAGATGAGGATCCGCATGGTTTTTCCTTATCTAAGCTCTTGCGACTTGTGCTGTTACGAGGTCGGACTCGGGCACGCTGGCGGGCTGCTCCTGCGCGGGTGGCTCGATGGCCAGGTGTGGCAGGCGGCGGTCAAGCCAGCGGGGCAGCCACCAGTTGGCCCGGCCGCACAGGTGCATCACGGCCGGTACGAGCACCGTCCGCACGACGAACGCGTCGAGCGCCACGGCGGCGGCCAAGCCGACGCCGAACTCGGCGATGGTGCGCTGGCCCAGAAACACGAACGCGATGAACACGGCGATCATGATCTTCGCCGCAGCGGTGATCACCCGTGCGGTGTGGGTCTGGCCGACGAGCACCGAACGCGCGTTGTCACGGGTGCGCGACCATTCCTCGGCCATCCTGCTGATCAGGAATACCTGGTAGTCCATGGACAGGCCGAACAGGATCGCCAGCACCAGCCCGGGCAGGTAGCCGTCGACCGGGCTGGGCGCGCCGAGGCCGAAGAGCCTGGTCCCCCAGCCCCACTGGAAGAACGCGGTGAGCACGCCGAACGAGGCCGCCGCCGCCAGCAGGTTCATCACCGCTGTGATCGCGGGGATGAGCAGGCTGCGGAAGGCGAGCACGAGCAGCAGGAAGCTGAAGCCCACGATTGCGGCGAGGAGCCAGGGCAGCTTGGCACTTGTCACCGCCGCGAAATCGTCGAACGTGGCCGTCTCTCCGCCGACGTAGACCCGTAGCGTGTTCCCGTGCGTGTAGCGCGGTATGACGGTGTTCCGCAGTTGGGTGATCAGGTTGGAGGTGGCCTCGGCTTCAGGCGCTGTGGTGGGAATGACCTGGATCACCTCGATCACCGGCGCGCCGGCTGGCCCGGTTTGCGCGGGCCCGGTCTGCACGGCGGCCACTCCTGGAACGGCGGTGAGTGCGCGCTCGAGTTCGTCAAGCGCGGTGCGGTCGGCTGCGGACCGGGGCTGGGCGACCAGGAGCAGCGGGCCGTTGAAGCCCGGCCCGAACCCCTCAGCGAGCATCTTGTACGCCCTGTAGGTGGTGCTTGACGGGGGGTTGTTGGACTCGTCAGAGGCGCCAAGCCGCAGGTGCAGCACGGGAACGGACACCACGATCATCGCCGCGAGCCCCGCGGCGGTGAGCACGGCGGGGAATCGTGCCACGGTGCGTGACCAGCGCGCCCACACGCCGCCAGCGCGCTCTGAGCGGTCCGGCCCGTCGGCCCGCAGCCTGCGGCGTTGCCTGCGGCTCAGCACGCGCAGGCCGAACACGCCGAACAGCGCGGGCAGCAGCGTGATGGCCGCGAGCACGGTGCACGCCACGGTAATCGCCGCCGCGACGGCCAGCCCGTCGAGGAAGGAAAGGCCGATGGTGAGCAGGCCGAGCAGGGCGATGAACACCGTGCCCGCGGCGAACAGGACCGCGCGGCCCGATGTGTTGAGCGCGAGGACGGCCGACCGCTCCGGGTCCAGCCCCGACTGCAGGCCGCGGCGGTACCTGGTCACGACGAACAGGGCGTAGTCGACCCCGACGCCAAGGCCGATCAGCGCGCCGAGAACCGGCGCGAGGCCGGTCACGGACATCAGGTGGCTGAGCGGCGCCATGAGCATCAGACCGCTGCTCACGCCTGCCACCGCGGTCACGATCGGCAGCGCCATCGCGACCAGCGACCCGAACGCGACGAGCAAGATGACCGCAGCCGCGGCGATGCCGATCGCCGACGCGATCGACGTCGGCGCCGTCTCGGTGTTCGAGATGGCCCAGCCGCCAAGCTCAACCGCAAGGCCGGGCTCCCGGGCGGCCGTCGCCGCCGCGATCACCTGGTTGATGTCGGCCTTGTCCAGGTCGTCTGCCGCCTTGGTGAAGTTCACCGTGGCGTACGCGGTGCGCCCGTCCTGGCTTATCTGGACCTCGCCGCCTGGCAGGTATGGGCTGGCGACCGAGGCCACCTCGGGCAGGTGCGACACCCGCGCGAGCATCGCCGACATCCGCTGCTCGATGGCGGGATCTTCGACGCTGCCGTGGCTCACCTGCCAGACGATCCGGTCGGAGTCGCCCGCGTGGGCCGGCGCCGACCGCAGCAGCAGTTCCTGGGCGCTGCGCGAACCGGTGCCGGGCAGTGTGAGCGAGTTGTCATACGACGTCTTCACCGCCTGCGGCATCACCGCCAGGCCGATGAGCAGACCTATCCAGGCAGTGATCACCACGAAGCGATGCCGGTAGCACCAGCGCGCAAGAGCTGGCATGGTCGTCCATTCCTTTCGATTCGGCTCTGATCGTCCGGGTCGCGGTCGCCCCAGTCGCCGGCCAGCCGCGGCGGTTACGCAAGGCGTAACCGCGCCATCGGCTGCGGCCTCCGGCTTCGCCTATTGCGTTGGCAGTAGATCGGTTGCGGATGGCGAGGGCGGGTGCCTACCGTCCCGTCGTTAGTGAGCGCTGGGTACGGAACCGGTGAAGTTGAGGAGAAGTGCGGCGGTCCGCGACGGATCCTCGATCATGGGTGAGTGTCCAACGCCCGGCAGCAACTCGACTCTCGCCCCTGGAACGGCCCGGTACAAGGCGGCGGATGAGGATGGAAACCTCTGGTCCTGCTCGCCGAAGATCACCAGCAGTGGTTTGCCGAGGCGCAAGAGCCGATCCGGGAGCGGACGCTGTTGCAGATAGTTGTCGGACGCGTGCGATGTCGCGGTGAGCGCGTGGTAGGTCATGCCGCGCGTATCGTCGACCAGCTGCTGCGGGATCTTCTTGAAACCTGGCGCGAACGCGGAGCTCATACCCCGGCGGATGATCCCGTCGGTCCGAAGTCGCCACAGTAGTTGCCCCAGCACGGGGGTGAAGATGAGATTGCCGACGGCCCCGGAGGAGACGAATGCGTCCAGGCGGGGTCCGGTGTCGACGAGTGCTATCGCGGTCACCAGGTCTCCTCGTTGCTCGGTGAGGGCTGTGGCGACGTAGCCGCCGGTGGAATGGCCGACCACGATGGCGTGCTTGACGCCGAGCTGGTCCAGTGCCTGACCGACCCGGCGTGCTTGCTGTTCCATCGCGTAGACGTCGCCGGTCGGTTTGGCGGACCGGCCGTGCCCGAGGAGGTCGATCCGGATGACGCGATGGGACGTCGCCAACATCGGAACCACCCCATCCCAGAACCGGGTTGAGCTGCCGAGCCCGTGGATCAGTACGAGTGCCGGGGCGTCGCGGGGTCCGTCCTGGCTCACGTGGATGTCGCCGCCGTCAAGATGCAGGATCGAGTTCCCGGTGGCGTCGGCGTCCTGCCCATCCACCATCGCCGCGTTTCCCAGCAGCAGGCCGACGATCGCGAGCAGGACTCCCACGGCGACGATGCGGCGCCGTCGGCGCTTTGCCGCAGGTCTCGGGTGTGGATGTGCAAGGGCTGGCATCATTTTCCATTCCTTTCGGTTCGGCTCCTCATCGTCTGGATCTGCGCCGCCCCAGTCGTCGGCCAGCCGCAGCGATTACCCGGGGCGTTACCGCGCCATCCGGTGCGACTTCCGACTTCGCCTACTGCGTTCGCAGTAGTTCAGTGGTGGACGGCGAGGGCGGTTGCTTACAGTCCTGGCATGTGGGCGAGTGCCTGGAGCAGGCTGATGGCCAGGCAGCAACTGCTGCTGCTTTCGGCGTTCACGTCGATGGTGCTGTTCGCGGTGGTGACGATCCCCGCCGACGTACGGCATGCGCTGAGTTCTCACCAGCCGCTGAACTGGGCGGTGTCCGTGGCGGTCTACGCGGTCCTGGTGGCGCGCCGGCGGTTCCCGATCGGCACCGTGGCGGTCGCCGTCATCGGGTCGGTGGTGCTGATGGCGGACGGTATGGCCTACCCGCTGACCTTGCCGGCGGTTTTCTACGCGCTGTACTCGGTCGCGCTGGATGCCGGTCAGGGCCGGACGCTCGCCGTCGGCGTCGCCGCCAAGGCGGCGCTGCTCACCGCCTCGCTCATCACCCATCCCGGTATCACGGGCTTCGTCGTGCTGCTGTGGGCGGCCCTGGCGGTGACCACCGGCTTCGCCGCCCGTAGTCACCATGCATACGTCGCCGAAGCCGAGGAGCGCGCCAGGCGCGCCGAGCAGGCCAGGGAGGACGAGGCGAAGCGCCGCGTTGCCGAGGAACGGCTGCGGATCGCCCGGGAACTCCACGACGCCGTCGGGCACCATGTCGCCCTGATCAACGTGCAGGCCGGCGCGCTGACCTGCCTGCTCGACGACGAGGACCGGTCGCAGGCCAGGGAGTCGGTCGCGCACATCCAACGGGCCAGCGAGGAAGCCCTCGAGGACCTGCGGCTGACCGTCGGGCTGCTGCGCGAGCCCGGCCTAGAGCCGGCGGAGCCGGTGCCGGGACTCGACCAGCTCGAGGAGCTGATCTGCTCATTCGCCGGCGCGGGCCTGCGGGTCACCCGCGAGGTGACCGGCCAGGCCAGGCCGTTGCCCGAGGCGGTGGAGCTGACCGCCTACCGGGTCATACAGGAGTCACTGACCAACACCCGCAAGCACGCGGACTGCGATACTGCGGTGGTGCGGCTCGGGTACGCGCCTGAGGCGCTCAGGCTGACGGTCGAGGACGAGGGAAAGGCGGTCACCCAGGACAGCCGGCGCATGCCCGAAGGGCACGGCATCGTGGGCATGCGCGAGCGGGTGGCTGCCCTGGGCGGACAGCTGTCGGCAGGGCCGGGGCCCGAGGGAGGCTACCGCGTCTTCGCCGAGCTTCCGCTGCGAGCGGCCGGGATCGAGGGCTTGTGACCGGGACCGCGCCCGCCTCGCCGCCGTCCGCCACCACGGTGCCGACCCGCGTGGTCCTCGCCGACGACCAGGAACTTGTCCGCGCGGGCCTGCGGCTGGTGATCGACCGTGCGCCAGGGCTGGCGGTGGTGGGCGAGGCGGCCACCGGCCACGACGCGGTCCGGGCCGCCCGCGAGGCACGTGCCGACGTCGTCTTGATGGACATCCGGATGCCGGGCCTTGACGGGCTGGCCGCTACCCGGCGGATCGCCGCTGACGGCAACCTCAGGGGGGTACGGGTGCTGATCCTGACGACGTTCGAGATCGACGAGTACGTCTTCGAGGCGCTGCGGTCGGGGGCCAGCGGCTTTCTTGGCAAGGGCGCGCGCCCGGACGCCCTGATCGACGCGATCCGCACGGTCGCCCGCGGCGACGCGCTGCTTTCGCCGTCCGCCACCCGGGGCCTCATCGCCAGGTTCCTCACGCTGCACGACAGCGAGCCGGTCCGTCCCTCGCCGGTGCTTGCCACCCTCACCGACCGCGAGCGCGAGGTGGTAGCCCTGGTCGCCGACGGGATGTCCAACACGGACATCGCCCGTCAGCTCACGCTCAGCCCGCTCACCGTCAAGACCCACGCCAACCACGCCATGACCAAGCTCGGCGCACGCGACCGCGCGCAACTCGTCGTGCTCGCCTACCAGACCGGCCTGGCCCGCGCGCCACGTTCCCGGCCGTGAACTACCGCGCCGCGCCACTTCCGGCCCCGCTACCAGGGGTTCAGGCTTCGTATGCTGACAGGCTGGGTGCACCAGGTCACGCCCCTTGATCTTTTGCGTAGCCTCGTGCCGTGGTCAAAAACGTTAAGGTCGCGGTCGTCGGCGTAGGCAACAACACGTCAGCGCTGGTGCAGGGGATCGCCTTCTATCGCCGCACGGGCAGCCTGGTGGGCATCCACCGGCCGGAGATCGGAGGGCTGGGCGTCGGCGACATCGACGTCGTCGCCGCCTTCGCCCTCTCCGACGGCAAGGTGGGCAAGGACCTGCATGAGGCAATTTTCGAGTCGCCCAACAACTTCCCCCGTCTCGACGTCGAACTGCCACCGTCCGGTGTGACGGTGCAGCGTGGTCTCGTGGACTCGACGGAGGTCGAGCGGGTGGCACACGCGCTGAACGGCGCCGAGGTGTTGCTCTACTCCGCCCCGAGCGGACGGCCGGAGACCGCCCACGCGTACGCCGAGGCGGCCCTGTTGGCGGGGGTCGCGTTCGTTAACACCACGTCGGACGCGGTCGCCCGGGAACCTGGATGGCTCGAGCGCTTCGAGGCCGCCGGCCTGCCGCTGCTCGGCGACGACCTGGCCAGCCAGTTCGGCACCTCCGTGGTGCATCACACGCTGCTACGGCTGCTCGAGGAGCGCGGCCTCACGCTGGTCAGTTCGTACCAGGTCAATCTGGGCGGTACCGAGGACTTCCGTAACCTGGTCGAGAACGCCAACACCAAGAAGCAGTCCAAGTTGAATGCCCTCGGGTCCGACAAGGTTCAGCTGGCTCCGCTCGGGTACCTCCCGCATCTGCAGTCCCAGAAGATCGCCCACCTCAACATCGAGGCGCAGGGCTGGGGCGGGACAGCGGTGAGCCTGGAGGTGCGGCTGAAGGTGCACGACCCGAGCGGCGCGGCCGGCGTCAACATCGACCTGGTTCGCATCGCCGCCACCGCCCTGCGATCGGGACGTGGCGGCTACCCGGCCGAGGCGGCATCGTTCCTGAAGTCTCCGCCCGGGTCGGCGATCTGACGACGGCTTCTCGCTGCCGGGGTCACTCCGGCAGCCGGTAGACCGATACGTGGGATCGGGAGTCGGCGGCGAACTCCGCGCCGGACCAGTCGGCGTGCCGAGACTCCAGCTCGAACCCGGCCAGCTGCGCCATCAGGTCCAGTTCGGCCGGCCAGATGTAGCGGTGCGGGCTGCGGAAGAGCCGCGCCTCGGTGCCCTCGCCGAAGTGAAAGTGGTGCGACACGGCGCGTTGGTGCAGCACGTCGTAGGTGTCCAGGCCGATGTAGCCGGGATCGGTGTGCCAGACGGTGGCCTGCTGGCCCGGCGGCAGCTTGCGCAGCTCCGGCACCCAGAGTTCGATCACGAACCGCCCGCCGGGGGTCAAATGGCGGGCCGCGTTGCGGAAGCATTCGACCTGCTCCGCCTGGGTCTGCAGGTTGGAGATGGTGTTGTAGACCAGGTAGACGAGCGAGAACGGGCCGGGCGCGACGGTGGTGGCCATGTCCCCGACCAGCACCGGGATCGTCGCCTCGTCCACCTTGGTCCGCAGCTTGTCGACCATCGCGCGGGACAGCTCGATGCCGGTGACCGGTACGCGCCGTTCGGCGAGCGGCACCGCCACCCGGCCGGTCCCGATGGCGAATTCGAGTGCCCGCCCGTCGCCCGCGAGTGCGGCGAGGCGCTCCACCGTCGGCCCCAGCACCTCGGGCGCGAACATGCCGGCGCCAGGCGTGTCGTAGCGCTGGGCCGTCTCGGCGTCCCAGAGTTCCTTTTGACTCAGCATGCCCCCGACCCTGGCCGTGGCAGCGACCCCTGTCGAGCGAATTCCGACAGCGCCCCGGGCCGGCGCCGTCAGGCGTAGCGGCCGGCGGCGGCGCGCAGTTCCTCGACCACCCGGTTCCGCAGCTCTTCGGGGGCCAGCACCTCGACGGCGGAGCCGAGGCTGAGCAGCGCCGACACCGCCCAGCCGACGCTCTCGAACGGGACGGTCAGCTCGACGTCCCCGGTGGCGGTGACCGGCACCCGGTCCTTTCCCGGCACCGGCACCAGGCGCCGCAGACGCGGCAGCGCCCGGGGTGCCACGCGTACGGTGACCTCGACCGCGACCGCCTCGTCCTCCAGCGCCCGGCGGGCCTCGGCCCACGACCCGGCCAGGTCGAAGCCGGGCGGGCGGGTCACCGGCTCCGCCAGTGGCTCCACGGTGCGTACCCGGGAGACCCGGTACGTGCGCCGCTGCCCGTCCCGCCGCGCGACCAGGTACCAGTCCCCGGCGGCCAGCACCAGCCCGAGCGGATCCACCTCCCGCCTGGTCGCCCGCCCGTCGCGCACGTATTCGAGGCGGACCCGGCGGTCGCGCCAGACCGCGTCGGCGAGCTGAGGCAGGCAGGGCACCGGCTCGGGGGTGCCGTACCAGCGGGCCGGGTCGAGGTGGAAGCGCTCGGCGGTGTGGCCGGCGCGTTCCCGGGCCTCGCCGGTGAGACTGGCCCACACCTTGATCCGTGCGCCCTCCAGCAGCTCGCCGAGCCCCAGCTGCTCGGCCGGGCCGGCCAGCCCGAGGAAGGCCAGCGCGCCGGCCTCGTCCAGGCCGACCCCGGTGAGCCGGGTGCGGTAGCCCCGGTCCAGGCGGTAGCCACCGGCCGGGCCGCGGGTCGACCGCACCGGGATGCCGGCGGCGATCAGGGCCTCGACGTCCCGCTGGACGGTGCGCTCACTGACCTCCAGCAGCCGGGCCAGCTCCCGCGCGCCGGCCTGGCCGCGCACCTGGAGTTGCAGCAGCAGGGTCATCATCCGCGAGGCGCGCACCCCGTCATGGTGGCTCATGTACCCGACAGAAGGTGTCGGGAACCGGGTGCAGACTAAACGGCACCGACGAGGGGAGTGACGTTGACGGAGCGGATCACCGCCGCGCAGTTCCACGCGGCCGACGGGGTGGCGGACTGGCGGGTGCTGGGCGAGGGGGCGGCTGCCTGGTTCCGTACCGGGTCGTTCGCGGCCGGGGTACGGCTGGTACGGGCGATCGGTGAGCTGCCCGGCCTGGCCGGCCGCCAACCGGACGTCGACCTGCGGCCCGACGGGGTGGCCGTGCGCCTGGTCACGGTGACCGCCGACCACTACGGGCTGACCGGAGCGGACCTGACCCTGGCCCGGGAGATCTCGGCGGTGGCGCGCGGGCTGGGCGTGCCCGCCGATCCGTCGGCCGTGCAGAGCGTGCAGGTGACCGTCGACGCGCTGGACCTGTCCGTGGTCACCCCGTTCTGGCGGGCCCTGCTGGGACACGCGTACCGGGCGGGCAGCCCCGAGGACCTGGTCGATCCGCGCGGGCGGGGTCCGGCGTTCTGGTTCCAGCAGATGGACGCGCCACGACCGCAGCGCAACCGGATGCACGTCGACGTCTGGGTCCCGTGCGACCAGGGGGAGGCCCGGGTGGCGGCGGCGATCGCGGCCGGTGGCCGTCTGGTGACCGACGCGCACGCCCCGTCGTTCTGGGTGCTGGCCGACCCGGAGGGCAACGAGGCCTGCGTCGGTACGGTCGGTGGGGCGGCGGCCTGATGGCGGTCACCGTCGTACCCGCCAACGCGGCGACCTGGGACGACCTGCAGGCCGTGTTCGGCCGGCGCGGTGAGGCCGCGCGCTGCCAGTGCCAATGGTTCAAGGTTCGTGACCGGGACTGGGCGTCGGTTCCGGTCGAGGCGCGGGCCGAGCGGCTGCGGGACCAGACCGACTGCGGCAGTCCCGGGTCCGGCACCACCAGCGGACTCGTCGCCTACCTGGACGGCGAACCGGTCGGATGGTGCGCGGTCGAACCGCGGACCGCGTACCCCCGGCTGCGGCAGATGCGCGTGCCGTGGGCCGGCCGGGACGAGGACCGGACCGAGCCGGACGTCTGGGCGGTGACCTGCTTCGTCACCCGGGTGGGCTACCGGCGTCGAGGGGTCAGCCGCGCCCTCGCGCGGGCCGCCGTCGACTTCGCCCGTGACCGCGGCGCCCGCGCCCTGGAGGGCTACCCGCTGGTCCTGCCGCCGGGGCGGGAGGCCACCTGGGGAGAGTTGTACGTGGGCAGCCCGAGCATCTTCGCCGACGCCGGCTTCGTGGAGGTCAGCCACCCGACGCCGCGCCGGTTGGTGATGCGGATCGACTTCTGACCCGCAGCCGGAACCGACGGTGCCGACCGGAGACCGTTGCTACGCTCCGCGAGGGTGCGGTGCGCAGCGTGACGATCGGGGTTCGCGGGTGCCGGATGGTCACCGTCGGTACCCTGCTAAGTCCTGGCCTGCCCGCGACGACATGGTGGTACTTGATGAACGATCTTCGAGTGGTGGCGTTCGACCTGGACGACACCCTGGCGGTTTCCAAGTCCCAGATCGATCGTCGGATGGCGGAACTCCTCGGCCACCTGCTCACCGAGGTGGACGTGCTGATCATCTCCGGGGGTCGGTTCGAGCAGTTCGAGATGCAGGTGCTGGCCCACCTCGACCTCAGCGAGGAGCAGCGGAGCCGGCTGCACCTCATGCCGACCTGCGGCACCCGCTACTACCGCTGGCTGGACGGTCAGTGGCGGCAGGTCTACGCCGAGGATCTGAGCGAGGCGGACAAGGCCCGCGTGGTCGCGGCGCTCACCGAGTCGGCGCAGGCGCTCGGCCTCTGGGAGTCGAAGACCTGGGGCGACATCATCGAGGATCGGGGCAGCCAGATCACCTTCTCCGCGCTGGGCCAGTCCGCCCCGCCGGCCGAGAAGTACGGCTGGGACCCGGACGGCGGCAAGAAGAAGCGGCTCCGGGACGCGGTCGCCGAGAAGCTGCCCGACCTGGAGGTCCGCGGCGGCGGTTCGACGTCCATCGACGTGACCCGCAAGGGTGTGGACAAGGCGTACGGCATGCGCAAGCTGCTGGAGTGCCTGGACCTGAAGCTGGACAACGTGCTCTTCGTCGGTGACCGGCTCGACGTGGGCGGCAACGACTACCCGGTGAAGGCCATGGGCATCCAGTGCGTCCCGGTGACTCGCTGGGAGGAAACGGCCGACTACGTGGAGGCCCTCGTCGACGACCTGGTGAAGCTGCGGGCCGAGCCGGCCTGACCGCCGCCCCGGGGCGCGGGGCGGCGGACAGGGGCGGGCGTCAAAGGGCGGCGCGGATCGCCTCGGCGAGCGTGGTCGGGGTGCGGCCGAGCAGCCTGGCCAGGTCGTCCCCGACCGCCAGTTCGCCCTGGGCGAGACCGCGGTCGCCGTCGGCGAGCACGGCCGCGTACCCCTCGGGCAGGCCGGCCGCGACCAGCAGTTCGGTGTACTTGTCGACGGGCAGGTCGAGGTAGGAGATGGTCCGGCCGGCCTGCCGGGAGATCTCGGCGGCCAGCTCGGTCATGGTGAAGGGCGCGCCGCCCAGCTCGTGCACCTTGCCGGCCTGGCCCTCGGTGGTGAGCACCGCGGCGGCGGCCTCGGCGTAGTCCGCCCGGGTGGCGGCGCTGACCCGCCCGTCACCCGCCGCGCCGGCCACCCCGTGCTGGAGGTACGTCGGGAGCTGGCCGGTGTAGTTCTCCAGGTACCAGCTGTTGCGCAGGAAGACGTACGGCACGCCGGAGTCCTTGATCAGCTGCTCGGTCGCCTTGTGCTCGGCGGCGAGCACCAGGCTGGAGGTGTCCGCGTTCGCGATGCTGGTGTAGACGACCAGCCGGACGCCGGCCTCCTTGGCGGCGGTGACCACGTTGCCGTGCTGCACCACCCGCTTGCCGACCTCGCTGCCGGAGACGAACATCAGCTTCTCGGCGCCGGCGAAGGCCGCCTGGAGCGACCCGGGTTCGTCGTAGTCGGCCCGCTGGGTGACCACTCCGCGCCCGGCGAGCTCGGCGAGCCGGTCGGTGTCCCGGCCGACCGCCGTGATCTGGTCGGCGGGTACACCCCGGTCGAGCAGCGAGTCGATGATCAGGCGGCCGAGCGGACCGGTGGCGCCGGTGACGACGATGGACATGAAGACTCCCTGTGGTTGCGACATCAGCTGTCTTCCCACGGCAACGGGAACAACCCCTCCTCACTTCCCGTTGGAGAGTAGGCACCTTGAAGTTCGGTACGCACTGAAAGAGAGTGAGCCTGTGCAGGCGGACCCGTTCAACCGGAACTGCGGCAGCCGGAAGGTCCTGGACCGGATCGGCGACCGCTGGAGCGTGCTGATCGTGCTCACCCTCGCCGGCGGCGACAAGCGCTACGGCGAGATCGCCGAGCGGGTCGACGGGATCAGCCAGAAGATGCTCACCCAGACCCTGCGCGGCCTGGAGCGGGACGGCATCGTCACCCGTACCGTGCACGCGAGCGTGCCGCCCCGGGTCGACTACGCGCTCACCGACCTCGGCCGCAGCCTGCTCGACCTGGTCGCCGGCCTGGAGGCGTGGGCCACCGACCATCTCACCGAGGTGGAGGCGGCCCGGACCCGATACGACGCCCGCTGACCGCGGTTCCGGAACCGGCGGAGTCTGGCGCTATCGGTGTCGATGGGGTAGGAACGCCGAGAGAGCGCTCTCCGCGCTCCGTGCCCCACCACCGAACAGGCAGGCAGATGAGACCACTCGACCGCTCCCGCCGCCGATTCCTCACCGTCACCGCCGCCTCGGCGGCGTCGCTGACCGCCCTCGGCCTCCCCGCGCTGCCGGCCACCGCCGCGCCCGCCGCCGGCGACCCGGCCGCCGAGCCCGACTTCGGCCCCAACGTCTTCGTGTACGACCCGAGCACCCCCGTCGCGGAGATCCAGTCCACCCTGGACCGGCTCTTCGCCGCGCAGGAACACAACGAGATGGGCGCCGACCGCTACGCCGTGCTCTTCAAGCCCGGCCGGTACGAGGTGAACGCCCGGCTCGGCTACTACACCACCGTCGCCGGTCTCGGCGCCCACCCCGACGACGTGGAGATCCACGGCGCGGTCCGGGTGATCGGCCAGCCCGACCCCAACTCGCCCGCCGGGATCTCCGCCCTCACCAACTTCTGGCGCTCGGTGGAGAACCTCGCCGTCACCCCGACCGACTGGTCGAACCAGTGGGCGGTCTCCCAGGCGTCCCCGATGCGCCGGGTGCACATCAAGGGCATCCTCTGGCTGGAGCCCGGCAACGGCGGCTACTCCAGCGGCGGGTACATCGCCGACTCCAAGGTGGACGGCATCACCATCAACGGCTCCCAGCAGCAGTGGCTGACCCGGGACAGCGAACTCGGCGGCGACTGGACCAACGGGGTCTGGAACCAGGTCTTCTCCGGCGTGCTCGGCGCGCCGGCGCAGGGCTTCCCGAACCCGCCCTACACCACCCTGCCGACCAGCCCGGTGACCCGGGAGAAGCCGTACCTCTTCGTGGACGGTGACGGTGGCTGGCGGGTGGCTGTGCCCGCGCTGCGGCACGACACCGCCGGCACCACCTGGGGCACGGGCACCCGGTCGGTGCCCTCGCTGCCGCTGGCCGACTTCTTCGTCGCCCGGCCCACCGACTCGGCCCAGCGGATCAACCAGGAACTGTCCCGGGGCCGGCACCTGCTGCTCACCCCGGGCGTCTACCACCTGGACCGGGCGCTGCGGGTCAAGCACCCGGACACCGTGGTGCTCGGTATCGGCATGCCCAGCCTCGCCCCGACCACCGGTGACGCGGCGCTGCGGATCGAGGATGTGGACGGGGTACGCGTCGCCGGTGTGCTGGTCGACGCCGGGCCGGTCGAGTCGGAGGTGCTGGTCGAGGTCGGCAAGCCGCACAGCCACCGGTCGCACGCCGACAACCCGATCTCGCTGCAGGACGTCTTCTTCCGGATCGGCGGCCCGAACGTCGGCAGGGCCGGCACCAGCCTGGTGGTGAACAGCCGACACACCCTGATCGACAACATCTGGGCCTGGCGCGGTGACCACGGCAAGCCCGGCACCATCGGCTGGACCGTCAACACGGCCGACACCGGAGTGGTGGTCAACGGCGACGACGTGACCGCGTACGGGCTCTTCGTCGAGCACTACCAGCGCTGGCAGACGGTGTGGCGCGGGGAGCGTGGCCGCACTGTCTTCTACCAGAGCGAACTGCCGTACGACCCGCCGAGCCAGGCGGCCTGGCGCAGCCCGACCGGCAACGGCTGGGCCTCCTACCAGGTCGCCGGGCACGTGCGCGAGCACGAGGCGTGGGGGCTGGGCGTCTACTCGTACTTCAACCAGGGCGTGGACATCCGCTGCGACCGGGCCATCGAGGCGCCTCGCCGGGCCGGCGTCCGGTTCCACGACGCGATCACGGTCTTCCTCGACGGCAGCGGCGGCATCGAACGCACCATCAACGAGGCCGGCACCCCGGTGGTCGGCTCGTACGGCACCAGCCCGGTGATCAGCTACCCCTGAGCCGGGGAGGGGCGGGGGGGGGGGGGGGGGGGGGGGGGGGGGGGGGGGGGGGGGGGGGGGGGGGGGGGGGGGGGGGGGGGGGGGGGGGTGGGGGGGGGGGGGGGGGGG